>DGZR01000040.1:11314-12203 GCA_002397155.1 Firmicutes bacterium UBA4975 | reverse complement strand
TGTGTCAGGAGCCTGTCCCCCTGACACAAAAAGACGGTCTTCCGCAGAAGCCGTCGTATCTTTTTTTTGTTTAGGCGCGGGCCTTGCTCTCCCTCATTTTCATCTCGAACCAAAGGGGACCGGCCAGGAAGATCGAGGAAAAGGTGCCGCAGATGATGCCGATAAAGAGGGGCAGGGTAAAGTCTTTCAGGGTTTCTCCCCCGGCAAACAAGAGGACCCCCACCACGATGAGGGTGGTGAGTGAGGTGTTGATGCTCCTGAGCAGGCTCTGATTGATGCTCAGGTTCAATGTGGCGGGCAGGGTCTTCAGGCTGGGGTTGAGGCGCAGATTTTCCCGGATGCGGTCAAAGATGACGATGGTGTCGTTAATGGAGTAACCCACTATGGTCAGCACCGAGGCGACAAAGGGGCTGTTCACCTCTAGTTGGAAAACCGAGAAAGCGGCGATGACGACAAAGGAGTCAAAGAGCAAGGCAATGATGGCGGCCAGGGCGAATTTGAGCTGGAAACGGAGGGTGATGTAGATGACCATGCCCACCGAAGCGAGGAACAATGCCAACAGGGCATTGCGCACCAGTTCTCCCCCTACTACCGGGCCCACGTCCTCGACGTTTTTAATGTCCTCTTCGCCAAAGTCCGGCCACTGGACCTCGATGGCCGCCAAAAGGCTGGCCCGCTCTTTTTCGGTCAGGGATACCGAGCGGATGATCACTTCGTCGCCTTCAGAGCCCACTACTTTTTGAATGTAACTTTTTTCCAAAGTGACGGTGCGGCCGGAAGCATCGACGGCCTCCACCGTCCGGAGCACGTCCCGGACCTGGGAGGTGGTGAACCCTCCGGGCAGGTTGAGCATGAGCCGGGTGCCCCCGGTAAAGTCAATGCCAAAGTT
>DGZR01000040.1:10528-11063 GCA_002397155.1 Firmicutes bacterium UBA4975 | reverse complement strand
CCTACAAAGTCAAAATACATTATCCTTTCACCCCCAAGGACCAATTGCGCTTAACGGTGTTGGAACCCACCAAATTGGTCATCATCATCTTGGTGACGACAATGGCAGTGAACATGCTGCAGATTATCCCCAGGGAAAGAGTGAGGGCAAAGCCCCGAATGGGTCCGGTGCCCAAGGCGTAGAGGATAGCGGCCACGATGAGGGTGGTGATGTTTCCGTCCAAAATTGAGGAGAGGGCTTTGTCAAAGGCAGCCACTACGCTGGCCCGGTGGGTCTTGCCGTTTCTCAGCTCCTCTTTAAAGCGCTCAAAAATGATGACGTTGGCGTCCACCGCCATGCCCACCGTGAGGATAATCCCGGCAATGCCGGGCAGGGTGAGAACGGCCTTGAGGGCGACTAGAACGTCCATAAGGATTATGATGTAGGCCAGTAAGGCAAAGGAAGCCAAGAGGCCGGGCAGGCGGTAAAAGACGAGCATAAAGACCATGACCAGGGCCAGGCCGATTAATCCGGCCCAAAGGCTCTTCATCAGGGA
>DGZR01000040.1:9476-10216 GCA_002397155.1 Firmicutes bacterium UBA4975 | reverse complement strand
CGCCTTGCCGTCGGTGATGGCAGTGCGCACTTCCGGCGAGGAGATTACCTGGCCGTCCAGCAGAATCGGGACCTCTAGGCCGATGTGGGAAGCGGTGAGTTCGGCAAATGCCTGGGCGCCCTCCCGGTTAAATTCTAGGGAAACCATGGGGACCTGGCGGCCATAGGCGTCGGTTTGGTAGACGGCCTGGGCGGAGACCAGGTTGGCGCCGGTGAGGACCGTCTTGCCGCTGGAGTCTTTGAATTCCAGAAGGGCGGTCTTGCCGATGGTATCCAATATGGCCGCCTGGCTCTGTTCGGGCTTAGTGGGGTCGGTGGCCAGCTCGATGCGGATTCGCCGCTCCCCTTCTTGTTGAATGATGGGCTCGGCCAGGCCGAAGCTGTCCACCCGGTTGCGGAGGATGGCGATGGTGGCGGCCATGTCTTCGGCGGAAATATCCCCGCTGCTCTGGGCTTTTTCTCCGCCGAAAAGACCCCGGAACCAGGCGGTGGTCTTTTGCCACCAGCTCAAGTCCGCCGGGGCGGCTTCCTCACCTTCGGCCAGGTCCTTTTCGTTGGGCTGGGCTTCTAAAAGAACGTAGACGCCGCCCCTGAGGTCAATGCCCAGGTTTATATCCCGGATGATGACCGGCAGCGAAAGGGACGCGGCGGCGGCAATTGTTGTCATTATGAGAATAAGCGTCAGCAGTTTGCTCCACTGAATCATCGCCACTCTCTCCTTCCTCTAAAAAAAACGATACT
>DGZR01000040.1:8549-9236 GCA_002397155.1 Firmicutes bacterium UBA4975 | reverse complement strand
TTAAAGGACATAGATCAAAGGAGTTTTGTCTCATTTATCGTCAAAGAAAACTGGCTGTCCAGGACCGCGGCCGCCCGGCGGCACATGACCATGCGGGAGAGAAATATCTCAAAGTATTCCATGACTCCGCTTACTTCCGTGTCCACCGTCAGCTCCAAAGTGATGACCCGCTTGGCCGAGTCCACGCGCAAGAAGGAGTGCTTGACGGCAAAGTTGACCCGGTCGTGGATGTCAAAGTTTACTACGTCCTGATTGCGCACCCGGGAAGAATGGACATCTGATTTGTCCGCCAAAATGAGGGCGGCAGCGATGTTGCTGACGGGCTGGCCGTACTCCTCCTCGTGGTTGCCGATGGCCCCGATGATCAGGGCGATTTCTTCCCAGGACATGCCCAGTTCCTCCAGGGCCTTAAGGGCCAGGTAAGCCCCGGACTGGCCGTGGTTGTACCGGGTGATGACGTTGCCCATGTCGTGGAGGTAGCCGGCAATCGCCACCAGTTCAGAGTCCCGGGGAGGGTAGCCCAAGCGCTCCAGGATGTTGGAGGCGATGCTGGAAACCAGGCCGGCATGGCGAAAGGAATGCTCGGTGTAGCCCATGGCCCCCAGGTTTTTGTTGCCCGTTTCAATGAAGGCCTGGACCAGCGGCAGCCTTTTTACCTCTTCTACTGTAATCTTTTTATCCTTCAAT
>DGZR01000040.1:5645-8279 GCA_002397155.1 Firmicutes bacterium UBA4975 | reverse complement strand
GGGCCTGCTCTTTATCAATCGCTTTCCGGGGGCTCTTCTGCAAAGATGCCCCTGCTCTGGCGCAGGATTTGCAGCTCTTCGGGGTCGGCAATCCCCACCTGGTCGACCAACCAGCCGTCCTTGCCGTAGACCAGATCCAAGTCGTAGTATACCAGGTATTCTTTATCTTGATCTTTGTCTTTATCCTCATCCTCTACAGCGCCGGACTCCTCCACCTGCCAAAAGATGACCCGGCTCCTGGCGGTTCTCAGGCCCTGCTTAAGAAGGTTCACTTCTACCTCGCCCTTGATGGCGGCAACCAGCTCCTGGTCTTGCCAGGAAGCAATCCGCTCTCCGGCCAAAACCCGGTCGGCCAGGCGGTCAGTCATAAAGGCCCTACCTTCTTTGCCGCTGATGGTGTCGTGGTCCGCCGCGAAAAACTCCCGGGTGAAACCGGCGGCGACAGCCAATATCTCTTCGCTGGCCCGGGGCTGGAAAAATCCATAGTACCAGACAGAACCGGCGATGATGCCGAGGCCGATGAGGATAAACACCAGCAGGGCGACAATCTTAACCCCTTCGCCGCTGGACCGTGCCCTTCCCTTACTGGGCTTTTTTGTATTCTTCTTTGCCATGACTCTCCCCCTCACTGCAGTATTGGCCCAAGGCCTGCCGAACCTTGAGGTAAATGGCGGCTTCAGTCCGCATTTTCAACAATTGGCACCCTAAGTCATAGGGCTGTTCCAGGCTGCCGTTTATCCACCAGGCGTTGGCGTGACAGCCGCCGCCGCAGTGGTAGCGTGCCCAGCACTCCCGGCAGACGGGCTTATTCTCAATCCCCAGGTGAAAGAACTGTTCCCGGAGGGCGGAGTTCGTCGGGCCGGACCAGACATCCCCCAAGCGCCAGCGCTTTTCTCCCACAAACTGGTGGCAGGGGTAGAGGTCGCCATCGACCGATACCGCTCCATATTCGACGCCCGCCCCGCAGCCGGCGGCCCTTCGGGCCCCGCACTGCCCCCGCTGCCAGTCCAGATTAAAATGAAAGTAAGTAAAGGGTGTTTCCCGGGCCAGCTCCGCCAACTGCCAGTACTGCTCCCGCAGTTGGGGCAAGTCCTCCGGAGTAAGGGCCATTTTCCCTCCCGGCGGCAAGACGACGGGCTCCATGGAAAAGCGCTCCAGCCCCAGGTCCAGCCAGTGCCGGATATCCTGGACAAAGTCCGGGTTAAGTGCGGTATAAGTGCCCCGCACGTAGTATTTTTCCCCCAGTTGGGGGACTAATTCAAGGATGTTACCGGTCACCTCTTGGTAGCTGGGTCCCCCTCCCGGGCAGGGCCGGTTGGCGTTGTGGACCGATTCCCGGCCGTCATGGCTGAGGATGATGTCCATCTTTAGGGCGGCCAGCCTGGCCCGGGCCCCGGCGTCCAGGGAATAGGCATTGGTGGTCAGGGTGAGGTTGACCCTTTTGCCCAAGCCTTGGGCCCGCTCCCGAGCGTAGGCGGCGGTTTTCTCCACTACCTCAAGATTTAACAGGGGTTCGCCCCCGAAAAAGTCCACTTCGTAGACCCTGGCCTGGGAGGAGAAAAGAAAATCGATTGCCCCCTGGGCGGTGGCCAGGTCCATCAGGGAGCGGGACCCGCCGTAGCTGCCCTTGCCGGCAAAGCAGTAGCGGCAGCGCAGGTCGCAATCGTGGGCCACGTGGAGACAAAGGGCTTTGAGTTGGCCGCCCCCGGGCCTGGCGTAATGGGGTTCGGGGCTAAAGAGCAGGCCCTTATCCACCAGTTCCTGGAGCTCTTCCCAAGCCCGCCTGGCCCCGGGTATTTCTTCCGGAGAAAATTCGTCGGCCACTTTCTCAGCCTCACCTCGGGCAAAAAAAGGGAGGACCCGGGCCCCGACCTCATCCAGGACATGAACAGCCCCGGTGGGCACATCCAAGAGGATGTTGAGCCCGCCGTGGCTGAAAAAGTGGTATTCCGAGTCCCTGGTCATCCTTTATTGACGCAGACCTGATTGCCCACGGTGCAGGATGTCTTGCAGGCGGACTGACAGGAGGTTGCACACTGGCCGCAGCCCTTGCCGACTGTGTTCTTTTCCCCGCTGTACACTGTAACGATATGTTTCATGGTTATGGCCTCCTCACAATATAGCTTATCTTACCATGTTTGCGCTACAGTGACAATAACGGGGGCGGGCCACCGGGGCCGCCTTTTATTGAGGGGCGCTAGTGGTATAATGTCTTTGGCAGCGGAAGGGAGGACTGACTTTTGTTGTTATGGCAACTGTTCAGCAGTTTTTTTAAGATCGGCGCTTTCACCATCGGGGGGGGCTACGCCATGCTCCCGGTGATGCAGCGAGAAGTGGTAAACCGCCTGGGCTGGCTCAGCGAACAAGAATTTCTGGAGACGATAGCCGTCACCCAATCGGCCCCGGGAGCGATAGCGGTGAACACCGCCATCCTCATCGGCAAGCAGATGGCCGGCCTGCCGGGGGTGGCTGCCGGCTGCTTGGGGGCCGTACTGCCCTCCTTTCTCATCATCCTGGCCATCGCCGCATTTTTTCAAAACATCCTGAGCTGGGCCCCCGCCCTCAACTTTTTTGCCGGGGTGCGGCCGGCGGTGGTCGCCCTGATTGCCCACGTAGCTTATAAAATGGGCCGCC
>DGZR01000040.1:3785-5343 GCA_002397155.1 Firmicutes bacterium UBA4975 | reverse complement strand
GCCGGGGGCTTGGTCGCCATCGCCTGGACAGCGGCCCCAAAAAAGCCCCGGGGGGAGGAAGACTAGCATGTGGACCCTCTTTTACACCTTCTTCAAAATAGGTCTTTTTACCATCGGCGGCGGCTATGCCATGATCCCCTTGATGGAGAAGGAGATCGTGGCCCACGGCTGGCTCGCCCAGGCTGCTTTTTTGGACATCGTCGCCATTGCCGAAATGACGCCGGGCCCAATCTCCATCAATGCCGCCACCTTTGTGGGCTACAAGCTCTTCGGCGTCCTTGGCGCGGCCCTGGCCACTTTCGGAGTTGTCGCCCCTTCCCTGATCATCATGGTCATCTTTTCCCACCTGCTGGTAAAGCTCAAGAGCAGCAAGTACGCCGTGGCCCTCCAGGGTATCGCAATTACGGTCGCCGCTCTTATCGCCGCATCTGTCTTCCGCTTGGTCCAACCGGCCATAACCAGCGTCGCCGACCTGGCTATCGCTCTAGCTGCCCTTGCCCTGGTAGTAAAAACCAAAATAAGCCCGATCCTGATCATCTTAGGGGCGGGCCTGGTGGGGGTAGTCCTATACGGCTACCTGCTCTAAAAAAGACAAGGGCATCAAGCGCCCCTGTCCTGGTCAGCGCTCAGCTACCGTGCTGTCGTGATCATCGAGTAGCCTCGGGTCGTCATTGACTACTCCTTCTTTTCGGTATACCATTCATTCCACTCCCCCGAAAGGGGATCAAAAGAAAAGACTATCAGGTCATCTTTATTTTCGAAACGAAAAACATATATCCGGTCCACACAGAATGACCCTGCCCGTGTCGCGAGTGTCTCCTTTTTTCCCGGGACAATCAGATCCCATGCCACCTCATCAACTATCTTCGCCCTGGCTTTTTCATAGGTATACGGTGGCAGGCAGACAATAAATGCAGCGAGCACTATTGCTGGCAGTAGAATGTTGGTGGCAATCCGCCACGCCTTTTTTTTGAGACCAGAAAGATAGATTGCGGCCACTAGGACGACGGCGGAAAGTAATAGGGGCCATTGGGGGTTGATAACCCCGGCGTAGCTGGAGTAAAAGAGCCACATGAAACCCGCTACTGGTGGCAGATAAAGGCAGTAAAACCAAAGTCCAGCCTTCTGATTATTAATTATCGCTGCTACGACCAGGACTGCAAAATGAGCAAACTGCGAAAAATACTGAAAGAATGACCGAGGGGTATATTGCAGGGAGATTATCAGAAGAAGAAAATGCACAAAAATCCACCGATGTTTTTTTCGCTCCCCGGTCAAGAGAAATAACTGCACTATAAACAGTACGAAGAGAATAAAAAGAAACATGCTTACAGAAATCCCCTTTCGCGCTATTTTCTCGTAACTACCTGCCAATTACTGATATCAAATAGCGGTCTATAGCGCAATCAAGAATGTTATAGCGTATTTATTCCATCTTTGTCTGGTATGATCATGGCTCCCGGATACGGCTTGGGTAACGCAGGTAACCCCTTCAATAATTGCTATAGAACCTGAAAATAATGCTGCCACCGTTGACCAGGGGAGACAACAACAAAGC
>DGZR01000040.1:1753-3440 GCA_002397155.1 Firmicutes bacterium UBA4975 | reverse complement strand
GCCGGAAGCGCTTTGCGCTTCCGGCCTCATTGTCAGCGGTCCAGGTGGTCTTGAACCATTTTCACCATTTTTTTGACCATTGTCCCGCCGACCCTGCCGCATTCACGGGTAGTCATTTCGCCCCACCCCTGACGGGCAATTTTGTCGGCAAGCCCCAGCTCCTCGGCAACTTCGTGCTTGAACTGGTCCATAACCTGTTCGGCTGCTGGAGTCAACAGTTTACGGTTTCTTGCCAACCAGGATCCCTCCCCCGCAGGCCCAAAATGGCCTGCCTTTTAGTTTTCCGCAAAACCTGGGCAGGAATACCGATCTCTAGCGATAGTTTTCTAGGTCAACCTGGGGCAGGTAGCGTCGGCAGTACTGGACGAAATTGTCTTCGATGATGGCCTGGCGGGCGCCCTCCATCATTTTTAAGAGGTAAAACAGGTTGTGGTAGCTGAGGAGGCGGGAGGCCAGGATTTCCTTGGCGTTTACCAGGTGGCGGATGTAAGCTCGGGAGTAGTTGGTGCAGACTGAACAGGAACAATTGGGATCCAGGGGGCCAAAGTCCCGGGTATACTGGGCGTTGCGGATTATCAGACGGCCTTCCGAGGTCATGGCAGCGCCGGTGCGGGCCAGGCGGGTGGGAAGGACGCAGTCAAACATGTCCACGCCAAAGTAAGCCCCGGTGAGGAGAAAATCCGGGGAACCCACCCCCATCAGGTAGCGGGGCTTGGCCTGGGGCAGGAGGTCGACGCACCAGGAGAGGGTTTCGTAGACCAGCTCCTTGGGCTCTCCCACGCTGAGGCCCCCGATGCCGTAGCCGGGAAAGTCCATTTCCACCAGCTCGGCGGCGCTCTTTTCCCGCAGGTCCCGAAAGGTGCCCCCCTGCATTATGCCAAAAAGGGCCTGGCGCTGGGGATTGAGCTGGGATTCCTGGCAGCGCCGGGCCCAGGCGGTGGTCCGGGCTGCCGCCTCTTGGGCGAACTGGTGCGTGCAGGGCCAGGGGGTGCACTGGTCAAAGGCCATGATGATGTCCGCCCCTAGGTTCCCCTCAATCTCCATGACTTTTTCCGGGGTGAAAAAGTGGCTGGAACCGTCGATGTGGGAGCGGAACTCCACTCCCTCATTCCCGATCTTGTTCGTACCCCCCAGGCTGAAGACCTGGAAGCCGCCGCTGTCGGTAAGGATGGGCCGCTGCCAGTTCATGAACTCGTGCAGGCCCCCTCCTTGGGCTACCAGTTCATGGCCCGGCCGCAAGTAGAGGTGGTAAGTGTTGCCCAGGATTATCTGGGCGTTAATCGCCACCAGCTCGTTCGGGGTCATCGCCTTGACGGTAGCCTGGGTGCCCACCGGCATGAAGACGGGGGTCTTGATCTCCCCGTGGGGAGTGCGGAGAAGGCCGGCCCGCGCCCCGGTTTGAGAACAGCGAGCCACTATTTCAAAAGATATGGCCATGGGCTATGCCTCCCTAGATGATCAGCATGGCGTCGCCAAAGCTGAAAAAACGGTATTCTCCGGCTACGGCTTCCCTGTACGCCGCCAGCACTTGCTCCCGGCCCGCCAGAGCCGAGACCAGCATGAGCAGGGTGGAGCGGGGCAGGTGAAAGTTAGTGATCAACGCGTCCACCAGGGAAAAAGTGTAGCCCGGATAGATGAAGATATCGGTCCAGCCGCTGCCGGGGCTGAGAACCCCTCCCCGGCCGGC
>DGZR01000040.1:0-1501 GCA_002397155.1 Firmicutes bacterium UBA4975 | reverse complement strand
GATTAACCTGGTCGGCCGTCTTTTGGCTGATAGAATAGTACTCCCGGTGCATCACGTGGTCCTCCACCTTTTCCTCTGTCACCGGGCGAAAGGTGCCCAAGCCCACGTGCAGGGTGACAAAGGCCATTTCCACTCCTTTTTCCTTGAGCCGGTCCATGATCTCCGGGGTAAAGTGGAGGCCGGCGGTGGGGGCGGCCACCGCCCCAGGCGCCGCCGCATAGACCGTCTGGTAGCGCTCGGGATCGGCGGGTTTTTCGTGGATGTAGGGGGGGAGGGGCATCTCTCCCACCTGGTCGATCATTTCCAGGAAGGGCAGGCCGGGAGTGCTAAAAGAGATGGTGCAGAGGCCCGCCGCCCCCGCCTCCACCACCTGGCCCACCAAGCCCTGGGCAAATTCCAGCCGGGTCCCCGGCCGGGCCCCCTTGGCCGGTTTTGCTAGACAGGACCAGGTCCACTGGTCCAGGGGAGTAACCAAGAGTACTTCCAGCTTGCCGCCGGTGACCTTGCGGCCCCGAAGGCGGGCGGGCAGGACCTTGGTATCGTTGAAGACCAAGAGGTCGTCGGCCCCCAATAGATCCGGCAGATCGTAAAAATGCCGGTGGCCGACACTACCCCCACTTTTCTCCAAAATTAAGAGCCGGGAGTGATCCCGGCGGGGACAGGGCTGTTGGGCGATGAGTTCCGGGGGCAATTGGTATTCAAAGTCGCTAACTTTCAAATGGCAACACCTGGCACTTTCAGGAAAAGAGGAGTATCATTCTTGGGCAAAATCCCACAGGTCGGGCTGCTGATTGGGTTGAAGGCCCAAGTGCTGGTAGGCGGCAGCCGTCACCACCCGTCCCCGGGAAGTGCGGTTGATAAAGCCTAGTTGGAGCAGGTAGGGCTCGTATACGTCTTCTATGGTAGTGGTTTCTTCGCTGATAGCGGCCGCCAGGGTCTCCACCCCCACCGGCCCGCCCTCAAATTTCTCGATAACCGTCAGGAGCAGGCGGCGGTCCGAACTGTCCAGGCCGATGCCGTCGATATCCAGGCGCAGGAGGGCCTCCCGGGCCCCCGCCAGGTCGATTCGGTCCCGACCGGCCACCTGGGCAAAGTCCCGAATCCGCCGGAGGAGGCGGTTGGCAATGCGGGGGGTTCCCCGGGAACGGCGGGCGACCTCCCCCGCCCCATCCGGGTCTATCTCTATTCCCAGTATTCCCGCCGAACGGTTTAGAATCAGCATGAGTTCTTCCGGAGTGTAAAATTCCAGGCGGCTGGCCACACCAAAACGGTCCCGCAGGGGAGCGCTCACCGCCCCCGCCCGGGTAGTAGCCCCCACCAGGGTAAAGGGGCTGATCTGCAAGCGGATTGAACGGGCGGCGGGGCCCTTGTCCAGGACGATGTCCAGGCAGTAATCCTCCATGCCGGGGTAGAGGACTTCTTCTACCGCCCGGCTGAGGCGGTGAATCTCATCGATGAAGAGCACATCCCCGGGCTGGAGATTAGTCAGTATCCCGGCCAG
>DGZR01000096.1:6184-15741 GCA_002397155.1 Firmicutes bacterium UBA4975 | reverse complement strand
ACTATATGGCTCAGCTAAAACAATATAATATATAACCCCGTTCTTTATCCCGTCCCAATTGTACTTGACGGTGGCCAGGACACGTTTCTTGCGGGGTTTTGTTTTCGCTAGTTCCAAGGCTTCAGCCAGGTAATCATATTGCATAAATGCAGTAGTATTGACATTCTTATTTACTGAACAGAAGCGATCACTTGGTTGAAAGCGTTTTTGGGGAAATCATATTACCCCTTAATGTCATCCACCCTCAGAAAATTAAGAGGGCTGCCGTAATGATGCTGGCAACCCTCTTTGATAAATGAGACCACTAAATGATAAATCCTGATACTAAAAACATCACTGCAGAAATCACTAAACCTGCAAGACAGTACGGCAACTGGGATAAGGCATGTTCCATATTATCTATTTTCGTCATACCTGAAGTGAATACAGTCACATCACAATAAAAACATGCATGTGCTCCGAAAGCCGCGCCAGAAACTATCGCTGCAAGAACAAGGTACATGTTGGCATTGATTGCCGCACATAAAGGAATGACTATCGCCGCAACGGGCAAGGAGACACCCCAATTACTCCCTGTGGTGAAAGTGAGTATAGAAACCACTATGAAAGTAATCGATGGTAAGAGGGGAGGGCTCATAAATGGTTTAGCAACCGAGATGACATATTCAGGTAGCCCAATTGCATTTAGAGAGTCACGAACCATATATGCAGCAAAGACTACCACAATCATCCCAAGCATATCTCCGACCCCAGCAATGCATGCATCCATTAATTCTTTCCAAGAAGACACTCTTAGCACCAAGAACATGGTGATCATAAGCGCTAAGGTCACCAAAGAGGCTGTAATAACATCACCGTTAATTACAATGATTGCAATAAAGGCAATGAGGGGAATAACAAATCCCGCAATCAGTTTATTGCTGAGCCCCTTATTGGTTTCTTGAGTGTTTGCAGTCTCAGTATTCAAAATTCCACTTGCCTCACTATAAAGTTCACCGGTTTCTTCGGCATGCTTAAAAATACTTTTCATCTTTCCTGCAGGTTTTACCAAGCCAATGGACACAAAAAGGGCAATGACTATTGCTACCCAGCTATAAAATTGCCATGGAATTGTCCTAAGGTAAACGCTCATGCTATTGCCTAAAGCGTTGACTTCTTCATACCCAGAAAACACCGATTGATAATAGATACCCCATGTTCCGAAAACTATTAGGGTATTAAGCGGTGAAGCTGTGGCATCGGTTATATAGCTAAGCATTGCTCTAGGAGTTTTATTTTTATCGTAGAGCTTTGTCATTGTTCCCCGGACTGCTATACTGGTAAAATCATCAATAAAAACCAGGGCACCAATGATCCATGTAAGTAGTAATGTTCTCTTCCGGTTCGTAGCGTACTTCCCAAGCTTTTTTGCAAGTTCTGAGGTGGCACCAGTCCGTGACCATATTCCAAGGATACATCCAAATAAGGCAACAAACATAACGTACCAAATAGTGTCTTCATTTGTCCCAATGGCATACATCATGTCAATAAAGCCAGCTAAGAATTTCGTTCTAAATTGGAGAATACAGCCCAGGATGGCACCGATAAACAAAGATGATGTGGTGTTTTTCGTTTTTAGTGCAACTGCGATGATCACAAGGGGTGGCAGCAGAGTTAAAATACCAAGCTCCATTTAGTTTTACCTCCTTAATAGATTTTGGGTACCGAACATAGGAACATTTATAAGGACACCCTGACCACCGATAGCTATTTCTTGTGACACTTCTTCGGCCATTTCTGGCAAGTTAAGAATAAAAAGCTTTTTTAAACAATCAATGGGATCCAGGGCGTCCTCTGAGTCTTACTTAGAAACTTGTTGTGTAAAGCAATGTATAGACCCACCATTAAGGGCTATTTCATGGGCATTAACAGGCACTATTTTATATCGGTCACCGATTATCTTTTTAATGCAAGTTACTGCCTCAACGTCGGTTTCTAGGCCGTAGATTGGAAAAACAATGGTCCCATTTGTAATTAGAAAATTTGCGTAGCTTGGCACTGCAGGGTCACCTTCATTTCTCCATTTACCGTCGGGTTCTTTACCGACTCCCTGGGTAACAAGAACGTTTTCTGCTTCCTCCTTAGTAAAATAAAAAGGTTTACAGGCTGTAAGTTTATGCACCTTTAATTTTCTACCTTTAGCGTCAAATGAATTACATAATGTTTTGTACGCGCTACTAAACACACTATAAAATGGATTCGTTTTATCTTCTGTATAACAGCAAACTACCTCAGCGGGACCGATAAAAGCACACACATCATCAACATGACCATCGGTTTCACCCTGGCCACAATCAATGCCTGCCCCTAACCAGATTATATTGGTAAACCCGAGGTAGTTTTTAAGGAATCCCTCAATCTCACCCCTACTGTAGCCAGGGTTTCGATTTTTATTGAGGAGGCAGCTTTCCGTAGTAATAACGGTGCCCTCACCGTCTGTAGTGATTGATCCACCCTCAAGTACAAAATGGGTCTTGTAACGGTCGAGGTTGGTGTATTGTAACATTTTCCGGGCTGCTAAATTATCGTTAGCCCAACAGGCCATAGCTCCTTCGTGCTCTCCTCCCCATCCATTAAAACGGAAATCGACGCCCCGCACTTCACCGGTTTTACGATTTTTAACAGTTATAGCACCGGAATCGCGTGGCCAGCAGTTATCCAGAGTCATTTCATATATCGATACGTCCATTCCAGAAAAAATGTACTCTACTTCCAGGTACAGGTTGCCTGGCACTGCAATAAGTACCTTGGTGCCGGTATCTTGAATTGCTCTAGCAATATTCACCTGCGTTTCTCTGATTTTAAAACCACCGCTGTGCCAATGGGTGTATGCCCCCCCGACCATTAGCCATACACATTGCTGAGGTTCGTATTCTGCGGGCATGCAGAATCCATCCTCGTATGGAAGCGTAGACAGTAGCTTAGAAGCCATAATAACTCTCCTCTCCTTGTACTTTTTTTACATAACTAGTGGGTTTTTCTTCCTCCATATTTCTTATCCATGCTCGCTATTTTGGCCAGAATTTCCCCGTCTGGTTCATTAGATGCCCGGATGATATTGAAACTATTTGCCCACATTAGGTAGGCGAGTAACCCCCTTTGAGTGTGTAAACGGTTTTCTGCTTGTTTCCAAAGTAAAGAGCCATTAAAATCCATCCCGAAATCTGAAATTTCTTGACCGCGCAAAGCTGGAAGGTAGTGCATCGTTTTTGCTGTAGGGCAGATGCTAAGAAGCTTCTCGTTCACCTGAAATCCTTTATCAATGAATGTTTTCTTAAAGTTTTCAAAGTCTTCTTTAGCCTCACATCCTTCATAACACACGCAACCCGTGTAAACAAAATCAGCTCCATGTACAGCCTCTTGAGGATCATTAGTCACAATAACAGCGCCCCCGCCTTCTTTACATGCTATCTCCCTTCGCATGAGGTTCTGATCTATCATCCACCGTGGGTTGTTGTCACGTTCACCACCTAATTCATAGCCAACTGGCGAACCAATAATAACCTTTGCACCGAACCTAGGTAGCAACTTAGCAATATCATTGGCTGATGTTTCCCTTACTCCACTTTGGCCAATATAAGCTAAGGTAATATCCTTAAGTTCTTTCCCCTCTGGTAGGTTCTCAATCACAGTTACCAGGTCGCATAGGGTTTGTGTGGGATGGCGGGTATGATCCATAGCATTGAAAAAAGGAACAGACAAATTTGCCGCGAAATCTTCCATCTCCCCTGTGTTCCTCCAGCGCATCACTACACCCTCGACCATACTACTGACAACCCGCGCAGTATCTGCAACAGTTTCCCGTTTACCCAAATGCATTTCACCCTCTGAGCCGCCCGTTAAATATAGAGCATGACCACCAAGTTGGTGAGTTGCTACCTCAAAGGATATGCGGGTCCGAGTTGAATTTCCGTTAAATATCATCGCTACTGACTGCCCAGATAATACCTTCGGAAAGTTACCTTTTTTAGCTCCTTTTTTCAACTGAATGATAAGGTCCACCATGTCTAGTAACTCGTCTGTTGAAAAGTCCCAGCAATCCAAAAAATGTTTAATCATCGCGCTTTCTCCTTCCCTAAAGTTAGAGTATCAACTACATTATCTTGAAAGGACACTCCCCAATCAATTACAACGGTATGTGATATATAAAGATGGGAATTCCTTATTATGTACCCCGGCAAGTTATTACCAGGTTTAGCGATGCGAAAAACATTAGCCAGAATAAAAAATAAAGCCCTTTTAGGCTTTACTTTGAATTATTGCCAGGTCCTTTCAGGAGCCCTCGCCGGTTTAACTGGCGCAGAATCAGGCCCTCCAGCTTGCGCATGATCTTGGTCCCGAAAAATTCCCGGCGGCTCACCGGGTTGACCAGAATGGTATACACCCCCAACCGGTTGCCGCCCAGCACGTCGGTAAAGATTTGGTCGCCGATCACCGCCGTCTCCGCCAGGGTCACCCCCATCTCTTCGCAGGCCAAGCGAAAAGCCCGCCGCCGGGGTTTTACCGCTTTGGAAATAGCCGGCACACCAAAGGCCTTGGCAAATTTCCGCACCCTTTCGGGAGAATTATTAGAGACAATATACACAGAAAAACCCTTGCCCCGAACAATTTTTAGCCAATCCTGCAAACCGGCGTTGGGCAGGGGATCGTCCCAGGAAACAAGAGTATTGTCCAGATCGGTGATAATTGCCCGTATGCCCTTGGCGGATAGCGTGTCCAGGTCCAGGTCATAAACGCTCCGGACAAAAAAGTCGGGAGCAAGTTTTTCCAGCACCCGCGGCCCACCTCCTATGGTTTTCTCTATAATTCGCTAATGACGGCGGCATTTCCTGCTAAGGAGAGAGCAAAAAACCGGTTAAGAGGCGAAGGGCCCTTTTTTCGATCCTGGAAACGTATGAACGGGAGATGCCCAGTTTGGCGGCCACCTCTCTTTGAGCCCAGCTCCGGCCATCGTAGAGGGAAAAGCGCCTTTCCAGGACAAAACGCTCCCGGGCGGGCAGGCGCTTCATCGCTTCCACCAGGCGGGCAAATTCAATTTTTTGGTTCACCCGATCAAAGAGGTCGGACTGGCAGCCCAGGATGTCCATGAGAGAAAGCTCGTTGCCTTCCTGGTCCACCCCCAAGGGTTCCTGGAGAGAGATGTCGTCCCGGTTTTTCCGGGAAGCCCTGAGCTGCATGAGGATTTCGTTCTCGATGCAGCGGGCGGCATAGGTCACCAGCTTTACGCCCTTGGACATATCATAGGTGTTTATCGCCTTGATCAAGCCCACCGAGCCGATAGAGATGAGATCGTCGTTTTCCAGGCGAGTGTTGTCATACTTTTTGACAATATGGGCCACCAGGCGCAGGTTGTGCTCGATCAGGGCCCGGCGGGCCTCTTCATCGCCCCGGGCCAGGGCCAGCAGGTACTCCCGCTCTGTTTCCGGGTCCAGGGGATGGGGAAAAGAATTGCTCTTGATGTGGGAAACAAAAAGGGCCAGCTCCTTGACCGCCGTGGCCAGGGCAATCAACAGGCCGATTATCAATGGCGTCCCCCCCTCCCTCGAGTTTACACGAACTAGTATATGCCCCGAGGGAAGAGAAGGTGCCAAAATAAAAAATCGTCACTTGCCGGACAGGGCGGCCAGCCCTTCGGCAATTTCTGCCACTATGCCGCCCCGGTCCACCCGGGTCCAGCCCGGCGGGACTTCCGCCAGGTAGACTATGACGTATTCCGGATCGCGCCAGGGAAAAAAGCCGCCGCACCAGCGAAGGTGGTAGTCTGCCGGGGGCAGGGGATCCGAGGTGCCGGTCTTTGCCGCCAATTGGGCCGCGGCAAAAGGATAGGCGCTGGCATCAAAAGTAACTGTCTTCCCCTGAACGACGACGTTTCGCAAGAGACCGGCCACGGCATTGGCCGTCGTAGAACTCATGATTTTTTCCCTGCTGCGGGGAGGGCTTATGAGGGGCGCCTCCAGATCCTGGTTGACCGCCAGGACCAAGCGGGGCTCCACCCGCCAGCCCCCGTTGGCTATTGCGCTCAGCATCACCGCCGCCTGCAGGGGGGTAGCTTCAATCTTGTTCCCCCCCATGGCGAAGTTGTTCGCCAGACCGGCGGAGGTGGCCAGGTCCTTTAGCTCGGGCAGGTGACCGGCTTCTACTTCCCAGGCAGGGAGCCCGATGTTGAACTTGCGTCCCAAGCCCATGGCCTTGGCCATTGCCAGCAACTCCTTGCCCCCTACTTCAGCAGCCAGTTGAGCAAAGTACAGGTTGCAGGAATTGGCCATGGCGGCGGCCATGTCCTCCTCCCCGTGGGGACCGTGAGCACATTCAAAGGTGTTGGCCCCCAAGGTAAGAGTCCCGGAACAGCTAAAGCGGGCGTTGATCAGTTGGGGGTCCTTTTCCAGGGCCGCCGCTGCCGTCACCACTTTTACCATGGAGGCCAGGGGCTGGAGGTTGACGTTAGGGGATTTTCGCGTCGCCCGGTTTTGCTGGTTCTCTGCTCCTTGGATTGGCGGGCGACTGCACATGGCCAGGATGTCGCCATTTTCAGGGTCCATCACCACCACCGCACCATAGGGGGGAATTCGGCCGGCCGCAATGCCCGCGTCGAGCACCCTTTCCACCAGCCCCTGAATCTTTATATCCAGGGAGAGGACCACATTGGGTAGCCTGTCCGGTTCAACCAGCTCCCGGTAGCCCAGGCCGGGGATCAGTTCATCCAGGGCATCGGTAATGGCAGACACCCCGGGCCGCTGGCAGCGGAGGAGCTGGTCGAATTGGCATTCGATACCCGAGCGTCCCACCCGCTTACCCTGCTCCCCCTGGTAGGGTGAGCCGGCCTCCCCCAGGACGTGGCAGGCAAAATCCTTGCCGTAAGTATAGCGGCGGAAATTACCCTCACTGTCCCAGTCCCCTGTCACCGGCACAATCCAGTGGGGCAGCTCCCAGCTTGTCGGCAGGGGCCGGTCCAGGGCCAGGGGCCGCCCCTGTTGGGAGGCCAGGACGATATCCTCTTGGCTGTAGCCGCTGAAGTCCGCCAGGGTTTGCAGCCAGTATCCGTAATCCTCACTGCTCTGCCCCGTGCTGGTAAAGACCGCCAACCCCGGCTGCAGTTTGGCCTCGGTAAAGGGCCGGAGCTGGCGGTCCAAGATAGCCCCCCGGCCCTCGCTCCCGTGGCCCCAGCGGTAATAGATTGTGCGGCTGTGGTACTTAGTGGCGATAGCCGTCAAGCTCCGGCCCTGGACGAGCTGGAGCCAGCCCAGCCGGGCGGCCCACAGAGCGGAAACAAGTAAAAAAGCGACCATGAGGCCGGTGACCCGGCGGCCAAACCCTTCTTCCTCCACGCAAAACACCCCCGGGCCTATTGTGGCCGGGGGCTCCCCGTTTATACCGAAGCATGGGGACGGTTCTCCCGCTTCCTTACGCCTTGTATACCAGATTTGGCGAGATTCCCAGAACCCGCGCCAGTTGTCGTTGGCTGGCCCCATCAATAGCTTTGGCCCGGCGCAAAATGTCATCTCGGGCAGGCTTGTCCAGGCCCTTTACCTGGGCGATGCTCGGGCCTTTCAGCAAAAGGACCAGTTCCTTGCGCAGCTCGGCATCAGAAAGGCGGGTCCTCTGCACCTGGTCTATGTCTAGACATTGATCGGTGTTCAGAGCCTCGCTAAAGACCTTAAATGCGGCTCTAGCCGTAAAGTCGTCATCGGCAAAACAGCTCAAGACAAAGCCGGGATCTGTCAGCCCGGGGGCCAGGCTATCTGAGCCCAAGTAGCAGCGGCAACTGCTCCAGGGCCAGTCCTCTGCGCCCTTGACCAGCCCCGCCTTGACCGGGTTTTGGTGAATGTACCGGACCACAGTTTTTAAGTAGGCCTCATTATCCACGGCCTCGCTGGTAAATCTGTCCTGAAAGAGATGCCCCGAGGTTGTGTACTTCTGGTTAAAAAAGCGCACATAGCTGACGCCCATGCGCTTCATCGTGGCGGAAATCGGCTCGCTGCCCTCGCGCAAAAGCAGGTGGACATGATTCCCCATCAGGCACCAAGCAGGAACCTCCAGGGCTGACGCCACCTTGTACCGCTGCAAGGTCCCCAAAAACCTGTGCCGGTCTTCATCGTCATGAAATAAATCCTGTCGGTTGCTCCCCCGGACCATGACATGGTAAATACCGCTCTCACCCTTCCGGCGGGGAAAACGAGGCATGGTACCACCTCTTTTACCTCGGTATATAGCCTATTTTACCATATAACGGCAACAAATCAAGAAATAACCGGGGCCTTTGCCGGGGGTGAAAAAAACCGCCCTTGGGCGGGAAGCAATTGAAGCAGGAGAACCGTCCCCGAATTAGCCGCCGATTTTGGCGACTAGGAGGTCGATGGCCACGGTGTTTTCGCCGCCTTCGGGGATGATGATATCGGCGTAGCGCTTGGTGGGTTCGACAAAGCGCAGGTGCATCGGCCGGACCACATTCAAGTACTGCTCCACCACGGACTCCAGGGTCCGCCCCCGTTCCCGAAGGTCCCGGAGGATGCGCCGGATGATTCGCACATCCGGGTCGGTGTCCACATAGACCTTGATGTCCAGCAGGTCCCTGATCCGCTGGTCCTCTAAGATGAGGATGCCCTCCAGGATGACGACCCGGCGGCTGGGGACGAGCTTGGTTTCCGGGAGACGGGTGTGCTCGACAAAGGAATATACCGGCTTGGCGATGGCCTCTCCCTCTTGGAGCTTTTTTAGGTGCTCGATGAGGAGGGGAGTGTCGAAGGCAAAGGGGTGGTCGTAGTTGGTCTTCAGCCGCTCTTGAAAAGTCAGATGACTCTGGTCCTTGTAGTAACTGTCATGCTCCAGCACCGCCGTGCTGTCCGGAGGCAGGGCGCTTAAAATGGCCTTGGTCACCGTGGTCTTTCCCGAGCCGGTGCCCCCGGCTAAGCCGATGATCAGCGGTTTTGCCTGCACTTTGGCTTTCCTCCCCTTTTCGGTCTTTACTTGCCCCGGTTGTCCTTGGCCTTCCTGGCGTTCTTGATGTGCTCGGCGTATGTCTTGGCGAAGTAGTGCTCGCCGCTGCCGTCGTCCTTGGCGACAAAGTAGAGGTAGTCCGAATCTTCCGGCCAGATCGCCGCCTCCAGCGCGGCCTTGCCCGGGCCGGCTATCGGGCCGGGGGGCAACCCCTGGAAGCGGTAAGTGTTGTAGGGCGAGGGATCCTCTTTGTAGGGGGAGATGTCCCGGATGGAAAAGTCCTTGATGATGTAGTTGACGGTGGCGCAGGACTGGAGCATCATCTTTATGCGCATGCGGTTGTAGAAGACCCCGGCGATGAGGGGCCTCTCCTTGCCGGAGACCGCTTCTTTTTCCACGATTGAGGCCAGGGTGACCGCTTGGTGGACGCTTATGCCCAGAGCCTGGGCCCCGGCCCGCATTTCTTCGGTAAAGACCTTGTCAAACTGGCGGAGCATGAGGGCGATGACCAGCTCTTCCCGGTTTTCCGCCTTGGTGAAAATCTCGTAGGTCTCGGGAAAGAGGTAGCCCTCCAGGGGGACTTC
>DGZR01000096.1:3069-5926 GCA_002397155.1 Firmicutes bacterium UBA4975 | reverse complement strand
TCCCCGGCCAGGGCGAGGAACTTATCCCGGTCCACGACGCCCTTTTCCGCCAAGCGGGCAGCGATGTCTTGGAGGAATAGGCCTTCGGGAATGGTAAAGCGCAGGGTCTCCCGGTGGACGTCCCCCTTGACCAGCTTGTCCGCAATTTCTTTAAGACTCAAATTTTCGCTGAGGATGTAGTCTCCCGCCTGAATTTTGCTGTCCAGATCGTAATGGCGAAGCCAGAGGCGGAAAACCCGGCTGTTGCGGATGAGGCCCGCTTGGAAAAGGATGTTGCCCACCCCGGCGCTGGATGCGCCCTTGGGCACGCTGACCAAGACCGGCCGGTCCGAGTCCCCCACCGGAGCGAGCTGGTTTTGCAGCCAAGTCCAGCCATACCAGGCCCCTCCGCCCGCGCCGATGCCCAGAACCAGGATGAGAATGAGGACCACCTGCCAAGCCCGGCTCTTTTTTTTCTCGGTCCCAGGAGTTTTTCCCATGTCCGTTCCTCCCATCAGGAGAGATGTTTTTGCCAGGCCTTGGTCAGGTCGCCGATTTCGCCGGGGTCGGCCACAAAGACATAGGTCTCCTCTTCTTCCCCGGCAGGTTTTTCCACCCTAAAGGCCACTAGCTGTTCTAAGTCGTCAGCGGGCTGCAGGAGGGCGTAAATTCGCCCTTTGACATACAGCCTCTTGTATTCGATGTAGTAGTTCACTGTGTTTTCTTCTTCATTATACAGGGGCAGGACTTTGCTGTCATCCTTCATTTTTGCTGGCCTCCAGGTAGTTTTGCAGGATGAGGGTGGCCGCCAGTTTGTCCACCGCCCGCCGCCGCTTGCGTCGGCTCAAGTCCGCTTGGAGCAAGACCCGGTTCGCCGCCAGGGAGGTCAGGCGCTCGTCAGCCATCACCACGGGCAGGCCGGTGGCGGCCGCCACCTTTTGCCCAAAGTCCAGGGCCCACTCCGCCCGGGGCCCCAGGGTGTTGTTCATGTTCTTGGGCAGCCCGACGACAATCTTTTCCACTTGATTATCCCGGCAGAGGTCGGCGATTTCTTCCAGTACCCCGGGTAGATTGGCCAGGACCGTAAGGCCCTGGGCTGTTATCTGCAGCGAATCGGAAAGAGCGACGCCGATGCGCTTGTCCCCGGCGTCGAGAGCCATTATCCGGGACACGGGCCCGCCCCCTTTAGACAATTTTTAGACACATGAGTTCGCAGCAAGCTACGCAGTAGCCGCACAGCACACAGAGCTCTTCATTGACCTGGGCTTTGCCCCCCTCCAGGGACAGGGCCCCCTGGCCGCAGGCTTGGACACATCGGCCGCAGCCTACGCACCAGTCGGCCCGGTGCAGGCGGCGGTGCCGACCCAAGGATTGACGGATAGTTTCCGGATCGAGGGCCTGGCCGGTAAAAAGGGCCACGTTGCAGTCGATTTCCGCCTCGCTGGACATGCCGATGACGGCGCTGTCCAGCCAGGGCTGGCTGAGGACGTGGGCGATGGCCTGGGGGGCACGGCGAAAAAGTGTGCCGCCTCCCAGCACCTTCATGGCGTAAATGCCCTTGCCCCTGGCCTTGGCCAGGCTGATGGCCGCTGCCATCTGGGGGGCGCCGCCGTCATGGATGCCTATCCCCTCCAGGTTGTACAGGGGGTGAATGACCTGGATTTCCGGGCAAGCTGCCCCCGCCTCCACGCAGGCCACGCTATGGGTGGAAAGGCCCACCCCCCGGATCAGGCCCTTTTCCCGGGCATTGACCAGCCAATCCAGGGCCTCCCGGTGGCCGGGCAGGGTGAGGGCCGTCTGCTCGTGCAAAAGCACCAGGTCCAGGACGTCCAGGTCCAAGGCCCGGCGGGCTTCGTCGACGGCTTCCCGGGCGCCCTGGGCCGTGTAGGCATAGGTCTTGGTCGCTATTACCGGGAGCCGGGGCAACCTTTTTAGGGCTAGGGCCAGGGCGGGGTAATTATCGTAGAGCTGGGCGGTGTCCCAAAAATTGATCCCTTTTTCCCAGGCGTAACATAAGAGTTCAGCCCCCCGATCTGCTCCTAAAGTAGATTGGAGGGGGCTGAGGGACAAAGTGCCGAACCCCAGGCGGCTGACCGCCAGGGGTCCCAGCTTGACCGTTTCCAAGGACCAATTACCTGTTGCCTTCCAGGTAGTTTTTCACCAATACTTCCAAAATATCGTCCCGCTCTAACTTACGAATGAGATTGCGGGCGTTGTTGTGGCTGGTTATATACGCCGGGTCGGCCGAAATTAGGTAGCCTACAATTTGGTTGATCGGATTGTATCCCTTTTCCTTCAGGGCTTCGGCCACTTCCTCCAGGATGAGCCTGGTTTGGCAGGCCGCGTCGCCGCTCTTTTGGAAACTGACAGTGTCTTGAGTATGGTTGCTCAAAATGCCACCCCCTATATCTTATAAATTATATTCGCCAAACTGACCGGAAATCCTGCCATATATTTCTTCCCAGCTTGGGCCGCCCTATTCACGCAGGGCGGATTTGTCCGGCGACTAGTCCGGGCGCTTTGGCCAGGGCTTGCTCCAGCCGGGCTGGGTCCTTGCCCCCGGCCTGGGCCATGTCCGGCCGACCGCCCCCGTCGCCCCCCACTTCCCGGGCCACTGCCCGGATGAGCTGGCCGGCATGGACGCCCTTGGCCAGCAGGTCCTTGCTCACCACGGCGACTAGGTTGACCTTGTCCCCCTGGGGGGCCCCCAGGAGGACGACGCCGCTGCCCAGCTTGGCCAGGACTAGTTCGGACTGGCTGCGCAGGGCCGCCATGTCCCGGGCCCCCACCCGGGCGGCCAGGACCCGGATTCCCTCGGCCTGGACGGCCTGGGCCAGGAGCCGGTCACTGTCCAGGGCAAAGAGCTCTCCCTCCAGTT
>DGZR01000096.1:2264-2751 GCA_002397155.1 Firmicutes bacterium UBA4975 | reverse complement strand
AAAAGACCCCTGCCGGTCACCCCTTCGATGCGGCGCAGACCGGCGCCGATTCCCGTTTCCGCCAGGATTTTAAAACCGCGGATGTAAGCGGTGTTGGCCACATGGGTGCCGCCGCACAACTCCCGGCTGACTTCTCCCACCGAGACCACCCGCACCTTCTCTCCGTACTTTTCCCCGAAGAGGGCCATGGCCCCCAGTTTTTCCGCTTCCGCCCGTCCCATCTCCCGGCAGTCCACAGGGAGGGCGGCGGCAATTTGGCCGTTTACCTCTTTTTCCACCGCCGCTAACTCTCCGGGGGTCAGGGGCTGGAGATGGGTAAAGTCAAAGCGCAGCCTATCCCCTTCTACCAGGGAACCGGCCTGGCGCACATGGTCGCCCAGCACTAGGCGCAGAGCCCGGTGCAGCAGGTGGGTGGCCGTATGATTTGCTTCGGTGTCCCGCCGGGTGGCGCTCACCTGGGCGCTGACCTGGTCCCCCACTTTCAGGG
>DGZR01000096.1:855-1997 GCA_002397155.1 Firmicutes bacterium UBA4975 | reverse complement strand
CCTTGGTCTCCTACCTGGCCGCCCCCTTCCGGGTAGAATGGGGTTTTATCCAGGACGGCCAAAACCTCCGTCCCGGCCCCGGCCTGCTCCACCCGCCGGTTGCCCTCAATGAGGGCCAGGACCCGGGCGCTGTCGGCGGCCCCGGCATAGCCGGTAAAGACGGTGGCGGGCAGGTGGCCCACCAGGGCGTCCAGGCTGCCCACCAGCATGGCGTCGGACTGTTCCCGGGCCGCTCTGGCCCGGGAACGCTGTTCTTCCAAGGCTTTGCGAAAACCGTCTTCATCTACCGTGACTTTGTCTTCCCTGGCTATCTCCACCGTCAATTCCAGGGGAAAGCCAAAGGTGTCATAGAGGCGGAAAGCTTGGTCGCCGCTGAGGACGCCCCCGGCCCCCACTTTATCCAACTGTTCCTTGAGCAGGTCCATGCCCCCTTGAATTGTGGCCTGGAAGCGCTCTTCTTCGGCCTTGATCGCCGTGAGAAGGTGGCGGCGGTTTTCCCCCAGTTCGGGATAAGTATCCCCGAAGATGGCCAGCAGGGGCTCGATGCCGGTGTAGAGAAAGGGACCGCTGAGGCCCAGCCGGAGACCGTGGCGCACTCCCCGGCGCAGCAAGCGGCGGAGCACGTAGCCCCGGCCCTCATTCCCCGGGAGGATGCCGTCGGCCAGCATAAAGGCCACCGCCCGCAAATGGTCCGCCACAATGCGCAGGGAACGGGTAGAGCTGCTGTCCCGGTAATCCACGCCCGCCAGGCGGGCAAAATGCTCGATTATGGGGTAAATCAGGTCGCAATCGTAGTTGGTGGGCACCCCCTGGAGGACGGCGGCGATCCGCTCCAGCCCCATGCCGGTGTCGATGTTGGGGGTGGGCAGGGGATTGTACTTGCCCTCTTCGTCCTTGTCATACTGGGTAAAGACCAGGTTCCACACTTCCAGGTAGCGGTCGCAGTCGCAGCCCGGCTTACAGTCGGGGGAACCGCAGCCCTGTTCGGGGCCCATGTCCACGTAGATCTCCGAGCAGGGTCCGCAGGGGCCCACTCCGATTTCCCAGAAGTTATCCTTATTGCCCAAGCGGACTATCCGTTCCGGGGCCAGGCCGATGGTGTGGTGCCAGATATCCCAGGCCTCCTGGTCTTTTTCAAAAAC
>DGZR01000096.1:0-594 GCA_002397155.1 Firmicutes bacterium UBA4975 | reverse complement strand
TAATCGCCAAAGGAAAAGTTGCCCAGCATCTCAAAAAAAGTGTGGTGCCGGGCCGTCCTCCCCACCTCTTCTATATCGCCGGTGCGCACGCATTTTTGGCAGCTCGCCGCCCGGGGGGCCGGGGGGGTCTTGGCCCCGGTGAAGTAGGGCTTTAGGGGGGCCATGCCCGCCCCAATCAAGAGCAGGCTGGGGTCGTTATCCGGGACCAAGCTGTGGCTGGCCAGGACTGTGTGGCCCTTGCCCGCAAAAAAGCGTAAAAACCGGGTGCGCACTTCGTTTCCTTTCACTGCTACCACCTTCCGTTTTTAAAAAATATCCCGTCCTTGGGGACAAGGACGGGCTGGCCGCGGTACCACCTTGTTTACCGGCCCGCGGGGGCCGGTCAACTCGTAAGGGATCGTTAACGGGATCAGCCGGGAAGCTCCTCGCCTCCGCCTCGGGGGTGGCCGCAAGAATAGGCGCCGGAACCTTTCAGCCAATGGGTTCCTCTCTCGCTGACGCCTGAATTTTTGCTCGCCCCTTCACCAGTGTTAGCCAGATTATACCTGGGGGGGCCGCCCTTTGTCAAGCTCGCGCAATCACTCAGCTATAATC
>DGZR01000036.1 GCA_002397155.1 Firmicutes bacterium UBA4975 | reverse complement strand
CTTTACTTCTGCCGCTCGGGGCACATTTTCCCCAATCCACGGCCACGGCGCTGTTCCCAAAAACCGGAAGGAGATTTACCAGCGCCTGTACCAGCGGGCGGCGGCGAAACTGGTGGACAGGGGCATCGCCACCCACTCCATCGGCCTCTATGCCCATGACCGGCAAGCCATTGAAGCCTTTTACACATACGGTTTTGGCCTCCAGGTCATAGACGCCATGCGCCCCATGGAGGAAATCCCCTGCTCACCGGTTACCGGCTACACATTTTACGAACTATCCCCCAATGAAAAGAACAGGCTGCTGCCCCTGAAGAACCTGCTGCGGGAACACCTGGGCCAAAGCCCGTGTTTCCTGCGCTTTCCGCCTCAGACTGAGGAGGAGTTGGAAGAAGAGTTTGCCCACCGGGACCCCCGCTATTTCTGTGCCAGCCGGGGAAATGACCTTGTCGCTTTTTTGGAGGTCAGCGACGACTGGGAAAACTTCGCCAGCGCGGACGCCAGCGTGAAAAACATCTGCGGCGCCAGCTGCCTGCCCGAGCACCGGGGCGGAGGCCTCTACCAAAAGCTCCTCGACCATACTATTGCCGTTTTAAAGGCAGAGGGCTGCCCGCGCCTGGGCGTAGACTTTGAAAGCGCCAATCCCACCGCCGCCGGCTTTTGGCTCAAATACTTTCAGGCCTACACCCACGGGGTAGTGCGCCGAGTGGGTGAAAAAGCCCTGGGGTCCACATAAAAAAGAGAGGATGAGGGCGAATGAACCTGGAATTGCGGCTGGAAAGACCCGAGGACTACCGGCGGGTGGAGGAATTGACCCGGGAGGCCTTTTGGCCCTTTGGGCGTCCTGCCTGCAATGAACACTACCTTGTCCACCTGCTGAGAAAGGTGCCGGCCTTTGTCCCGGAGCTGGACTACGTGGCGGTGGACGAGGGCAAACTGGTGGGTAACATCATCTACTCCCGGGCAAAAGTTGTGGACAGCGAAGGGGCTCCTCATCCGCTCTTGACCTTTGGCCCTCTGAGCGTGCTCCCGGAATACTGGAACCGGGGGGTGGGCAGGGCCCTGGTGGAGCGGACCAAGATCCTGGCCAGAGAACTGGGGTACCCCGGCATAGTCATTTACGGCCACCCGGACTACTACCCTCGCTTTGGTTTCCGCAACGCCGAAGTGTATGGCATCACTACTCCCCAGGGGAAGAATTTTGACGCCCTCATGGCCCTGCCCCTCTTTCCGGAGGGTCTGGAGGGGATCAGCGGCGCTTTTTACGAAGACCCGGTTTTTGAGCTGGACCCCGATGAGACCGCAGCCTTCGACCAAGGTTTTCCGCCTAAGGAAGCGGCCCAGATGATTCCGGTGGAAATTTTGCTGGCCAAGGTTTCTGTGGCTGCGGGTGAAGCGATTATTCGTCGGGGTATCAAGGACCTGGCGGCATTCCGGGGTTACAGTGGCAGGGAAGTCCTGGGCTGGGAGGGCGTCGGCCCCGCTGATCTGGCGGTAATTAACAGCGTTTTACGGGAAGAGGGCTTGCCGGAAAAATTACTGCCGTCTTCCCCCATATTGGCAGGAAGGGGTTGATGATTCTTTGAAACTGGGTGCCCTGGGAAAATGGTGGCTTAAAAATCTCTTATTCCTGTTCTTGTCCGGGGCGGTTTTGTTTCTGCTGGCCGGGGGAACAGACTGGCCCTTGGCTTGGGCTTACCTGGGGGCAATACTGCTCACTGTGTTTACAAACGCCGCCGTGGTGGACCCCAGCCTGTTAGCAGAGCGCTCGGAATTGCAGGCGGGGACTAAGAAATGGGATGTCATTCTATCCGTCTTTGTGGCCATCCTCGGCCCCCTTCTCACCCTGGCAGTGGCGGGCCTGGACCGCCGCTGGGGATTATTCCCGTTTTCTTGGCTGCCCGTGCAAATTCCCGCCCTGTTCCTCTTTCTCCTGGGGGCGCTGCTGGGGGCCTGGGCCATGGGCGTCAACAAATTCTTTTCCGCCACCGTCCGCATTCAAGAGGAGCGGCACCACCAGGTGGTGACAGCGGGGCCATACCGCTGGCTGCGTCATCCCGGCTACCTGGCGGGCATCATTTCCAACCTGATGGCGCCCCTCATTCTTGGCTCCCGGTTGGGGCTCATCCCCGCCCTGTTAGTCGCGGGGGGCTATGTCCTGCGCACTGTCTTAGAAGACCAAGTGCTGCAAGAGGAATTGACGGGCTACTCCGAGTACGCCAGGAAAGTTTCCTATCTCTTATTTCCGGGGGTGTGGTAAAGTGCAAGTTCGCCAAGGCAACCTAAAAATTCGCCAGGCTACCAAAGAAGACGCCCCCCTCCTTGGCCGCTGGTGGCGGGACGGGGCCGTGATGGCCCATGCCGGTTTTCCCCGAGGGCTGGACATCACCGACGAAGAAATTGCCGCCAGCCTGGCCGGGGACAGCGCGGAAAAAGGGTGCCGCCTCCTGATCGAGGCCGATGGGCGGCCTATTGGAGAAATGAGCTATTCTAATCAGGGCCAGGGCGTGGCGGAAATCGGCATCAAAATCTGTGACAGCTCCCAGCAGGGAAAGGGCTATGGCCCAAAATTTCTTCGCATGCTCATCGGGGCCCTTTTCCTTGACCTGGGATTTGATAAGATTATCCTGGATACCAATCTGGACAATACTAGAGCGCAAAAGGTCTATGAAAACCTTGGCTTTACAAAAGTGCGGGTCAATCGGGACGCCTGGCGGGACCAGTTGGGCCGACTCCAGTCCGCCGTAGACTACGAGCTGAAAAAAGAAGAGTGGAGGTAGGGGGGCGGTCCCCGCCCCCTTCCTCCGGCGCC
>DGZR01000046.1:6878-7742 GCA_002397155.1 Firmicutes bacterium UBA4975 | reverse complement strand
TCGTCTCCAGGAAACTCGTATTCGCTTAGGAGTTCCCGGACTTCCATTTCAACCAGTTCGAGAAGCTCCTCATCGTCCACCATGTCCACTTTGTTGAGGAAGACGACGATGTTGGGTACCCCCACGTTGCGGGCCAAAAGAATGTGCTCGCGAGTCTGGGGCATGGGACCGTCGGCGGCGGAAACCACCAGAATCGCCCCGTCCATCTGAGCGGCACCGGTGATCATGTTCTTGACATAGTCGGCGTGGCCAGGGCAGTCTACGTGGGCGTAGTGCCTGTTCTCAGTTTCATACTCCACATGGGCGGTAGAGATGGTGATTCCTCTCGCCTTTTCTTCGGGGGTCTTGTCAATTGAGTCAAAGGTCCGCGTCTCGGATAAACCCTTTTTTGCCAATACATATGTAATGGCAGCGGTCAAAGTGGTTTTGCCGTGGTCTACGTGACCGATGGTGCCAATGTTAACATGGGGTTTAGAACGCTCAAACTTTTGCTTTGCCAAGGGAAACTCATCCTCCTTATTGAAAACTATACTAACCATTACTTACTGTAAAATACCTGCGCTAAATGGGTTTGGTGGCGGCGCAGGGACTTGAACCCCGGACACTGCGGGTATGAACCGCATGCTCTAGCCATCTGAGCTACGCCGCCAAGAATGGAGCTCACGACCGGGATTGAACCGGTTACCTCATCCTTACCAAGGATGCGCTCTACCGATTGAGCTACGTGAGCTGGGAAAAAAGGCAGGTAATTCCAGTACATAAATAGTGGCGCCCACGACCGGGATTGAACCGGTTGCCTCATCCTAGGATGCGCTCTGCCATTTGAGCTTGCGTGAGCAAATTGGTTGCGGGGGCAGGATTTGA
>DGZR01000046.1:2527-6509 GCA_002397155.1 Firmicutes bacterium UBA4975 | reverse complement strand
CCCTTTGGCCAACTCGGGAACCTCTCCAACTAGTCACAAACTACATTATACACAGCGGTGCCAGGGAGGTCAAGGCATGACAAAACCCATTTTTGCCGCTAGATGTCCCTTATTTCCAGGTACCTTTCTAGTTTGCGTTTGACCCGCTGCAGTGCGTTGTCGATGGACTTTACATGGCGCTGCAACTCGATGGCGATTTCCTGGTATGACTTGCCTTCAAGATAGAGCATAAGGACTTTGCGCTCTAGGCTGCTCAGTATTTCGCCCATCTTTTTTTCGATGTCGCCGTACTCTTCTCGGTTGATGGTCAGTTCCTCGGGATCGGTGATCTTTGCCCCGGAAATGATGTCCATGAGGGTGCGGTCAGAGTCCTCATCGAATATCGGCTTATTGAGAGAAACATAGCAATTTAGGGGGATGTGCTTTTGCCGGGTGGCAGTCTTAATGGCGGTAATGATCTGCCGGGTCACACAGAGTTCGGCAAAAGCCTTAAAGGAAGAGAGCTTGTCCTCACGGAAGTCGCGAATAGACTTAAAAAGGCCGATCATGCCTTCTTGGATTATGTCTTCTCGGTCAGCCCCGATCAAAAAATAGGAACGAGCTTTGGCGCGAACAAAGTTTTTATACTTATCGATTAAAAATTCCGTCGCATGACAATTGCCTTCACAGGCGGCTTTCGCGATATCTTCATCGCCCAGCATGTCCCAGTTAAAGTTGTCTTCTTTGACAACGACAGTCATGCAATTTCCCCTCCCAACTTGCTGTCCTATAATTATATACAGCGACAAACCAGCCGTCAAGCTTCGCTGTCCTTCTCCATCATTGCCTGCAGGGCTTTTAGGTCCTTGGCGGCAATTCGGTTTTTGAGTTCGGTGGTGCGCCGGTCCAGGGCGGTGGAATCGGCGGCGTTGGCAATTTGGCCGACAATTTTTTTTACTTCCAAGTAAAACTCTCGGCTAGACCAGCGCCGGGCCCCCTTGCCCAGGACGATCTGCTGTTGGGCCCAGTCCGAGGTGACTACGCCCACCGCCTGGTTTTGCTCGGCCAACCTGGCGACCAAGCTTTCGATAAGGGTATCGGCGGTCTGCCCGTAGTCGGTGAACCGGATCTCCATTCCCGGAAGGTGGGTGGTCGCTTTTTCGCCCTTGCTGCGGTATGCGTCAAAGACCAGAATTATATACTTGCCGGTAAAGGCCTGGTATTCCCGCAAGATCTCCACCAGTTTTTGCCGGGCGTCGGCCAGGGCAAAATCCTTGGTCTTTTTTAGCTGGGGCCAGGCGCCGATGACATTGTAACCGTCAATTACCAGGTAGTCCATCCGGGCCAGTCCTTTGGCGCAAAATTTCATAGAGGATTACAGCACCGGCCACCGAGACATTGAGGGAATTTACCTTGCCTTGCACCGGGATGCCAACGATGAAATCGCTTTTCTCTTTAAGCAGCCTGGGCACTCCCTTGCCCTCGCCGCCCAGGATCAGGGCGACGGGGAAATCCCACTTCATCTGCCAAAAACTCTGGCCCTCCATATCAGCGGCGGCCAGCCAAAAGCCGGCCTTTTTTAAGGTCTCCAGGGTCTGGGCCAGATTCCCCACCCGAGAGACAGGTACGGTCTCGATTGCCCCCATAGACACCCGGGCCACTGCCGCCGTGAGCTGAACGCTGCGGCGTCTGGGCAAGATGACGCCGCTGACCCCGGCGCATTCACCGATTCTGAGCAGCGCCCCCAAATTATGCGGGTCCTCAATTCCCGCCAGTACCAGGAGAAGGGGCTTGGCCGCCGGTTCCAGCCGGGCTAATAGTTCAGCCAGCTCCACATACTGCCAGGGTGCCGCCTCGGCTAAAACACCTTGGTGGTTGAGGCCCCCGGCCAGACCATCCAGCTTTTCCCGGGGGACAAACTGCAGGGGGCAGCCTTGCTCCCGGGCCAGGTCCAGCAAGGTCTGCAAGTCCCCCCGGAAACTTTTGGCCACGTAGATCTTGTTCAGGGAGCGCTGAGCGTCAAGGGCGGCCAGGACATTGTTGCGGCCGACGATGAGCTCAGACATCGGCGTTCTTGCCTGTTTGCCATCTCCCGCAGGACATGGCCCCTTCGGGACAGGTGCCGTCCATGTCACAGCGGGCCCCGGCCCGGGCAAAAATGGTGGGCGCCTGCTCTTTGACCAGGGCCAGCATCTTCCAGGCCAGCTTCTGTATTTCCCACTGGGCCCGGGCGCAGCAGCGCCGTTCAAAAAAGTTGAGCAGGCTGCGGCAGTTCATCGTGACGATGATGCTAGTCTGGCAGGCATTGGGCAGCAGGTAGCGGGCATCCTCCTTTTCTGCCGTGGCGGCAAGCAAAGCATAACCCCGACGAATCTGCTCCATGACGGCCAGGTACTCCTGCCGGGCCCGGGGGTTGTCTCTGATTCCCGGCGGAATGACATAGCCAAAATTGCTTTCATCCACATAGCGCTGAGACTTTTGGCTGTAGCTGGCCAGACGGTGGCGCACCAGTTGGTGGGTCAAAGCCCGGCTGACCCCCTCGACGCCAAAAGTAAAACTGGCGTGTTCTATGGGGGAGAGATGGCCCATTTCCATGAGCCTGGCAATCAGTTTTGCCGCCGTCACCCCCTGCATCTCGGTGCAGAGCTCGGCGATGGAGGACGGTGAGTAACACAGACGGGCGGCGGCGGCCACGGTATTTTCCGGGTCCGGGGTCCAATTTAGCAGCGTCACTTCCATTGCCTTCACTCCTTTGGAAAGATCTGGGCCAATAGTTCCTCCAGCCGGTTGTGCTGGCCGCTCAGCCACAGCCAGCCCACAACGGCCTCCAGCCCCGTGGCCAGGCAGTACTCGGCGCTGGTGCGGGGCAGCCCCTTAGCGTTTCGCCCCCGGCGGAGCAGGTCCGCCTCCCGGGGTCGGAAGAAATCATCCAAGCGGGCGGCCGCTGCGGCTTGCCCGGCGGCGCTGGTAAAGGCGGCAGAGGCCCGGTGACTCTCCTTGCCAGGTCGCTTTCCCCCGCCAAACACCAAGCGCTGCCGGGAATATAGCTCGTACACGGCGTCTCCCACCCAGGCCAGGTTCTGAATCGGCAGCAAAGCGGCGTCCTCCGCCGCGATAAAGTTCATCCCGCCAGCCCCTACGCCCCCGCCTGGCGGCGGCTCTCTATAATTCGGGCCGTTGCCCGCTCCTTGCCCAGGATTGGCACCAGGTAGTACAGTTCTTGACCGGTGCACTTGCCCGTCAGGGCGGCCCGGATCGGCATGAAGACAGCTTTGCCGCTGATACCTTCCCGGGCTTTTAGGTCCTTATTCAGTTGCTTGAGCAGGGACTGGACCTGTTCTTGCTGTTGGGGCAAGGGCCCCTCTTTTACCGTTTTCAGCCTGAGGAGAAACTCGTCTAGGACAAGACCGGCAGTGGCCTGCTGCAACGGGGACAGTGCTTCAGCTTGTAGGGCGACAGTGTCGGGTAAAAACTCTTGGATGTACCCGGGCAATTGATCCAAACAGACCAGTTCGTCCCTGACGACGGCCAGAACGTATAGCAACCAATCTCTTTCCAGTCCCCCCAAGCCCGCCCGGGCCAAAAAAGGCTGGGCCAGGTCGGCCAACCTGTCCAGGCTGCTGGCCCGAATGTACTGGTTGTTCATCCAATCCAACTTTTGCGAATCAAAAACCCCCGGGCTGCGGGAGACCCGAGAGAGGTCAAAAGCGGCGGTCATTTCCGCCAGGGACATGATTTCGCCGCCGTCTTCGGGGGACCAGCCCAAGAGGCCCATAAAATTGAGTACCGCCTCGGGCAGATAGCCCCGACGGGCATAGCTGCCCACCGACATATCTCCCATCCGCTTGCTCATCTTCCGGCCGCTGGTGTCCAGGACGACAGAAACGTGGCCGAAAGCGGGGAGGGATTCGCCCAATGCCTGGTAAATCAGGACCTGGCGCGGAGTATTGACCAGGTGCTCGTTAGCCCGAATGACATGGGTAACCCCCATGGTGATGTCATC
>DGZR01000046.1:0-2249 GCA_002397155.1 Firmicutes bacterium UBA4975 | reverse complement strand
TCCCGGGTATGGAAACTCACTTCGCCGCGAATCAAGTCGTCTATGCGGACCTCTTCGTCGGCGGGAACGCGAAAGCGGACGGCGGGTTTTAGGCCGTCTTGGATTTTCTTTTCCACCTGGGCGGGGGTCAGCCGGCTGCAGCGCCCGCTGTACACCGGATTATCTCCCCGGGCCAGAGCTTCTTCCCGATCCCGGGCCAGCTCTTCGGGGGTACAGAAACAGTAGTAGGCCTGACCGCCAAGCCACAGCTTTGCCAGGTAGTCCTTGTATATCTCCAAGCGTTCTGTCTGGCGGTAAGGACCCGCCGCCCCCCCCACTTCCAGGCCCTCGTCCCAATCCAGGCCCAGCCAGCGCAGGCTGGCGGCGATGTCCCTTTCCCATTCTTCGCCGGAGCGGGCCAGATCGGTGTCCTCGCTGCGGAGAAGAAAAACCCCTTTGTTTTGCCGGGCAAAGAGCCAGTTAAAGAGCACCGTCCTCGCCCCGCCGATGTGCAAAGGCCCGGTGGGACTGGGGGCAAACCTCACTTTAGTAGTCATCGATTATTCCTCCTGTTCTGGCAACAAGGGTGCAGATGCTCTGGGCGGCGATGCCCTCGCCCCGGCCGACAAAGCCCAGTCCTTCGGTGGTAGTGGCCTTGATGTTCACGGCGGCAGGGGCAATTCCTGCTGCTTTAGCAATATTTTTTCCCATCTGGGCCAGGTAGGGGCTGAGTTTTGGCTCCTGGGCAATGAGGACCCCGTCGATGTTGACGATGCCAAAGCCCTTATCCCGGAGCAGGCCGGCCACCCTAGCAAGGAGCCCCGTGCTGTCGGCCCCGGCCCAGGCCGGGTCGGTATCGGGAAAGTGGCGGCCAATATCGCCAAGGCCGGCGGCACCCAAAAGAGCGTCCATCACGGCATGGCTAAGGACATCCGCGTCGGAATGGCCCAGCAGTCCCCTGGCATAGGGTATCTTCACCCCCCCCAAAATCAGGGGCCTGGCGGGAACCAGGGAGTGGACGTCGTAGCCAAGGCCGGTGCGGTAAGAACCGCCGGTGATGCTCTCCGCCCGCTCCAGGTCCCCGGGCTGAGTAATCTTCATGTTCCTTCCTTCTCCGGGGACAACCGCCACAGGCTGTCCCATTTTTTCTAGCAAGTAAGCATCGTCGGTTGCCAAGTCTCTAGACTGGCCCGCCTGTTCGTACGCGGTCAGCAGCAGCTCCCTTTGAAAAACCTGGGGCGTCTGCACTGCCTGAAGCCGGGTCCTGTCCACAGTACCCAGGATTCTGCCCTGAGAGACTTCTTTGATGGTGTCGGTGAGGGGCAGGGCGGGGACAGCGGCGCCATGGGCCAGGGCGGCCTCGATTACCCGCCTGATTAATTCCGGACTGGCCAGGGGACGGCAGCCGTCATGAACGAGGACATAGTCCCCCCTAGCGCGCAAGAGGCCGGCATAGACCGAATCAGAGCGGGTTTTGCCCCCGGGTAAGAGAAGGTAATCCTCCACAGAAGGGCCGATGACTTTCCGACACAGGTCTTCCTCGCCCCGGCGGCAGAGGACTATGTATTCGTCCACAAAACCCCGCAAAGACAACAAGGTACGGGTCAACACAGGTTGACCCGCAACAAGTAAGTACTGTTTGCTGACCCTTCCTCCTATCCGACGGCTTTGCCCGGCGGCAGGTATTATTGCGGTGATCCTGGGAGGATTCAACTGATTTTTTCCTGTTTGAGACGGGCAAAAATCATCCGTCCGGCAGCGGTCTGAAGGACGCTGGTAACCAGCACGGAAATCTCGTTGCCGATGAATGAGCGACCGCCATCTACGACGATCATCGTGCCGTCGTCCAAGTAAGCGATTCCTTGGCCGGATTCTTTGCCGTCCTTGATGATCTGGACGTCCATCTCCTCCCCTGGGAGGACGACTGGTTTTACTGCATTGGCCAGCTCGTTGATATTGAGCACGGGCACTCCCTGCAGTTCACAGACCTTGTTCAGGTTGTAGTCGTTTGTCACCACTTTACCCCTGATCCTTTGGGCCAGCTTTACCAGGCGACTGTCCACTTCCAGGCCTTCGTCCTCATTATCTTCCAAAACGTTAACGGGTATATTGATTTCTTTTTGAATACGGTTGAGGATATCCAATCCCCTGCGGCCCCGGTTACGCTTCAAAGTGTCGGAGGAATCGGCGATATGCCTGAGCTCCTCCAGGACAAAACTGGGGATGATGATCTTGCCGTCCAAAAAACCGGCGTCGCAGATATCGGCGAT
>DGZR01000047.1:2197-16815 GCA_002397155.1 Firmicutes bacterium UBA4975 | reverse complement strand
CATGCTGGGAATAATCGGCAAGAAGACATACCAGACATGGCGAAAGACGATGTTCACCCCGGTCTTGTATTCGGGCCCCATGCCCACTCTGTCCCCAAGCTGGTCGACCATCGGCGCTGTCAGCATGGAACCGCCGGGGACGGTGAGAGCGCCCAAAAGGCCGGCCACTGATGCGATCACCCAGCGAGAATCCCCTACCAGGCCGACCAGGCTTTCCACCATGTCCTCCATGGCCCCGCTGTTTTTGAGAACGTAACCAAAAACCCCGATGAGCAAAACGGCGCCCATCAGGACCAAGGTCTCAGGATCAAAAAGGGCCCTTTTCACCGCGCCAAGGGTCTGATCCAGGCTGACCGGAGTGAAAATCACCAGGACTGCGCTGCCGGCCAGCATGGCCAGTCCTATGTTGATGCGCTTTATTGCCATGAGGGAAATGACGGCGATGGCCATTATTACAGTCAGTACTCCCAAAAAGCCTCTCTCCCATCTAAAAATAACAAGGGTGCCAAGGACATTATATGCGATTTTCCTCCCACCGTCGACCGCCCCAGGGCCGCTCTCGGACTAAATTTCTTCGGCTAAAAGGAGGCCGCCCTCCAAGCTGATCCGGCCCCGGGGCAGAATGAGGCGGCAATCGGCGCCGGTTACTTCCAGCCTCCCCGTATACTTTCCCGGCGAAAGGGGGGCGCCATCAAGGCTTGAGCTCAAATTTTCCCTTTCAAAGACTACCCGGCGGCACAGTTCTTTTTCCAGGGCGTCCTTACCTACTTTTACTTCCATCCCCCCGGGATAAGTGTACTGCAGGCCGTCGGGGTGAAAGCGGCCGGCGCCGGGAAAGGTGACGGCGCTCCTGGGATCCCAGCCGCCGCCTACGGGCAGGCTGCGGCTGACAAACTCCACCCGCAACCCGGTCCCAGGCAAAGCCCGGCCAAGGGTCCTGGCCATTTCCGCCCCTCTCTCCCCCGCCTCTTTTTCCTGCCGCCCCAGGATTTCGTGGAAATCCAACCCGGGAAATTCCCTTCGGTCCGGGCTGGGCCCATAGCCAATTGCTTCCGCCACAATGCCGGCCAGGGGGCGCCACTTTTTCCCTTGCCAACCGGGAGCCCACCGATCGGCAAGCAGAGCCCAGGCCAGGCCTGAATAGTAAAAGCGCAAGCGGTCCCCGCCCCAGCCCCCTTTGTTCAGCTTGGTCAAGGCGCCTACCTTAGTCCGCCACAGCTCGGAATCCGGACCGGCGCTGCGTATCTCCACATAAGTAGCCAGTCCCTCAGAGAGCTCCGTTTCATCCTCATAAACAGCAACTTCGTGGGCCAGCAAAGCCTGGCGGGCGGCCCGGGCGTCCAGGGCCGCCAGGGTGTACTCTCTGGCTGACCGGGGTACAACTGCCTTGGCCAACAGTTCGGCCTCCGCCTCGGCCAAAGCTTGCACTCGATAATCATTAACCGGATAATGCATCGCTACCGCTATATTGCCAAAAGGGCAGCCCCTTGCCTGCTGGAAGGCATGAAAAGCTTCGTGGCTGATCAAGCCCAAAAACCCCTCTTCCTCCCTCTCTTGCCACATCACGGTAGCTGTCGCTATCCCGCCCAGGTCCACCGCCGTATTGGCGGTAAAGTTAGGGGGCTTGGGCAAAGCCACGTGGTACCGGACCCCCTCTACCTGCTTTGCGGAAAAATCCGGGGTGGGGCCGGGGTGGCCAAAGAGCACCGCCCGGTTTTCGTCATGAAAGCCGATTGGGGTTTTCGCGTGGTCCCAGCCTTCCCACAGCGGAGGCTGGCTGCGAAACAACAGCCAAAGCTTTAGCGCCTCTTTTTCCATTAAGCATTCATCTCCCCTACCTGTTTATCCAGCTCGGCCGCCAGGGCCAGTACCAGGGGCAAATCTCCCTGGAGCAGGTGGCGGGCCCGCCGGGACTTTTCCTCGTAGTAAAAGGTCCAGCGAAACCTGCTCCCTCTCCGGACGGTCTGGCTCAGGGTGTTGACCAGGTGGCAATGTCCCTTGGGGTCAGGCGCCGGGTAGTCCAGGATTACCAGGACCCTATCCTCGTCCGCCGGCAGGGCATCGTCCCCTGCCAAAAAGGCCAGCGCCTCTTTCCGGGCCTTGCTGCGGAAAAAGTTGCTGCGGGACTGCATGAAGTCTTCCAGGGCCTGTCGGTTTATCCGCCACTGCCCCACCTTTACCGCGGCTATTTCTCCCGAATTGATAAAGTCCCGCACCGATTTTTCACTGACGCCCAGCATTTCCGCCACTTGGGCGACGGTGAAACTATCCGGTAGTTTCTGCAAGGTCTTATCCCCTCCTTCCTATTGCTTACTATACCTTATTACAAGTTACTAGTATATACCCCCCGAGATAGAAAAACAAGCCTGCCCGGACCCCAAGACTCCTGGCAGCAAAAAAACCCGCGACCAAGAGGTCGGGGGTTTTAACCGGAAAGAGAGAACCGGGCAAGGAGAGAAAAAAGCCTGTTCTTTTATGCGGTGATGGCTATTCTTCCCTCCACGCTGCGGCTGAGCCGCCGGTGACTCTTTAGGTACTGCTCGAGGATGTCGTGGCAGGAGGTGGAGATTACCCGGGGCTTTTGCAGTTTTTCCACCTGGACGGGGGACAGGTCGAGAAATTCTTCCAGGTTCATGTAGTGAAACTGCTGCAGTCCGATGGTAAAAACCTGTTCATCCTGGATCTCCGCTCCCCGAAACTGCAAGGTGAGGAAGTCCCTTTTTGAGCGGGAGTAAGTGAGTTTAACCCCGTTGGAGAGCTGGTAGAATTCAGTGACCCCGAGGAAGGCTTCGTCCCGCAGCATGTGTTTCAACATGCGCCGCAACATGGCACCGGTTACCTTCAGCATGTATATCCCGTCGTCGTAAGGAAAAGTTTCGACCAAAACGCCAAAGTCGACGATTGGTCCCAGGGTTTGAGCGCGGATGCTCCCCGACCCCAGGAGCATTATATCTACCCCCAGAGACTCCTGGAGGGCATCGGCAAAGAGGTTGCCCAAAGCTGTTTCTTCATTTCGGTTTGGATGGGTGAGAGCCTTTTTGAGGCGGGTCACCACCCGCCTGTATTTCTCATCGGTGACTCCCTTGTACTTTTGCAATACCGATTCCATCTGTTCATCCCGGGGCGAGGTCCGGTGATTGATGGGGACAAATTCCCAAGTATAAGAATCGATGCAGTTGTTATCGGTATCGATCTGGATGTCAAAGCGCCCGATGTTGTCGGTGCCATGGCCGGCGTGGGCGATGACGACGCCGTTTTCCTGGAGGGGCTGGTCCAAAACGGTGTGGGAGTGCCCGCCGATGATAATATCCACCCCCCAGGCTGGGTTCAGCAGCCGGGCCAGTTCGAGGTCCTTTTCAATGCCGATGTGGGTGAGAAGGACGGTAAAGTCTATGTCGATTGAGTTGTACGCGTTGCAGATTCTCCCCACTTCATCAGCCGCTTGGGCGGTGTCGATGAAGGAGCCGATGAGCGAGTCCTGCTTGGTCTGGGACAGCACCTCTTCGGTGATAATCCCGATGAAGAGTATCTTCATGCCGTCCACGTTGAGGATTTTGAAAGGGGTGAACAGGTTGGTGCGGTTTGTCTTGATATACAGGTTGGCGTTGATGATGGGGAAAATGGCGCACTTTTCGATAAACAGCAGGTGGGCGATGCCGTAATCCACTTCGTGGTTGCCGATGGTGACGATGTCGGGTTCCAGCAGATTGACCATTTCCACGGTGGAAATACCCTTGAACTCCGAATCGATAATTGAGCCCCTGAACATGTCGCCGGCAATGGCGTAGAGGACGTTTTTTTCCGCTTCCCGCACCGAATTTAGATAGCCGGATAAAAGAGATAGGCCGCCGACGAAATCCTTCTCTTTCTGTTCCGCTAGAAAATCCCCGTGCAAGTCATTTGAGTGCAGCAAGGTCAGTTTTTTTATGTGTCCCATGGATCCACCCTCCGGAAGCTGCCGGCCAAAGTGCGGACTCCCGTCCCCCTTAACTTTTGCCGGTAAGCGTATTTAGTGAATCCATTATAAAGCAATCCCCGCCCCTTCAATTGCCAAATATTGCGCTAAAAAGCGGGCGGTTTTACCCGCCCGCTAAAAAGAGCAATTACCTAGGGGTAGATGCGATTTATGAGCCGGGGAAAGGGAATGGCCTCCCGCAGGTGGCTAAGGCCGCAGATCCAAGAAATAAACCGCTCCAGGCCTATGCCAAAACCGGAATGGGGAACACTGCCGTACCGGCGCAGGTCCAAGTACCACTTAAAGGCCTCTTCCGGCAGTTTGTGCTCCTTGATTCGGCTGAGCATGAGGTCCAGATCGTCGATGCGCTGGCTGCCCCCGATTATTTCCCCGTAGCCCTCGGGGGCCAGGAGATCGGCAGCCAGCACCACTTCCGGCCGCTGGGGATGGGGTTTCATGTAAAAAGCCTTGATTGCCGCCGGGAAACCCTCGACAAAGACTGGCTTACCCTGGTGTTCGGCCAGGGCCGTCTCATCGGGGGCGCCAAAATCGTCGCCCCACTGGATTTCGTGGCCGATTTCTTGCAGGTATTCGATGGCCTCGTCGTAAGTGATGCGAGCGAAAGGCCGGGCCACCACTTCTTCCAGCCGGGACAGGTCCCGCTCCAAAAGAGTCAAGTCTTCCCGGTGCTTGGCCAGAACCCCGGCGACCACCTCTTTGACCATTGCTTCTTGAAGGGCCAGGTTCTCCTCGTGGTCGACAAAGGCCATTTCCGGTTCCATCATCCAGAACTCGATTAAGTGCCGCCGGGTCTTGGACTTTTCCGCCCGGAAGGTGGGGCCGAAACAGTAGACCCGGCCCAGGGCCATGGCCGCCGCTTCCATGTATAGCTGGCCGCTCTGGGACAGGTAGGCCTTATCCCCGAAGTACTCGGTCTCAAACAGGGTGGTCGTCCCCTCGCAGGCCGCCGGAGTGAGGATGGGAGCGTCGATCAGGGTAAAGCCCTGGCTGTCCAGCCAGTCCCGCAGGGCCTTGACCACCGTGTTGCGGATGTGCATTATCGCCGCCTGGCGGGGGGTGCGCAGCCAAAGGTGGCGGTTGTCCAGGAGAAAATCCGGACCGTGCTCTTTTAGGCTAATGGGGTAGTCCGGGGCGGCCCGGCCGATAACCCTGATTCCCTCTACCTGCAGTTCGTAGCCCAGGGGGGCCCGGACGTCTTCCCGAACCGAGCCGGTGACCTCGATTGCCGATTCCTGGGGCAGGTCAGCGGCCAGCTCCCAGGCCTCCGGGTCCGCCTGGGACTGAACCAGGACGCCCTGGATAAAGCCGGTGCCGTCCCGGATGATTAAAAAGCGTATTTTCCCGCTGGACCGGCTGTTGTACAGCCAGCCCTTGAGGGTGACCTTTTTGCCGTCGTACTTGCCTATATCCTTGATCAAGACCGTTTGCAAATCTATTGCCTCCTTAATTGTCGAAGGGTGATGGACCGGGAGCGGTGGCGGCAAGGGAATCGCTGCTGGGATCGGAAAAGCGCATGTGGCTGTCGTGGAAGACCAAGGTCGCCACCCCGGTCCGGCCCGTCCGGTTCTTGGCCACGATCACTTCGACGTTGTTCACAGTGTTGTTAGCCAAGGCCTCTTCGTAGGCGGCCACCCCCTGGCGGGAATGGCGGTAGAGGAAGAGGACCATGTCGGCGAATTCTTCGATGTTGCCGCTTTCCCGCAGGTCGGAAAGCTGGGGGCGGCGGTCGGCGCGCTGGCTGTAGCTGCGGTTGATCTGAGAGATGAGGAGGATGGGAACATTGAGTTCGGAAGCCAGGTTGCGGAGCTGCAGCACCACATCGCCGGTGGCCCGAGCGGTGGTTATGTTATTGGTAGCCTCCAGTTGAATCGTCTGAAGGTAGTCTATCACCACCAATCCCAGAGCCCCCAGTTCCGCTCGCATCCGGCGGAGCCGGGCCCGGATCTGGGTTACCGTCAGACCCCTCTCATCGCTGATCAGCAACGGTTTGTTGTAGAGGACGTTTATATTAGTCTGGAACCTCTTTAGTTCATCTTCGTTCAAAAAGCCCTGGTCGTAGCGGTAGCTGTCAAAGGCCAGTTCCGACACGATGAGCCGGTCCATGATCTCTTCGGCGCTCATTTCCAAACTGATCATCCCCACGGGCACGGCCTGGCCACGGCTGAGGACGTTGCGAACGATGTTTATCGCCATGGCCGACTTGCCCGTTGAGGTGGCGGAAGCGAGGACGATCAGGTGCTTATTTTTAAAACCGGCGATTATGTTGTCCAGGGACAGGTACCCCGTCAAGAGCCCCTTGGGGGCCGCCCCCTCTGCTCTGCGGGAGTATTCTTCCCAACGGCTGCTCAATAAATCATTCATCCGATGAATGGGCACGCCGATGCTGGTGTCGGTGGCATTAAAGACCAGGTCTTGGGCCCGGGCCTGAATGCGGTCAAAATCATTTTCCTTGCCATAGGAAATTGACTCGGCGATTTCCAGGGCCGCCATCAACAGCTTGCGCTGGTAGTAAAAACTGAGCAGGTTTTTCCCCATGGCTTCAAGCTCCGCCTCGTCCTTAGCGCCGATTCCCAGGCGGGAAAAGTAGTCCTCGGTGTTATTGAGGCAGTTTTTCGCCTTGAGGGCCAAGTAGAGGTCGGTCTGAGTAAAAGAACCGGAATTTTTATAGATCCCCAACATGCACTCGTAGATTATCCGGTTTTCCAAGTCGTAAAAGCACTGGCCGTTTAGCTTGTCTGCGACCAAGTCCAGGAGCTTGGGTTCGCCCATGACACTGGCGATGAGGCGCTTTTCCAAGGATAGATCGTGGGGAAACCAGTAATTGGCCTTGCCGCCGCCGGGGTCCAGGTAGCGGCGGATGCTGCCCAGGGAATGATCCCAGCTGGCAGCCAGTTCTTGGATTATGTCCTCGATAACTAAGATGTTATTGACGGTTTTCAGGTAGTCCCTGACCTGGGTGTACTGCTTTTCCTTGCTCTCTTCGCTGGCCAGCACCTGGCGCACGGCAAAAATATCCACCGAATAAGCGGCCTCGATAGTCTGCCTGACCCCGGCCTCCCCTTGGGCCAGGAGGACATCATTCAAATCCTTGCACCCTTCCGGCGGCGGCGCCACCAGGATGAGGACTTCCGGGTCGCTGGCCCGGAGCAAGTCCCGATTGGTGAGGACGCTCTTCATCCCCGTCTCGTCGTTGTCGGGGACGAGGACTACCCGCTTGCCCTTGCAGATCTTGGTAATGAGACCCGCCTGGTCCTCGGTCAGGGTGTCCTTGCAGATGGCCACCGAGTTTTTATACCCGCTCTGCCAGGCGCTCAGCACATCAAAGTAGCCCTCCAAGACTATGAGGGAGGCGGCGGCATGCTTCCGGGCCATGTCCAGGTTGTAGAGGAGGTGGCCTTTATTGAACACTTCGTCATTGCGGGAGTTCTTGTACTTTGGCCCGGTACCCGGCTCGAGAAAGCGGCGGCTAAAGCCCACGGGCTTGCCGTAGCCGTCATTGATCGGGATGACAATGCTGTTCTCCTCAGAATCGTAGCCAATGCCAAAAGCCTGGACGGTCTCCTGGCCAAAACCCCTTTTGCCCAGGTAGTCCCGGGCCAGCTGGTCGGCGAGCAATTGTTTTTGCTTGGCCAGCACGGCCCGTTCGTTGGTCTTGATCCTCTGCCGCCGAGCCTTCGCCTCGGGGGTATCGTTCACCTGGAGGTCAAGGCCCGCGTACTGGGCGAGAAAGTTGATCGCCTCAAAAAAGTCGTAATTATAATGGGCCTTGACAAATTCTATAACGCTGCCCCCGCTCTTGCAGCCGAAGCAGTAATAGCTCTGAGTATCCGGGTACACCGTAAGAGAAGGGGTCTCGCTGTCGGGATGCAGGACGCAGATACCCTGGTGAATGCGACCAGATTTTTTTAACTGGGTGTACTGACCGATGAACTTCACCAGGTCAATTTTGTTTTTCAGCTCTTCGACAACTTGCTGATAGTCCACCTTCCTCCCCTCCCCCTAAAGGATGCTGCGCAGATTGCCCTTTAGTGCCAAAATGGCGGGGCAGATCTCCCCCAAGCGCCAGACAATTCGCTCGCCGTACAGATCGGTCTTCGCCCTTTCCACCAACTCGCTCAGGGTAAAATTTGAGCTGACGACGATTGGCATTAAGTTGCGATAGCGATAGTCGATAATCTGGGCCAGGTATTTTAAAGAAAACTCCGAGGGCTTCTCGATTCCCAGGTCGTCGATAAGGAGGAGCCCGGCGGACTTGACCTCTTCCAGCAGTTGCTGCTCCGACTCGGCGGAATCCCGGTTGAAAGTGGCCCGAAGAGAGTCAAGAAAATCTGCGTAGACCATGTAGCGCACCGACATCGTCGACACCAGTTCGTTGGCGATGCAGCCCAGGAGGTGGGATTTACCGGAACCGGTGGGGCCGTGGATGAAAAGACCCTTTCCGGAGTATGTACTCTTTTTTAGCTCTTGGCAAAAGTTCTCGACGTATGCGTATATTTTCTGGGCCTGGGCCCGGTCCCTTGGGCCATAAGCCTCAAAGCTTGTATTTTTAAAGGTGGCTCCGGCGATGCGCTGGGGCAGATTGGCCTGGCGCTGGAAAAGGCGGGTCCGCCTGGCTTGGCTGCAAGAGCAGGGTATGTACCCCTCCCCCTCCAGGATCATCCCGGAATCCTGGCAGCGAGGACAATTCCACTGAGGCTCCAAAGAAGCGGGGTCGATGCCCAGTTGGCTGAGCAAGTTCCGGCGAGCCATGAGCAGTTCGCCCAGGCGCTCTTCCAGGCGGTTCACTTCTTGCCCCAAGGGCTCCCCCCGCAGCTTGGCCAGGGTGGCTCCGATTACCCCTCTTTGCGCTTCTTCCGCCTGCCGGTAGTTCTCCTTGAGCTGGGGGTACCGGGCAAAGAGGCTGTCCAGGTACTGGCGCTGCCGGGCCAGGACTAGTTTACGGTTTTCTTCTTCGGGATTGTAAAGGTGCAAAAGCTCATCCCTCATGGACCTCATCCTCCAGGCTGGACATAGTCTTGCGCTTCACCAGTTTTTCTAAATCGGTAAGTTCATGCTCGTGGGTAAATTCTTTTTTCTTCGCCGGTTGGGGGCCGGTCTTTTTCTGCCGCTGCAGCCATTTTTCCACAAAGGCGATGCCAGGCGCCCCCTTACCCTGGTACTCACCGGATAGAATAGCCCCTTTGACCAGACGGGCCAGTTGGCCGGGATCCGCCCCGGCGGCTATGCGGTCAACTACCTCTTTTTCCGCCGGAGTAAGGGTATTGTAGCCCCGGCCCAGTTCTTTTTCCACAACCCGGTAAAATTCGTTTCGGGCTTGAAACTCCTGGTCGGAGCGCAAGAGGTCTTCGTAGGTTTTTATCCCCTGGACCAGCCACTGCCGGACGATTTTGTCGGTATACCGACTGGGGCAGCCCTTGCTGCCCTCCAGATCAACTTTTTCCCTTGTCCTCTTCAAAAGCTCTTCCAGCAAGCGCTGGTCCTGAATCTGCTCAAACCACATGTCAAAACGTTCTCTGAGCTGGCGGCTGGGAACGAACTTGCACTCCTTGATGAACCGGGTGGCGAATTCATCGGCAAGATGCTCGGTGACCTGGTTGGAGTCCTCGGTGGTGTCCCTTGCCTCTGAGGGGCCCGGGGCCTGTCCACTTTTGAGGCAAAAAGCCTCCAAGAGGATGAGAAACCGACGTTCCAGCTCGTAGGCCAGGGACTTGGAGCGGATTTGTTCCTGAAGATGGGCCAGGGAAGGGGCGACCAGCCCGAAACCCTTGCCCTCTTGCCGGAGGAGGCCGTACTTGGCCAGGGTTTTCAGGGAAACCTGAAAGCTCTTTTGGGTGATGCTCATCTGCTGAATGACGTCGCTCTCTAAGACCTCACCACCGCTCAGCAAGGAATGGTAGAGGTTGATCCAGACCGAGACTGCCTCAAACCCAATAACAGGCTGGTAAATCTCCAACAGTTCGGCAGGTACCGGGGTTACCTGCATCCCGCCCTGGAGGGTAAACTTCATCCCCTATTCACCTCCCGGGTCCTGAAAGTAAGCGGCTATCCCCCGAAACAGAGCCTTTGCCGCCTGCTCGGGAAAGTCCGGCGCCGCCAGCAGCGCTTCCTCCTCTTTATTGCTTATATAGAGAATCTCCGCCAGCACGGCCGGCGCTTTGACCTGTAAGACCAGGTCCTTTTTATCCTTTATCCCCCGGTCCCGGCGCTGCAGGGTGTCCAGCAAAACTCTGTGTATCTCCACCGCCGCCTCCTTGGCGAGAAAACCGTTGAGAGAACCGGGGTTGTAATAGGTCTCCAGACCCTGCACATCCCCGGTTTTCCAGGAATTGTGGTGAATCGAGATGGAAAAGTCCGGGGAATAGGCATCGATAGAGTCCCGGCGCAGTAAGAGGTCGGGGCGCACGCTCCGCCCCTGCCGGTGTTCCGGGTCCAAAAGAGCGTCGGTGGTGCGGGTCATGAAGACTTCCGCTCCCGCCTTTTCTAAAAGCGCCCGCAGTTTCAAAGCGATGGGCAGGGTGACGTCCTTTTCCAAAAGGCCCAGGTGACGGCCCACTGCCCCCGGGTCGGTGCCGCCGTGGCCCGGGTCCAGAGCGATTCGCTTGCCCTTCAGCCCCGCCTCCAGCCATTGGATGGAGTAACCCCGGTCCGTCGGGCGCAGGCTGAAAAACGGGGGCAAATTGCCAAGCTCGACGGTCAAAAAGACTTCCGCTCCTGCCTGGCGAACAGAGAGATTCTGGTCCAGGAACTGCTCCTCGGCGGAAAAGAGGGCTTGGTCCCCTTCGGGGTATAGGGTCATTTCTAGTTTGTTAGCCACAACCTTGCAGGAGGGCATCGCCGACAAAATGTTTATGTTCAGGGTAAATTGCTCCTGCCATTGCAGGAGGGGAACCCGGTTTTCCCCAATTCTGACGGGCCGGGGAATTTCCTTGGCCGCCGCCCCCCGGCTGGTAAAAGCCAGGGCCAGGGACAGGCCAAGACAAGCCAGAGTAAACAGTAAAAAAAAGACTCGGGCCTTTTGTTTTGTGTTGTTATCTCCACGTCTAAAGTTCATCGGCTATCACTCCTACCCCGTATTTTAACACAAGGCCGGGCCAAACAAAAGATTTTGCCGTTACTCCCAGGCGTCTTCTCCGGCAATGATGGCGGCCGCCGCGCTGGCGCCCAGCCTGGTCGCCCCCGCCGCCAGCATCTCCTGGGCTTTGGCGTAATTAGAAATACCCCCCGATGCTTTTATCCCAAAATCCGGTCCCACCGCCGCCCTGATCGTCCTAATATCTTCGGCGGAAGCTCCCCGGGGCCCGTAGCCCGTCGAAGTCTTGACAAAGTCCGCTCCGGCGGCTTGCACCCTCCTGCTGGTCTCGGCAATTTGCTCTTTATTGAGATAGGCTGTCTCGATGATGACTTTGACCAGCGCCCGTCCGGCGACAGCGGCCACTACCGCCTCGATGTCTTTTTGGACCGCGGCATAGTTGCCGGCCAAAATCTCCCCGATACTCGCCACCATGTCCACTTCCACCGCCCCGTCCTCGACAGCCCTAGCCGCTTCAAAGGCCTTGACCTCGGGCTTGGCCGTCCCAAAAGGAAAACCGACGACGGTGGCCACCGCTACTCCCGAATCCTGTAAGAGGTCGGAACACATAGAGACAAAGACCGGCTGGACACAGACGGCCGCGCACCTGTATTCCCGGGCCTCCCGGCAAAGGGCGCGGATATCTTCCCTGGTGGCTGTCGGCTTTAGTAAAGTGTGATCGATGAACCTGGCGATTCCTTTTTTCTCTTGCATTTTCCAGGCCCCCTTATTATTTTTAGCGATTATCCTTTTTTTGGTTTTTAAGTCTCGTAAACCGAGACTATCATCTGGCCGTCCCGCTGGGAAACGCCGAAAATTAGATTTTTATCCTTTAATGTGCGATTCAAAAAGTCAATCAAGGTGTATAAATCCTCATTATCCGGGATTTTATGGGTGGCTAAGAGCTCCAACTTCTGCGCCAAAACAACACCTCCTGCTCTTCTTTATTCTGCTTTAGTTTGGCAAAATCCTTTTGGATTTTTACATTCCTTTTGCCGCCATACTAAAGTAAGGCGATTTTTTTTAAAGCCCGTCCCTGGGCAGACTCTCTTTTTTGGCCAGTTGGACCACAATCTTATAACATAGTCTGCTTCCCAACGGCAAAAAATAAGCTAGGGAGGTGAGATGCTTTTGTCCAGAAGCAATAAATACAGGGATCGAAACCTAATTGACGACAAGCTTCTCGATAGGTTTAAGCACGAGATTGCCGATGAGCTGGGGCTCAGTGAAAAGATCAGCTCCCAAGGCTGGCCCAACATGACAAGCCGCGAATGCGGCCGGATTGGCGGGCGAATCGGGGGAAACATGGTAAAACTCATGGTCCGGTATGCTCAAGAAATGATGGCGGAAAACAACAGTCCCCTGTAAAGTTTTTAGACGCCTTCACGGCGTCTTTTTGTATATATGGATTTAGGCCAGGCAATATAGTAATATTAGGGGCAAAGGAGGGAATAGATTACTATGACCGACAGTCCTGTGCCAAGAAACACCGCCCCCAAGACCAAGGCAAAAGGCAAGAACGCAAAAGTCCTTCTAATAGTGCTGGGGATTATCGCCCTTCTCTTTATTGCCTTGTTGATCGGCCTCTTTATTGGCTACCAATTTATCACAAAAACTCCCGGCAGCAATATCTTTCGCTGGGAAATATGGCGGAGGTTTTTCGAGCAGATTCGTTCCCTCCGCTAAACAAGTACGGAGGTTGGCAAATGCCGGTTTTGCTTGCAGAGCTGCTGTCCTTTCTCGATTGTCCCGGGCCCCTCTCCCCCGCCCCTTTAGTGGAGATTACGGGGATCAGCGATCACTCGGCCCGGGTGCGGCCAAACAACATTTTTGTCGCGGTAAAGGGCATGGAGCATGACGGACACGACTACATTGGCCAAGCTGTCGCCCAGGGAGCATCCGCTGTCATTGCCGAAAAGGCGGTCACAGCCGAGGTTCCCGTTTTTATTGTCCCGGATACTCGCATCGCCCTGGCCCAGCTTTCTAAAGCCTGGTACCGCTCGCCCGCCCAGGGCATGAAGATGATCGGGGTCACCGCCTCAAACGGTAAAACCACGACCGCTTTTATGATCGACAGCATCCTCTCCCGGCACTACCAATTTACCGGCCTGGTGGGCACGGTGGTGGTAAAAGACGGAGTAAGTACCAAAGGGGCCGACCTGACCACCCCCAACTCCCTAGAGCTCTATGAAATCCTGGCCCGGATGCGCGATAATCATTGCTCCCATGTCACGATGGAAGTGTCCTCCGCCGCCCAAGAACTGCGGCGGGTTCACGGCATCTCCTACGACATCGTCACTTTCAACAACGTCACCCGGGAGCACATCGACTACCACGGCAGCTTTGAAAGGTACTGGGAGCAAAAGACCAAGCTGGTGCGCGATCTGTCTCCTGCCGCCACCGCTGTCCTAAACGGCGATGAACCTACAATCCTGGCCCTGGGAGAAAAAACTGCCGCCGACAGCCTCTCCTATAGCTTAAAAAGCAACCCTGCCCCAATCCAGATTACCGACATAGATTTAAGCGCCGGCACCGGAAATTTTCGCTACCGGGTCTCTGCCCCGGTGGTGTCCCGAAATTTTACCCTGGCCCCCTGCGACCATCAATTCAGCCTCAAAGTCTTGGGCCTGCACAACATCTACAATGCGGCGGTGGCCATCACTGTGGGCAAACTGTGCCAAGTCCCCGATGATCAAATTCAGGCAGCCCTGGCCAGTTTTGGCGGCGTCGAACGCCGGTTCCAACTGATTTACGATCGGGAGTTCAAAGTCATCGACGATCACTTTGCCAACGTGGGCAACATCGACATCACTCTCGCCACCTTGGGCCTGATGAAGTACAACCTCCTCCACCTGCTCATCGCCATCCGGGGCAGCCGGGGCAGCGTGGTCAACCGGGAAAACACCGAAACTCTGATCAAGTGGCTGCCCCTGCTGCCCCTGGGCGAGCTGGTCCTGACCGACAGCGTGGAATTTGCCGGGGTCCATGATGTAGTCAGCCCGGAGGAAAGAACCGCCGTCCTGGGCCTGCTGGCCAAGGCCGGCGTCCGCTACCGGCATTTTCCCCGGCTCACCGAGGCCGTGCTGGCCATTTTGACGGCGGCCGGTCCGGGAGATGTGGTCTTGATGGGGGGCTGCCAAGGTTTGGACCACGGGGCCCACATTGCCGTACCCTACCTGGCTCAGCGCTTTTCCCCTCAAGAAAAAGATTCCATTTTAGAAATATTAAAAGACCGGGTTGCCGGTTCGTCTTGACTAACCCTTAATCCTCTTGTATAATTATGAAGTCCGCGGGGCGTAGCGCAGTTTGGTAGCGCATCTGGTTTGGGACCAGAGGGTCGCAGGTTCAAATCCTGTCGCCCCGACCATTGACTGCGGCAGAGCCCCCTGGTAAACTCCCTATAGGACCCTCGGGGGGCGACTATTGGAGTTGCAGAAGACCGAATCTGGGTTCGCCTCCTCAACTCCGCCAGCGCCGATGTGGCTCAACTGGTAGAGCAGCTGATTTGTAATCAGCAGGTTAGGGGTTCGAGTCCCCTCGTCGGCTCCACTGGAGAGGTTCCCGAGTTGGCCA
>DGZR01000047.1:0-1850 GCA_002397155.1 Firmicutes bacterium UBA4975 | reverse complement strand
GAGCACCTGACTCTTAATCAGGGTGTCCCGGGTTCGAGTCCCTGATGGCCCACCAACCGATCCTCCTGTAGCCCCTAAAGCTACATCATATTAAAACGCGAGAGTGGTGGAACTGGCAGACACGCTAGGTTCAGGACCTAGTGCCTTCACCGGTGTGAGGGTTCAAATCCCTCCTCTCGCACCAGCGTCAATCAATCCGAACCCGCGGGGTTCGGTTTTTTTATGTGTCAGGGGGACAGGCTCCTGACACACTCCTCCCTTGCCAAAGACCAGCCGAGCAAGCTAAAAAAAGAGGTGACTTTCATGCTCATCAGCGCCAGCCGACGGACCGATCTCCCCGCCTACTATTCTGACTGGCTCTATACCCGATTCCGGGAAGGATTCGTCCTGGTTCCCAACCCCATGAACCCCCGCCAGGTAAGCCGGGTCAAGCTGACCCCGGATGTGGTGGACGGTATTGTCTTTTGGACGAAAAACCCCCTGCCGATGCTGCCCCGGCTGGGGGAGTTGAAGGATTATATGTATTACTTTCAGTTCACCCTGACTCCGTACGAAAAGGACATAGAACCCGGCCTGCCGGACAAGGGGCAAAAGCTAGTGCCGGCCTTTAAGTCCTTATCGGAACTACTGGGAGCGGACCGGGTCATCTGGCGGTATGATCCCATTTTGCTTAACGAAAAATACACCGCCCAGTTCCATCTGGACGCTTTTGCGGCAATGGCCAAAGAACTGCACCCCTATACCCGCAAAGTAACCGTCAGCTTCATCGATATAGATTACCGGGGAGTCAAGGGCAACTTGAAAGAATTGGCCTTAAAGGACTTTCCCCTATCTGCCCAGGAAAGACTGGGCTCTTCTCTGGCCCAGATCGCCAGGAGCTACGGCCTGACCATCGATACCTGCGCGGAAAAAATCGATCTCCTGGAGTATGGCATTGGCAAGGCACGCTGCGTAGACGACCGCCTATTTGAAAAACTCTTGGGCTGCCCCCTCAATCTCAGCAAGGACAAATCCCAGCGCCAGGAGTGCGGCTGCGTCACCAGTATCGACATCGGCACGTACAACTCGTGCCCAAGCAGTTGCCGCTATTGTTATGCTAATTACAGTCCGGCCAGGATCTCCGCTAACATCAACCGCCATGATCCCCGCTCCCCCCTCCTCCTAGGACCGGGGGTTAGCCCCGAGGACAAGGTCAGCAACCGGACAACTGAATCCTGCCGCTCCGGCCAACTGCAGATAAAGGGGCTTTAGGCCGTGATTTTCCTGTAAATATAAACGTCTTCTCGTTCCAGGCCAAAATCGCCGGGGGCCATGATCTGTTCCGAACCCCCGACAAATAACAGCCCGCCGAGGTTTAGACTCCCAACTGCCTTGGCCAAAACCTGTTTCTTCGCCTGTTCATTAAAGTAAATGATGACATTGCGGCATAGCACCACATCCAGGTCAGAAGGGTAAGGGTCCAAAAGGAGATTGTGGTGGAAAAACTTTATACCCTGCCGCAGAAAATTCTTTACCTTTAATAAGTCAGTCTCCGTCGGATAAAAAAAGAGTTCTATTTCTTCAGGGGTGAGATTTTTCACCGCCTTTGGCGGGTATACTCCCGCCTCAGCCGCTGCTAAAGCCCGCAGGCTTAAGTCCGAAGCTAATATCTCCCTGCCGCTCCTGGGCAGGTGGCCGAAAAGTAAAAAGGCCAGGGAATAGGGCTCTTCCCCCCCAGCACAGCCGGCGCTCCAAAGGCGCAGGGGCAGTCTGCTCCCGGCCAGTTCCAGTACCTTTGCCTTTAGCGCTTGCCAATAGGGCCGGTCCCGGTAGAATTCGGAGACGTTGATGGTCAGCCTGGCCAGGCAATC
>DGZR01000058.1:2345-5536 GCA_002397155.1 Firmicutes bacterium UBA4975 | reverse complement strand
CAGGACCTATTATATGTCCCATTTAGCTATTCGTCACCGGAAATTGAGGGAAACTGAAAATCGTTGGGAAGGGGCAGGTTGATTACCGTTTCGGGAACCCTGCCAAAAAAGGTGGCGGTGACAATTGGCGTGTAGGTATTGACGCTGACCTCACCTTTAAGAAAAGGTATTACTATTTGGATGGTGGCGGTTATGTCGATTCCTACCTGGTGAGAAATCACGTTTATACCCGCCGAATCAAAAGTCTGCTGCATTTTTGCGCTTACTGTGCCGATTGGAACCAGGGTCACCGGGATCTTGGGTCCTAGATTGGCCAGCAATTTACTGTTTAGAACTTGCCCCAAGGGTATTTTTATTTTCTCCTTTTCTATTCCCTCTAATGCAGATTGCACGCTTAAAGTCGTCTGGGTTTGAATTCGGGCCAGTTCCATGTTGTTCACCTCGGCGACGACGATATTCCCGGCCACATCCTTTTGGGTAAAAATCAAGTTGTCGTAGCGGCAATCCCGGGCGATATTTTGGTTAATCGCCAGATTGATGGCCTCGGTGGCGATCAGTTTGGCTCTGGCCTGAGCCAGGGCAAGGATTGTCGGCTGCAGATTGGACTCTAGGAGGAGAAAAGTTTTCAGCAGTAAAAACAGGACAAAAACAATGGTCAGAAAACTGAGCAATCGCCGGGGCAATCGGTTTTTGACCGCCCCATAAACTGGACCGCGTCGTAAGCACATCATGTTCCCCCCCCAATCACCGGCCCTCTTGTTGACAAAACCGGTAAGATTACATACAATAACCTGTGCCGGGATGTGGCTCAGTTTGGTAGAGCGCTGCGTTCGGGACGCAGAGGCCGCAGGTTCAAATCCTGTCATCCCGACCATTTCATTATATGCAAAAACCCATTTGGGTTTTTTTGCATTATAGTTTGCTGCTTTTTGGGACATACTAGCTTGTTAACACCGCTGGTTATCTATGCTATACTCAAGTAAACTTAAACGATGGCTAGCAAAGGGAGGAGTTCGCTTATGGGCAGTCGACGCATCCCGACGATGAAAAAATTGCTGAAGGATTCAAGCCCCGTCTTAAAGGAGTTTTCTTCTGCTACCTGGCTTCTGACCAAGGTAGGCGTTGTCTTTTTAGTCGCCGTCATTATCGGCGGGCTGGGCATGGGCACCGGCATGATGGTGGGCGCCTTGGAAGACGTCCCGCCTTTTGACCCTGCTGTTTTGGACCATCCCAGTCTCCCCTCCTATATTTACGACATTAATGGTGATTTAATCACTGAAGTTCACGACGCTCAGAATCGGATCCCGATAAAAATGGAGGATGTCCCGGACTACCTGCGGGACGCATTCCTGGCGGCGGAAGATAAGAGCTTCTTTGACCATCCCGGTTTTGACCTCCGGGGCATAGCCCGGGCAGTGTACACCAACCTGGTGGGCGGGGGCGGTCAAGGGGGCAGCACCATTACCCAGCAGATAGCCAAGCAGGCCTATCTCTCCAGTAAAAAGAAATTTTCCCGCAAGATTCAGGAGCTTTACATCTCTATAGAGATCGAGCGCCGCTACCGCAAAGAGGAAATCTTTGAATTTTACATCAACAACGTGACCTTTTACAACCACAGCGCTTACGGCGTGGAAGCCGCCGCCCAGACTTACTTTAGCAAGTCTGTCGGCGAATTGACTTTGGCCGAATCGGCCTTGCTGGCCGGAATCCCCAACTCGCCAATGTACTACGCCCCCGATCCCGACAACATGGAACCGGCCATTTACCGGCGGAACAACGTCCTTTCGATGATGCTCAACTTTGGTTTTATCAGCGACGCGGAATACCAGCAAGCCGTCAATGAAGAGATCGTCCTGCACATGGCCGAAAGCAAGGGCTGGCCCTATCCTCACTACACCGACGCCGTGGTCCACACCCATGGGATCAACGCCCTGATGGAAACCGGCCTGTACGAGACTACCGACGACGCCGCTCTGGCCATCCGCCGGGGGGGCCTCCATATCTACACCGCCCTCGATCCCAACATTCAAACCATCATGCAGGAAGTAATGTTTGACGACAAGTACTACCCAAAAGACACTTTTGTCTATCCCGAAGGGCACAGCCGGGCTGGCCGCCGTTACCCCCAGGCCGCAGGAGTGATGATGGATCCCAAGACGGGCTTGGTTTACGGAATGGTCGGCGGCCGGGAATTCAATTCAGTCAATAAGCTAAACCGGTACAACAGCATGTTCCAACCGGGGTCGGCAATCAAGCCCATCGTCGATTACGGCCCCGCCTTTGAACTGGGCATCCTCTCCCCCGCCAGTATCCTGGACGACTCGCCGACGGCCTGGCCCAGCGGTTCCAAGACCTACACCCCGGAAAACGTCAGCCGGACTTTTAAGGGCCTGGTGACCGCCCGCACCGCCCTGGTCAACTCATACAACCTGCCCGCCATCAAGGTTTACGAAAAAGTCATGGAAGAGGCGGGGGGCAAAGCAGCGGTTGAATTTGCCCGCAAACTGGGACTCATTAATTATGGCGAGCGCAACCCCAACAATCCCAAGGCATACGCCCAGCTCGCCACCGCTATCGGCGCCCAGGAAGTGACTCCCCTAGAAATGGCCCAAGCTTATTCCGCTTTCGCGAACAAGGGCTTGAGCACAAAGCCCATCTTTGTGACTAGGATCCTTGACCGAGAAGGCATCGAAATCTACTCCAGCTCTATTTCCCAGGAGGTGGCCCTGTCTGAACAGACTGCCTTTTTGGTAACCGATGTCCTTAAGGACGTAGTAATCCGAGGCACCATGAGCGGCACCGGCCTGGCCAAGTACAATGTGGCGGGTAAAACCGGCACCACCAACGACAATCACGACCGGTGGCGGATAGGTTACACCCCCAATTACGTCCTATCCCTGTGGATGGGTAACGACAACATGCAGGCAACTGTGAACGGCAAGACCGTTTTCATCGATGGCACCAAGACCGGAGGAGAAATGACCAAGATGTTCGGCACAATTTTTAGCCGGGTTATCGGCGATAATATCGTGCCCCTCCCCTCCCCGCCCTCGGGTCTCATCCAAGTCACTGTCTGCGCGAAATCCGGCCTTTTGCCCTCCGAGCACTGCAGCGAAACTGTCACCGACTGGTTTAAGACCAGCGCCATTCCCACTCAGACCTGCGACCTGCACATCCTGGTCCCGATATGC
>DGZR01000058.1:555-2024 GCA_002397155.1 Firmicutes bacterium UBA4975 | reverse complement strand
ATACTGCAATCTGCACGGGGCTGCCGAATACCAGTTGGTCCTCAGCGGCCATACCTTGCAATGGGAATGGACGCCGCCGACCCCCCCGGAAGGGGAAGAGCCGCCGGAACCGGAGTTCATCGGGTTTAACGTCTACCAAAAAGCCTTTGGTCAGACGAATAAGCTCAACAGCTACCTCCTTCCCATCACCGACAGGAGCTTTGGCATCCCCGTCCAAGCGCCGGGCATACAGTATGAGTACACCCTCAAATTAGTCAACCGTTCTAACCATGAACTGCAAAAGCATTCACCCGCTCAGTCCACGCCACCCCTAGATATTAACCTGAGCGCCCAGGCCCGGGATAAAGACGTCATCCTCAGTTGGACCGTTCCCACTTTGCCCAGCATCGACCAACTGGCCCTCGGCGGCTACAAGATATTTAAAGGGGGCGAGCTGCTGACCACCATCGACAATCCCCGGACAGCCACCTTTGAAGACGCCGGGGCCGCTTCCCAGCCGGGCACGTACGAATACAAGATCAAGGTAATCTACAAGTACGCGGGCAGCCCCTTTGACACCGTTTTCAGCATGGCATATGCCCTGGAGATCCCCGGGACCGATCCCGATCCGGGAGATGAAGATCCCGGTGTAGAAGACCCGGAACCCGGCGGAGAGACCGGCTACTATAGGCCAGCCGTCTTCCCGGCCTAAACCCTTTTAAAAAAGCCCTTGTCTTAAAAAAACAGGGGCTTTTCCCGTACCCTGGACCGGTCTTGGGCACTGAATACAGCAAAAAGGAGGGGCTAAAAATGTTGGACTTGCTTTTTCTAAACTGCCTGGTGGTGGATGGTTCCGGGCGGCCGGGGCGTAGCTGTCCCGTGGCCGTAAAGGGGGATAAAATCCACTTGCCCGCCGCCTCTGTTTCCGCCCGGCAGGTCATCGACGGCCGGGGCCTGGTTCTCGCCCCCGGCTTCATCGATATCCACTCCCACACCACGTTGCCGGGGCTGGCAAAATCCAAGGGGGAAAGCAAGCTCAGTCAGGGGATTACCACCGAGATCACCGGCAATTGCGGGATTATGCCCGATCCCGAAGGCCCCATGGAGCTTAATCTCGGTTCCAGCGAAGCGGGATATGCCGAATACCTGGCCCACTTTCGCCGCCCCGGTTTGCCCCTCAACCTTGGCTTTTTCATCGGCCACGGCACCATTCGGGACGCCGTCCTGGCCCGGGCCAATCGTGAGCCCAGCGATACCGAGCTGGCCAAGCTCAAAAAAATGGTCGCCCTGGGCATGGAAAACGGGGCCCTTGGTCTATCCACCGGCCTGGTCTACCCCCCGGGGATATTTGCCAAGACCCGGGAACTGGTAGAGCTGGCCCAGGTAGCAGCCGCCCATGGCGGCATTTACGCCACTCACCTGCGTTCGGAAGGGGACGGTCTTCTTGAGGCGGTGGCTGAGGCTATCGCCATCGCAAGGGACGCCCGCAT
>DGZR01000058.1:0-277 GCA_002397155.1 Firmicutes bacterium UBA4975 | reverse complement strand
ACGCCCAGGGCCTGAAAGTTAACTGCGATTTCTATCCCTATATCGCCAGCTCCACCGGTCTTAACAGCCAACTGCCCGACTGGGCCCACGAAGGGGGCTGGACGGCGACCCGCCGGCACCTGGAGGACCCCGTCTGCCGAGAAAGGATTTACACTTTTATTGCCCACAATCTGGAGCACTCAGTTCCGGCGCAGGACATCGTCGTCTCCTCAATTGAATCCGGGAAAAATCTGGCCCTGGAAGGGAAAACCCTGGCGGAAATCGGGGAGGCCTGGGG
>DGZR01000052.1:22381-24051 GCA_002397155.1 Firmicutes bacterium UBA4975 | reverse complement strand
AATGCGGTCTTATGTGGTCAAGGGCTTTATCGCCCTGATTGTCGCCTTGGTGGCGGCGGGAGCAGGGGCTTTTTTCCTCAAGTGGCGGCGATTGGGGTGGCTGAAAATCGGGCTCTTGGCCGCGGTAGCTACTCCCTTGGTCCTCCTGGTCTTGGCGCCCCTGGCCGGTTCCCTCTGGCTTATCCCGGCCTGGCTGGTGCTGGCCCTGGCCCTTTCCTTTGCCCTGAAGCGCCTGGAACCAAAAAAGGCCCTCTCCCTCCTGGGGGCCCTTATCGCCCTGGCCGTCTTGGCGGATGCCCTCTTGGGCGCCCCCCTGGAGCAGCGTTCAATCCTCGGCTACGACGCCATCGCCGGCGCCCGTTACTACGGCATCGGCAACGAGTACATGGGGGTGCTCTTGGGAAGCAGTCTCCTGGCCCTGGGAGAATATTTGTCCCGGAAACCGGTTTTGGCCGGCTTGGCTCTGGCCCCAATCGTCCTGGCCCTGATGCTTCCCGGGGTGGGGGCCAATCTGGGAGGGGCCCTGGCGGCCCTGGTGGGATTTACCGTGGCCCTCACCGGCTCTACCCTGGTAAGCGCAAAAAAAAACCGCCCCTATGTCTTGGCGGCTTTAGCCGTAGCAGTCTTAATCTTCGTCCTGGTCAATCTGGGTTCCGGCCAGTCTCATGTGGGCAGGTTCTTCTTGGCCGTGGCGGAGGACCCGGGGGAGTTTTGGCGGGTAATCAGCCGAAAACTGGCAATGAACTGGCGGCTGATCCGCTGGTCTCAGTGGAGCAAAGCCTTTGCCGCCATGCTGGCCGCTGCCCTGGGCCTTTTTCTCACCCGGCGTCGACCCCTGAGCCAGCGCCTGGGCCGGTCCTGGCCCCAAGTGAGGGGGGCGATGGCCGCTGCTTTGGCCGCCCTGGCCCTAAACGACTCGGGGATTGTGGCCGCCGCCACCGCCCTGCTCTACCTCACCCTGCCCCTGCTCTATTGTTGGTTCTCTTCTAATTCATTTGCCACCGCTTCCCATTCCCGGTAACTCCGGGCCAGAAGATGCTGCACCTCCTGCAGTTCCAGGGAGAGCCGAAGGCGTTCTTCGTGGCCGGTCTGGGGGGCCGCCAGCTCTAGGCTCAAGGCGTTCTGCCGTTCTTCCGCCCCGGTAATCTCTTTTTCCAGTTGGGCCAGGCGCTGCTGCCGTCGGAAAACCTCGTTTGGCGAGAGCCGGGACGGGGTTTTTTCTTCGCTCTTTACCCTGGCGGGGGCCGGAGGGGGCAAAGTTGGCTCCGCCGCCGCTTCTCGTTCCTTTGTCTTCGCCAGCCAGTAATCGTAGTTGCCGGAAAAGCGTTCCACCCCTTCCGGGGTCATTTCCAGGGTGATGTCGCTGACGGCGTTCAGGAACCAGCGGTCATGGGAGACGATGAGGGCGGTGCCCGGGAACCCCAGGAGGGCCTCTTCCAACACCCCCCGGCTGTCCAGGTCCAGGTGGTTGGTGGGTTCGTCCAGGACGAGGAAGTTGGCCTTGCCCAGGAGCAGCTTGGCCAGGGCCAGACGGCTGGCCTCGCCCCCGCTCATCAGTTTCACTTGCTTAAAGGCCTCTTCTCCCCGGAAGAGAAAGCGAGCCAAAAAGCTCTGCACTTCGCCCCGGGTCCACAGGGGCCGCTCCGCCCAGATCTCCTGGGCGGCGGTGT
>DGZR01000052.1:21688-22086 GCA_002397155.1 Firmicutes bacterium UBA4975 | reverse complement strand
TCCAGCAAAGTGGTCTTGCCGCAGCCATTGGGGCCGATGAGGCCCGCCTTTTCTCCCCGCTCTAACTGAAAGTTGACGTTTTTAAAAATCGTCCTGCCCCCGTAGGACTTGGTCAAGTCCCGGCAACTGAGGACATGGCGGCCACTGGGCCGCCGCTGCTCGAACTTAAAACCGGCCTTGGGCAGGGCGGCCGATGGCGCCTGGACGGGAACAAGTTTTTCTAGGTCCCGGCGCCGGCTTTGGGCCTGCTTAGTCTTTTGCCCCTCGATGTTGCGGGCGATAAAATCCTGGGTGCGCTTGATGTATTCTTGCTGGGCCAGGTATTCCTTCATCTGCTTGTCCCGGCGGAGCTGTCTTTCCCGCAGGAAAAAGGGATAGTTGCCGGGGTAGAGCCTAAG
>DGZR01000052.1:20774-21450 GCA_002397155.1 Firmicutes bacterium UBA4975 | reverse complement strand
AGCAGTCCTCCGGAAAAGCTCAAGAGGAAGCTTTCCAGCCAGTTGATGGCGGCTATGTCCAGATGGTTGGTGGGCTCGTCCAGGAGCAAGAGATCGGGCGCCGTCAGCAGTAGCTTGGCCAGGGCCAGGCGATTCTGCTGACCGCCGCTCAAGGTACCCACCCTTTGGGAAAATTCCTCTTCGCTAAAGCCCAAGCCCCGAAGAATGCTCCGGGTGCGGGCAGGATAGCTGTAGCCGCCCCTTTCCTCAAACTCCTGGCTGAGCTGGGCGTACTGGGCAAGGACCGAGGGTTCATTATCCGCCAGCGCTAATTCCAGCTGGCGCAGCTCCTTTTCCATGGCCGCCAAGTCGGCAAAAACCGAGAGCCCTTCGGCCAGGACGTCGACCGCGGGAGAAAGGGAGAGTTTTTGGCTCTGGTAGCCGATGCGACAACCCTTGGCCAGGGACACCGTCCCCGAATCGGGTTCCAGTTCACCGGCCAGGATGCGCAGCAACGTGGTCTTGCCCGAGCCGTTGGCGCCCACCAGGCCGATTTTTTCTCCCCTTTTGATGCGGAGGCTGACCCCCTGCAGCACGGGCTTGGCGCTATATTCTTTGTTGATATTCTCTGCCGCTAGAAGCATGGAATCCCTCCCCCTAGCATAGTAACTTTCCCTTCCCCTCTTGTCAAAGGCAA
>DGZR01000052.1:15020-20489 GCA_002397155.1 Firmicutes bacterium UBA4975 | reverse complement strand
AAAGGCAGAGCGGGCAAAAACGGCCATTTCCCCAGGCCCCGGGGAGGGAAATCCCTCCTCAAACCAAAAACCCGGGCTGCCCCAATAGGCAGGTCCCCGGGTTCGTTTGCTGGATGCCCTCAGTTCTTTCCTTTTTTTAAACTTTTCACCAGGTAATTAGCCAATTCGGCGGCCAGGCCGGTGGCAAAACCCAGGGCGGTGATGACAAAAAAGGATAAAAAGCCGGCGATGTCCTCAAATCCCCCGGAAGATTTGCCAAGCGTGATCCGAAAGAAAACCAGACCCAGGAAGAGTCCTACGGTGGCAAGGGGCGGGTAAAGCCTGAGACCGAAAAAGCCTCCCAGGGCGATGAGCTGGGAAATAACAAAAAAAATAAGGAGGACGCCGAGAAGGTTCGGCCAAGTGGGGACGCTGTTCAGGACCGGCAGGAAAACGGCGAAATAGAGGCTGGTTAAGAGAATTGAAAAGACCAGGCCCAGGGTAAACCAATGGGGCGAACGGGGACGGGGCATGTCAATCGCTCCTTTCTCGGGGACGTGCCCTTTATTTTCAAAAATTTTGCTGGGCAAGGGAGACGCCCAGACTTTTTCCTAGTACCAATATGACCTGACAGGCGGCGAGTGGTAATCCCTGGGTAAAGGAGGACAGGGTTTGGCGGGACTGAGTGGCACGGTACAGAAAAGCGAAGATTCTTCGGCACTATTGAATACGGTTGACGGTTGAGGGCGATGGAGTCCACAGGGTTCCTAAATCTTAAACCTGTAAAGTGCTGCCGCCTGCGTTATAAAGTAAACGCGGACGGCAGCGTTTTTGGTGATTATGCCTTGTAGCCATTTTGGCCGAAATCCCTTTTCGGGGGTACATGGGCCATTTTTAGTTACCTATTCTCTTCGGTTAAATCATATACCCGCAGTTCCTTTTCCCCCAAGCTCTCTTCATTTAACTTGGATCGGGCCTCTTCGGGGATGGTGATTATATCCGGGTCGCCGTCGCTGATGTAGCGGGTATGCTCCAGCCGCTCCAGGGCCTTGTCCAAGAAGTCCTTGGCCCCGCCGTCGGGGTAGTTGCTGGCCCGCACCCGGGGCATGGCCAGGGGGGAGTAGTCCAAGTGGTTAAAGGGCTTGGCCGGAGTGGAGCCCACTAAAAGGATGGCGTCGTGGCGGTAGGAGACGCCCTGGTACTCCCCTTGGTGCAGGTATTCCAGCCACTCCGCTGCCGGTTTGGCCCCGTAGGGCAGGGCCAGGGAATTGAGCTTGTGGCCGGGAATGAGATTGTCCAGGTGCTGCTGGGGCTTGCCCAGTTGTTCCAGGAGCTGGTCCAGGTTCTTGATATCTTTTTTTAAGTGTTTATGGTTTAAAGTGTGGTTGCCAATTTCCATGCCCCACTCCAGGAGCATTTCCAGCTTCCAGGTGCGCCATTCCCCGGTGTACCAGGAATCGGACTGGGAAAAGGGGTGGGGGAGGTGGACGAAAAAGGTGGCGGCGCTCCCCATTTCCGGGTGCTTTTCCGCAAAATCCCGGAGTATGCCGACGGCGCAGTCCGGGTCGACCTTTATCTCTCCCTGGGCATCCTTAATGAGCTTAAAGTTGTTGGTGTTGCCGTCGTCAAAGGTGAGGACTATAGGGCTTGTCCCGGGAGGAATGCTGATGTTATTGGTGATGACGTCGGTAAGGGTGACCAGGCGGTAGCCCAGGTCATAAAAGCGCTGGAGGTCGGCGCGGAAGTTATCCGGGGTGCGCACCCATATATCTTCGGGTTCCTTGATATTGTGGTACATCCAGATTGGTATCTCTCCCAATTCGTTTGGCTTGTACAGGGCAAAGTCAAACTCCGGCGGGGGTTCCGGGCCGGGATCGGGCCCGGGGCCGGGGTCCGGCGGCGGGTCCGGGGGCGCCACGGCGGGAGTGCAGGCGGATAAGGCCAGGACGATTAGGATGAGTGGGACGATTAAATACCGCATTTTCATTTGCTCCTCTCCTCATTTAGTATTATACGGCATGCCTTGAGGGGTGACAATCGGCCGTCTACGGCCATTTGCTGCCAATTCCCCCCTCTGGAATCTTTCCTGGGGAATGTGGTATAGTAGGGGACAAAGCAGGGTATCTCTAATTCTTTTTTAAAACCAGGAGGATTAAAAAATGAACCCATTGATCAAGTACGGGATCATGGCGGTTTTGGCCGCTTTAAGCGGGTTTTTCCTTGCCGGTTTTTCCGTTCTCACCGTCATTGCCGCTTTTTCATTTAAAAAATCGCCGACAAAATTATGGGGCAGCTTAGTGGGAATTGGCCTCAACGGCATCGTCTTCTTGCTCACTTTCCCCGCCGTCTACCCCATGGTTCTCCAGGCGATAAACAAAGTCCTATTCAAATTCCGTTAGGCCTCGGGGCCTTTTTTGTTTACTGGGGCTGGACAAATATGGACATTTTGCCGCCGCAGACCATTCCTTCTTGAGCGGCCAGGGTGTTGTCCAGGTCGTATTCCAGGAGGCGGGGTTTTCCCTCCGCCATCACCTCTTGGGCGGCGTCCAGGGCCAGCCTTTCCGCCAAGCCGCCGCCCACCGTGCCCAGGGTTCGGCCGTCAGCTAGTAAAAGCATGCGGGCCCCGGCACCCTGGGGGGTGGACCCCCGGGCGGAGACGACGGTGATTAAGCCCCAGACTTCCTCGGCGGGCTTAGTGGCCAGGGCCAGGGCGATTTCTTCAATCTGGGCCGGTGCCGGTCTTTTACTCTTTTCCCTGACGATCTCCGCCAGGATGCTCACAGCAATTTCGCCGGGGGTCTTCGCCCCGATACCCAAGCCGATTGGAGAAAACATCCGCCGGACTTGGTCGGGAGTAAAGCCCTGTTCTTTAAGCCAGACCCGGGTTTCCGCCGCTTTTTTCGGGCTGCCGATCACCCCGATATAGGCGGCCTCGGTAGCCAGGGCCCGGGCCAGGCAGACCCGGTCGTGGAAGTGCCCCCGGGTGACAATGACCAGGTAGTGGCGGCTGTTTATGGTCAGGCGCTCAAAAGCCTCTTCGTAAGGCAGGGCCAGAACTCGGGCCCCCGGGAAACGGCCGCTGTTGGCGAACTCTTCTCGGTCGTCGCAGACGGTGACCTCAAAATCTAAAAGGGCGCCGATCTGGGCCACGGGCAAGGCCACGTGGCCGGCCCCGAAGATGACCAGGCCGGGCCGGGGCCAGAGCCATTGGGAAAAGTGGGTCCCCTGGTCCTCAACCGGGGCCACATCCTCCCCGGCCAGGAGGGTGCCGTCTTGGTGGTAGAGGCCGTACCGCCCGGAAAATTCGCCCGCCAGGGCCAGAGCCAGCCTGACCGGCCGTCCCCCCAGGAGAGAAGTATGGAGAACTGTCCACAGTTGTTTCATGGCCTTCCCGCCTTCTAAGTTTTGCTTACAGTATAAGCTATTTTCTCCGGCAGGGGAAGGATCGGGGAAAAGCGAAAATAATTCTGGCCCAGGCAGGAAAAGTTAATTGTGGCATAGAAATAATTAAGTGGAATAAAATTTATGGAAAAAAAATAAAAGCCATTTAACTAAAGAACAGGGAGGGTTTCCATGATCAATCTCACGATCGACGAAAGGCAACTGGCTCGCACAGTAGACAGGGCAAGGGAAAAAAACATCATTATCCCCCCCATGGCCTGGCAAAAGGATCCCAGCCTCATTCCCTCGGGCATCCTGGCCGAACTTAAGAAAGTAGGCCTTTGGGATGTGGACCCCTGGAATCTGTTCCGGATCACCTGGAAGAACGAACCCCAAAAAATGGGGGGCGGTTTCGGTGCGGTCAACGGCTGGGAAGTGCCCCGGGAGCTGACCGGGGTGAAAGCCAGGATAATCGGCCTGGTTGGCAAGTGGTTTCCAACAGGGGCCCACAAAGTGGGGGCGACATACGGCTGCCTCATTCCCCGCCTCATCACCGGCCAGTTCGATCCTACCAGCCAAAAAGCGGTCTGGCCTTCCACCGGCAACTACTGCCGGGGTGGCGCGTACAACGCCCAGCTCTTGGCCTGCGAGTCCATCGCCATCCTGCCCGAGGGCATGAGCCAGGAGCGCTTTGACTGGCTGACCACCGTGGCGGGGGAAATCATACCCACCCCGGGCAGCGAGAGCAACGTCAAGGAAATTTTTGACAAGTGTTGGGAGCTTAAAAAAACCAGGGATAACATCGTGATCTTTAACCAGTTTGACGAGCAGGGCAATTACCTGTGGCACTATGAAGTCACCGGCAGCGCTTTGGAAGAGTTGTTAAAAGGGGCCCTGGGCAGCCGGGATCGACTGGCCGGCCTGGTGGTCACCACCGGTTCGGCCGGCACTATCGCCGCCGGGGACCGCCTCAAACAGCACTACCCCCACAGCAAGATTGCCGCCAGCGAAGCCCTTCAATGTCCCACCTTGCTCAGCAACGGCTTTGGCGCCCACCGCATCGAGGGCATCGGCGACAAGCACGTGCCCTGGATTCACAACATGCGCAACACCGACATGATAGTCGCCGTCGACGATATAGACACCATGGCGGTGCTCCGCCTCTTCAATGAGGGCCCGGGATTGGGCTACCTCCGGGAACGGGGGGTAACAGAAGAAGAAATGGCGAGCCTGCCCCTTTTGGGTATTTCCAGTGTGGCCAACTTGCTCAGCTCGATCAAGTTCGCCCGCTACTACGAACTGGATGAGCAAGACGTGGTCCTCACCGTTTTCACCGACTCGATGGAGATGTACGGGTCCCGCCTGGCCGAGATGACCGAGGTCGCCGGTCCTTACACCGACCAGCAGGCGGCAATCGACTACCACCACAGCCTCTTGGGCCAGCGCACAGATAATCTGCTGGAGCTTACCTACCAAGAGCGCCAGCGGGTCCACAACCTCAAGTACTACACTTGGATCGAGCAGCAGGGCAAGGAACTGGATGAACTAAACGCCCAATGGTATGAGCACGAGTCTTACTGGGGGGGCATCCAGAAACAAGCGGCCGAGATCGATCGCCTGGTCATGGACTTTAACAAGCGCACCGGTCTTCTGCAAAAGTTCCTCTAGGGGGTAAACCATGGGCTACATGACAGATCTACACTGCCTCAGTTGCGGCAAACACTACGAACCCCAGCCCGATCGCTACCTGTGTCCCTGCGGCGGCCTTCTGGAAGTGGGCTACGATTACCCCCGGCTTCGGCGGGAATGGGACCGGGATGCTTTAGCTGCCGACAGGGAGTATACCATTTGGCGCTACCTCCCCCTCTTGCCAGTCGAGCCCGGGGGGCGGTCCTCGCCCTTGCGGGTGGGCTGGACCCCCCTGTATGAAACCCCGGCCCTAGCCCGGGCTTTGGGCCTGAAGGGGACAGTCTGGCTCAAGGACGACGGCCTCAATCCCACGGGTTCTCTCAAAGACCGAGCCTCCGCCGTGGCGGTGGCCAAAGCCTCCGAGGCGGGGGCCCGGGTGGTGGCCTGTGCTTCCACCGGCAACGCCGCTTCCTCCTTGGC
>DGZR01000052.1:13160-14795 GCA_002397155.1 Firmicutes bacterium UBA4975 | reverse complement strand
CCATGGAATCGGTGATCTTCGTGCCCGCCCGGGCGCCCCAGGGCAAGGTGGCCCAGCTCCTCATTTACGGAGCCACGGTCATCTCCGTCCAGGGTTCCTACCTGGACGCCTTTGAACTGTCGGCCGCCGCCATCCAGCGCTGGGGCTGGTACAATCGGAACGCCGCCATCAACCCTTACCTGGTGGAGGGCAAGAAGACAGTATCCCTGGAACTGGCGGAACAACTGGGCTGGCGGCTGCCGGACTGGCTCGTCCTCTCGGTGGGGGACGGCTGCACCATCGCCGGGGCCGGCCGGGGCCTTTGGGACTTAAAAGAGCTGGGCTTCATCGACCGGGTCCCCCGCCTTTTGGGCGTTCAGGCCCGAGGCTCAGCCCCGATCTACGACGCCTTTATCAGCGGCAGGGAGCTGGTCCCCGCCGAAGAAAACACCTTGGCCGACAGCATCGCCGTGGGGGTCCCCCGCAATCCCGCCAAAGCCCTGGAGCAAGTCAGGCGTTCCCAGGGCAAAATGGTGGCGGTGGAGGACGAAGAGATTTTAGCGGCCATGCGGTTAATGGGCCGGACCTGCGGGGTCTTTGCCGAACCGGCCGCGGCGGCGGGTCTAGCCGGCCTGGCCCGGGCCGTTAAAGAAGGCCTGGTCGAACCCGAGAGCCAGGTAGCTGTCATTTCTACCGGCAACGGCCTCAAGGACATCGCCAATGCCCTGAAAGCCGCCGGCGAACCCCTGCGGGTAAACCCAGAAATTGAGGAGCTGGCAAAAGCGATAGGGAGAGGATGAATCATGAGCGGCAGAGATATCGGCAGCCGCATTAGGCAAAAGCGCTTGGAGAGGGGTTTGAGCCTTAAGGACCTGGCCCAGGCCATCGGCAAGACCCCCTCCTTTCTAAGTCAGGTTGAACGGGACCTGGCCGAACCCTCGATCACTTCACTGCGAGATATCGGCAAGGCCCTGGAAGTGCCCATATTTTACTTTTTTATGGATGCTCAGGAACGGGGCCCGCTGGTCCGCCGGGACCAGCGCAAGATAATCACCTTTCCCGGCTACCAGCTGGCCTTTGAGCTCCTATCCCCCAGTCTCAATCGGGAGATGGAGATTATCCAGGGACGCCTAAAGCCCGGGGGCATGACCTGCGAAACGCCCCTGCCCCATCCCGGCGAGGAGGCGACCCTGGTCCTGACCGGGCGGATGGAGATTCAGGTGGGCTCCGACCGCTACCTTCTGGAAGAAGGGGACTGCATATACTACTACGCCTCTGTTCCCCATAAGATCGTCAACATCGGGGACGGGGAGCTGATCTTCGTTTCCGCAATCACCCCGCCCAGTTTCTAAGGAAAAGTCGGCGGGCAAAGCATCTATATTTAAGACAAGGGGGGATCCCATGCAGACTGTGAATAAACCCGCCCGGCGGGTGGACGCCCTGGGCAAGGTCTTGGGCCAAAGCCGCTTTGGCGCCGACTTGGAATTTGCCGGCATGCTCTACGGCAAGACCCTGTACACGCCCTATCCCTATGCCCGCATCCTTGGCATTGACCCTTCCCGGGCTCTAGCCCTGCCGGGGGTGGAAGCGGTTCTCACCGCCGCCGATGTTCCCGGCGCCCACACCTTTGGCTTAGTCATCCCCAACCAACAAGTC
>DGZR01000052.1:12531-12894 GCA_002397155.1 Firmicutes bacterium UBA4975 | reverse complement strand
GGAAAAAGCCTTGGACCTGGTCCAGGTAGAGTATGAGGAGCTAAAAGGGGTATTTGATCCGGAAGAGGCCATCCGGGCCGGAGCGCCCCAGCTACACGAAGATTGCCCCGGCAACGAGACCGTCCACCACGTCTTGGACCGGGGCGACCCAGAAGCGGGTTTTGCCGCCTCGGATGTAGTCCTGGAGCGGGAGTACGAGACTCAGATGCAGGAGCACGCCTACCTCGAACCCGAGGCGACAGTGGCGGTCCCCGAAGTGGACGGCCGGGGGGTGACGGTGTATGGTTCGATTCAAAACCCCTTTTCCTGCCGCAAGGGTCTGGCCCGAATCCTCGGTTTTTCCCTCAACCAGGTCCGGGTGAT
>DGZR01000052.1:11534-12214 GCA_002397155.1 Firmicutes bacterium UBA4975 | reverse complement strand
CACCCCTACAAGCTCAAGTACAAAGTGGGCGCCACCCGGGACGGCAAGCTCCAGGCCATGAAGATTCACATCCTGGCCGACGCCGGTGCCTACGGGTCCCAGACCCCCTTTGTCACCTGGCGTTCGGTGGTTCAGGCCACCGGCCCCTATGAAGTGCCAAACGTGCGCACCGATGTCTATGGGGTGTATACAAATAATTGTTACACCGGCGCCTTTCGCGGTTTTGGCTCTCCCCAGATCATTTTCGCCCAGGAGTCCCTCATGGATGAATTGGCCCAAGAACTGGGGATGGAACCTTTGGAACTGCGCCGGATCAATGGTTTTCGCCAGGGCTCGGTGACCGCCACCGGGCAAAAACTAGACGGCCACCAAGTGAGCCTGATGGAAGTAATCGACAAAGCCGTGGCGGGCTCGGACTACCTGGCCAAGCACCGGGAGTATGCCCGGCAGGAAGGCCGCTTCCGCAAGGGAATTGGCCTGGCCTGCAGTTTCCGCGGTTGCAGCCTGGGGGCCGAGGGCATCGACGCCACCGGGGCAATAGTCTCCGTCCAGTACGACGGCAGCGTCTACGTTTACTCGGGCTTGGCGGAAAACGGCCAGGGCCTGCAGACGGTCTTTTCCCAGATTGCCGCCGAAGAACTGGGCATCGGCCTGGACCGGGTCAAGTTCATGCCCACCGA
>DGZR01000052.1:0-11273 GCA_002397155.1 Firmicutes bacterium UBA4975 | reverse complement strand
GCGGCCAAGCTGAGAGAAACCCTCTTGGGGGTGGCTCTGACCAAGCTGCGGGCCGGTTCGGAAGAGCTGGCCTGGGGGGAGGGACGAATCTGGGTCAAAAAAGACCCGAGCCGGTCCTTCAGCTTTGACGAAGTGGTGGCCAGCGCCAGCGCCCAAGGCGAGCTCCTGACTGAGCTGGGCTGGTACCGAGCCCCTCGGGTGTCCTGGGATGAGCGCCACGGCCAGGGCAACGCCTACTTCACGTATGTCTATGGCTGCCAAGTGGCCGAAGTCGAGGTGGACACCGAAACGGGCTACACCCGGGTCCTGAAAATCACCGCTGCCCATGACGTGGGCCGGGCTATCAACCCCGAGACGGTGCGGGGGCAGTTCTACGGGGGCATCGCCCAGGGGCTGGGCTACGCCCTGCTGGAAGAGGTCCAACAGCACCAAGGGGAGATCAAGACCCTAAACTTTGATGAATACCTCATCCCCGGCAGCTGCGACATGCCGGAGATCGAGGCGATAATTGTGGAAAACCCCGACGGCTTCGGCCCATACGGGGCTAAAACCATCGGCGAACCCACCCTGGAGATTACCGCTCCCGCCATTGCCAACGCGGTGGCCCAGGCCACCGGCCGCCGGGTGCGCCAGCTGCCCTTGGACTTGGAACGGGTACTCCTGGGCCGTTCCTTGCAAAAGGAACGCTACCAGAGGAGGGAAGGCTAATGCAAGAATTCGATCTGCACCGGCCCAAGACAGTAGCTGAGGCCCTAGACTTGCTGGCAGAATTCGGTGCTGAGGCCAGGGTCCTGGCCGGGGGTACCGACCTCATGCTCGCCCTGCGGGCTCGGCCGGGATTAAAACTAAAAACCATTGTAGACCTAAGCGGTCTGGTTGAACTCTCCTTTATCCGGGAAGAAGGGGACCTGGTCAAACTGGGCCCCTTGACCACCATGGCCCGGGTGGCCCAGTCCCCCCTCATCGCCAGTCGGGCCGGACTTTTGGCGGCGGCCGCCGCCGCCGTCGGGTCTCCCCAGATTCGCAACCGGGGGACAATCGGGGGCAACGTGGCCAATGCGGCTGTGTGCGCCGACACCGTTCCGCCCCTGGTGGCCCTAGAAGCCCAAGTCAAGCTGGAGCGCCGGGGCGGGGAGCGCTGGCTGTCCCTGCCGGACTTCATCACCGGACCCAACCGCACTGTCCTTGAACCCGGCGAGCTGCTCACCGAGATCGCCTTTACTCGGCTGCCAGCCAAGGCGGGCTGGGGCTTTATGCGCTTGGCCCGGAGGCAGGCCATGGCCATCGCCCGCCTCAACGTAGCGGTAGTGCTGGACCGAGACGGGGAGGGGGTAGTCACCGCCGCCCGCATCTCGCCGGGAGCAGTGCTGGCCCGGCCGGGCCGCATTGCCGCCGCCGAAGAAGTCCTCCTGGGCCGGCGCCCTGACCCGGCCCTGATCAGCCGGGCCGCCGCTCAAGTGGGGGACGCCCTGGCGGCCGCCGGTCGGCGTTGGTCGACCCCCTACAAAGAGCCGGCCATAACCGCCCTGACCGAACGGGCAATCAAGCAAGCGCTGGAGGTGGACTGGAGATGAACAAGCTGCCGATTACCCTGACGGTGAACGGCCGAGATTACCGGCTAGAAGTGGAGGCCAATGAGCGGCTGCTGGACACTTTGCGCCAACAGCTTCGCCTCACCGGCACTAAGGAAGGATGCAGCGTCGGCGAATGCGGCGCCTGCTCGGTCATCCTAAACGGCGACCTGGTCAACTCCTGCATGGTCCTCAGCGCCCAGTGCGACGGGGCCCAAGTGGAAACCGTAGAAGGCTTGGGCACCGCGGATAAACTGCATCCCCTGCAACAGGCCTTTATCGAGCACAATGCCGTCCAGTGCGGCTTCTGCACCCCGGGCATGCTCATGGCCGCCAAGGCCCTCTTAGCGAAAAACCCCGATCCCAGCGAAGAAGATATCCGCCAGGGGCTCTCCGGGGTCCTTTGCCGCTGCACGGGCTACCAGCAGATCGTGGACGCCGTCAAGGCCGCCGCCAAAGAAGGCAAGTAAAGTGGCCCTGCTCATAAAAAATGCCCGCTTCATCGCCACCATGGATGACGAGGACCGGGAGCTAAAAGATCAGGACATCCTCATCGAAGGTCCGGCAATTAGCGCTATCGGTCCCGGTCTCAAGGCCCCTCCGGGGGCCAGAGAGCTGGACGCCTCCCGGCACTGGGTCTTTCCCGGCCTGGTCAACACCCACCACCACTTGTACCAGACCTTGACCCGCTGCCTGGCCCCGATTCAGCAAGCGGAACTATTTCCCTGGCTCCAGTATCTGTACCCGATCTGGGCCGGTCTCACCCCGGACGGAGTCAGGGCCGGCGCCCTGGTGGGCCTGGCCGAACTCCTCAAGTCCGGCTGTACCACCGCCGGGGATCACCACTATGTCTTTCCTCGGGGCCAGTCCCGGCTCATCGACAGCGAAATAGCCGCTGCCCGGGAACTGGGCATCCGCTTTCACCCCTGCCGGGGCAGCATGTCCTTGGGCAAGAAAGACGGGGGCTTGCCCCCGGATTCCGTTATCCAAGATGAAGAAGAAATCCTGGCGGACAGCCGGCGCTTAATCGACAAGTACCACGACACCAAGCCCTACTCTATGTGCCGCCTGGCTCTGGCCCCCTGTTCGCCCTTTTCCGTGACCCGCTCCCTGCTGGAAAAGACGGGAGAACTAGCCCGCCGACACGGCGTTCGCCTGCACACCCACCTGGCGGAGACCAAGGATGAAAACAGCTTTTGTCTAGAAAAAGTGGGCTTGCGCCCCTTGGCCTACATGAAGGAAGCGGGCTGGCTGGGAGGAGATTGCTGGTATGCCCACGGCGTCCACTTTAATCAAGAGGAACTGGAAGAACTGGCGGGGGCCGGCGCCGGTGTCGCCCACTGTCCGGCCTCCAACCAAAAACTGTCTTCCGGCGCTGCTCCCATCCCCGCCATGCTGGCCCTGGGCATTCCCGTGGGCTTGGCGGTGGACGGCAGCGCCAGCAACGACGGATCCAACCTGCTGGCCGAGCTCAAAGAAGCCCTGTTGGTGGCCAAAGCTGCCTGGGGCATAGATTCCCTGAACGCCCGCCAGGTCCTGGCCATGGCCACTAGGGGCGGCGCCGCCCTGCTGGGGCGGGAGGACATCGGTTCCCTGGCACCGGGCATGGCCGCCGACCTCTTCCTGGTCCGGGCCGATGGGGTGGATTACGCTGGTTGCCATGATCCCGTCACTGCCCTCGTCACCTGCGGCAGCAGCGAGACCGTGGATATGACAATAGTCAATGGCTCTATCGTCGTAGAAGGGGGGCGTCTTTTGACCATAAAAGAAGAGGAAGTAGCCCGGGAAGGCAATGAGGCCGCCCGGGAACTACTGGAAAAGGCGGGGATAGCGTGAAAATACTGCATAACGGCACGGTCCTGACCATGGACCCGGCCAACCCGGTGCTGGAAAAGGGCGCCCTGCTCATAGAGGGGGACAAAATCAGCGCCTTGGGGGGCGAGGAACTGCTCCGGGAACATCCCCAGGCCCGGTGCCTGGACGCCCGGGGGGGCCTCATCCTGCCGGGAATGATCAACACCCATATGCACATGTACAGCGCTTTTGCCCGGGGCATGGGGATCCCCGGCTACCGGCCCCGCTCCTTCACCGATATTCTCGAAGGTCTGTGGTGGCGGCTGGACAAACTCCTCACTCCCCGGGATAACTACTACAGCGCCATGGTCAGCGGCATTGAGGCCATTCAAAATGGCACCACCACTCTTATCGACCACCATGCCAGCCCCAATTCGGCGGCGGGTTCCTTGGACGAGCTGGCCCAAGCCTGCAGCGAACTGGGCCTGAGGGCCAGCCTGAGCTACGAGGTCTCCGACCGGGACGGCCCGGCTGTCGCTGCGGCCGGCATTGCGGAAAACACCCGCTTTGCCCGCTGGTGTGAGGAGGAAAAATCGCCGCGCCTAGCCGCCTCCTTTGGCCTGCATGCCGCTTTCACCTTGTCCGACGAGACTCTGGGGGCTTGCGCCAAGGCGGCCCGGGGCCAGGGCTTTCACGTCCACACCGCCGAAGCCCAAAGTGACCGGGACTACAGCATGGAGCGCCATGGCCTTCCCGTGGTCAAGCGGCTGGACAAGTTCGGCCTCTGGGGGCCCAGGAGCCTGGCTATCCACTGTGTGCACATTGATTCGGAAGAGATGGATATTTTGGCCCAACGGGATGTTTCCCTGGTGCACAACCCTGAATCAAACATGGGCAATGCCGTGGGCCGGGCCCGGGTGGAGGCCATGGTGGAAAAGGGACTGCGCCTGGGACTGGGTAGCGACGGCTACACCACCGATATGTTTGAAGGCATGAAAGTAGCCAATCTGCTCCTCAAGCACGGCCAGGGCGATCCCGCCGCCGGGGGGGAAGTGGAGGCCCTTTTGGCCAACAACATCGATATCGCCAGCCGCCACTTCGGCCGGTCCATCGGCCGCCTGGCTCCGGGCTGGCAGGCCGACGCCATCATCCTCAAGTACAAGCCCTATACCCCCCTGACCGGCGAAAACTGGTTTTACCACCTGCTCATGGGGGTGTCCGGGGGCATGGTTGCCACCGTCCTGGTCGACGGCAGAATACTCATGGAAGACGGTCAGCTCCTCGGGGTTGACCGGGAAAAGGTTTTTGCCCAGGCCCGCCCCCAAGCCGAGAGGCTCTGGAAGCGGCTCTAAATTAAGGAGGTGACGGGATGACTGTTTACTTTGCTCCGTCTGCCCTAACCGAAGCAGTTGCCTACAAAAAGGCCAATCCGGCAACAAAGATCATCGCCGGGGGGACGGACCTGCTGGTCAAGTTCTACGAAGAGCTTGACAGTCTGGCTGGACTTATGGACATAAGTCGTTTGGCGGAACTAAAAGTAGTGAGAACGGGAGAAGAGGTATTCATCGGGGCCGGCGTCACCCACGAAGAAATCGCCGACCACCCCTGGCTTCAGGAGAATGTGGCCTTGCTCTGCCAGGGGGCGGCGGAAGTGGGAGGACCCCAGATTCGCAACCGGGGCACCCTGGGGGGCAACCTGGCTAACGCTTCACCGGCCGCCGACCTGGCTGCGCCCCTCATCGCTCTGGGGGCCACGGTGGAATTGGCCGGCGCCCAGCCAGCCGCCCTTCCCCTGGAAGACTTTTTTACCGGCCCCGGCCAGACGAAACTACAGCCTGATCAGATCATTACCGGGGTCAAGTTTGCCCGGCCCGGGGCCAACCAAGGGGGAGCTTATCTGAAACTGGGCAAGCGCAAGGCCATGGCCATCGCCACCGCCAGCGTGGCCGTGCTGGTCACCCTGGAGAAGGGCTGCCTGGCCGATCTGTGCATCTGTCTGGGTTCGGTGGCGCCGGTACCCCGGCGGGCCAAAAAGACCGAGGATATCTTGCGGGGGCAAAAACTCAGCTCCCTGGACTTAGGCCCGGCCTTGGTCCAGCTTCAAGCCGAGATTTCCCCAATCGACGACATCCGGGGCACCGCCCAGTACCGGCGGCAGGGGGCGGAAGTCATCTTCCGGCGGGCCCTGCTCCAGGCCATCAATAATCTGGGGGTGGAAGTAAATGGCTAAGTACCCGCTGGAGCTCACTGTAAACGGGCAAAAACACAGTTTTCAGGTAGAAGCGGACCTGCGCTTAGTGGACCTGCTCCGGGAAAAGCTGCACCTCTTGGGCACCAAGGAGGGCTGCGGCAAGGGAGAATGCGGCTCCTGCACCGTCCTCATGGACGGCAAGTCAGTCACCTCTTGCCTGGTTTTGGCCCTGCAAGCCGACGGCGCGGAAATAGTCACTGTAGAGGGACTGGGCGGAGAGAGCGCCCTTCATCCCCTGCAGCAAGCCTTTATCGACTGCGGCGCCGTCCAGTGCGGCTACTGCACTCCCGGCATGCTCCTGAGCGCCAAGTACTTGCTGGACAACAACCCTCGGCCCAGCCGAGAGGAGATTCGCCGGGGACTGGCCGGCAATATCTGCCGCTGCACCGGCTATGTCAAAATAATTGAAGCCATTGAGGCAGTGGCTGAAGGGAGGTACGGGCGTTGAGCCAAGGCTATATTGGCAAGAGAGTAAAAAAAGTGGACGCCCTGGACAAAGTCCTGGGCAAGCCCCTGTATTCCGTCGACCTCCACCAAGAGGGGATGCTCTACCTTAAAGTGCTGCGAGCCCCCCACCCCCATGCCCTCATTAAAAGAGTAGATGTAAGCAAGGCCCGGGCCCTGCCGGGGGTGGTAAAAGTCATCACCGAGGCCGACGTGCCCTGGCTCAAGACCTACGGTCTCATTTTCAAGGACCAGGAAGTGCTGGTCAAGGAAAAGAGCCGCTACCTGGGGGACCGGGTGGCCGTGGTGGCCGCCGAGGACGAAAAAACCGCCCGCCAGGCTATAAAGCTCATTGAAGTGGATTACGAGCCCCTGGAGATCATCACCGATCCCCTTAGGGCCATGGAACCCCAGGCTCCTAAAATCCATGAGACGAACCAGGCCGCTTTTGAGCATCCTTATAATACCGGCAATGTCCTGGCCGTCGACCACTTGGTGAAGGGGGATGTGGAAAAGGGCTTTGCCGAAGCCGACCACATTTTTGAAAACACTTTCCGCACCCAGCACGTGGACCACGTGGCCCTGGAGCCCGAGGCCGGCATGGCCGAGTACGACGCCGAAACGGACACTTACACCCTCTGGGCGCCCTGCCAGTGGACCCACGACATCCAGACCGACGTGGCCAAGGTCCTGGGCATCAAAGTGGACCAGCTCAAGATTGTTCAGCCCGAAGCCATGGGCGGCGCTTTTGGCCGCAGGGAAGATATTTCCGTCCACATCATCCTGCCCCTGATGGCCAAGCTCACCGGCCGCCCGGTCAAGTGGGTGATGACCCGCCACGAAACCATGATCATGATGACCAAGCGCACGCCGATGACCTTTAAGCTCAAGACCGGCGTCAAAAATGACGGCAGCATAACCGCCTGGCAGTCGGAAGTGATAGGGGACACCGGGGCCTATGCTTCCACCGGTGCTTCTATCGTCCACCAAGCTATGTATGTCAGCACCGGACCTTACAATGTGGCCAACGTCAAGGGCGTCAGCTATACGGTGTACACTAACAACACCTACACCGGAGCCATGCGGGGCTTTGGCGCGACCGAGGCTGCCTTTGCCTATGACCGGCAGATGGACTGCATCGCCCGGGACATGGGCTGGGATCCGGCGGAATTCCGCCTCAAGAACGCTTACCGAGTCGGTTCCCGCACCGGCAACAACCAGCTCCTCACCACCAGCGTGGGCACCGTGGACACCATCCTCACCGCCAGGGAGCACTTTGGCACCAAGGGAACCCCTTCCGCTCCCCATAAAAAGCGGGGGGTGGGGCTAGCCACCATCATGTTCGGCTGCGGCTACGGCGAGGGTTTTCCCGACCACTCCATCGCCCAGGTCCAGGTCACCGATGAGGGCCGCATCCTCCTTCGCTCGGCTGCCGCCGATGTGGGCCAGGGGGTCAAAACCATAATGGTCCAGATCGCCGCCGATGTCCTCCACCTGCCCCCGGAACTCATCGACCTGGCGGTAAACGACACCGCCACCACAAAAAACGCCGGCTCCACCTCCGCCACCCGCCAGACCATCTTTTCCGGCAATGCCGTAAAGCTGGCGGCGGAAAACCTCCTGGGCAAGATTTACCACCGGGCATACCAGGAGCTGGGCCGGGCTTATCCCGAACTGTCCCTGGCCGAAGGAGATGTGATCCTGCACGGGACCACGAAGCAGATGACCCTGGGCGAGCTGGCCCAGATTGCCCGGGCTAAGGGCGAACCCCTGGCGGCGGAAGGCTGTTACTTCCCCCGCACCGACATCAACTACGAAAACGCCCAGGGTGAAGTGGTCTACTTGACCTTTACTTTTAACACCCAGTACGTGGAGGTAGAAGTGGACACCGAAACGGGCCAAGTCGACGTCCTGCGAGTGGTAGCCGCTCCCGATGTGGGCGTGGCCATCAACCCCGCCGGGGTGGAAGGACAAAGCGAGGGTGGAGTGGCCATGGGAATGGGTATGGCCCTCATGGAAGACCAGGTTTTTAAAGAGGGCATCACTCTCAACCCCGACCTGGCCACCTACCTGGTGCCCACCGCCCTGGACGTGCCCGAAATCAAGACCGTCATCGTCGAAAGCGGCGATTCCTGCGGTCCCTACGGGGCTAAAGGTATCGGCGAACCGGCCATGATTCCCACCGCCCCGGCCATTCTAAACGCCATTGAAGACGCAGTGGGCATCAGGCTCTACGACCTGCCCGCCACCCCGGAAAAAGTCCTGGCCGCTCTCAAGGCCAAGGCTGCAGAAGGTGGAAAATGAATAGGCTGCAAGTGGAGTTTGCCGGGCTAAAACTAAAAAACCCGGTTATGCCCGCGGCCGGGCCGCCCATCAAGGACGGCCCCGCCGCCCTGGCCGCCGCCGAAGGCGGAGCCGGGGCCATTGTCACTAAGACCATTTCCACCGAGGGGGCTCGGGTGCCCCGGCAAAACATGGCGGAGATCCGGGGGGGATTTCTCAATACCGAACTCTGGTCGGAGTTTCCCCCCGAACAGTGGCTGGAAAAGGAGTACCCAATCGTCAAAAAAGCCGGGCTCCCGGTAATAGTGGGCCTGGGCTACACCGCTCCCCAAATCGAGGAGCTGGCGAAAAAAGTAGCCCCCTTTGCCGACGCCCTGGAATTGTCTACCCACTACCTGGGTTCCGACCCCTCGCCGGTAGTGGCGGCGGTGCAAGCGGCGAAAAGGGCCGCCGACCTGCCGGTTTTTGTCAAGCTCAGCCCCCAGATCGATCTGCCTCTATTTGCCACCGCCGCCGAAAAAGCGGGGGCCGACGGCTTGGTCCTCATCAATTCCCTCGGTCCCTGCCTGGACATCGATCTGGAAACAGGTAAGTCCTTCATGGGCAGTGCCAGCGGCTACGGCTGGCTCTCCGGCCCCGCCATATTCCCCGTGGCCTTGCGGGCGGTGTACGAAGCCTACCAACACGTGAGTATCCCCATAATCGGGGTGGGGGGAGTGAGCTCCGGCCGAGAGGCCATCAAGATGATCATGGCCGGGGCGGCGGCGGTACAGGTGTGCACCGCGGCCATCCTGGAGGGACCCGGCATCTACGGCAAAATCGCCCGCCAGATGGAAAAGTACTTGGCGGAGCGGAATATCCAGTCTTTAGCGGAGATCCGGGGCAAGGCCCATAACTGGCAGCGCCTAGAAGACCTCCGGCGCTGGCAACCCCTCATCGACCCGGAATACTGCACCGCCTGCGGCCGCTGCGCCAAGGCCTGCGTTTACCACGCCATCACCATCGACAAGTACGCCGTGGTAGACTATGAGCGCTGCGCCGGCTGCGGCCTTTGCATAACCCAGTGCAAATTCGGGGCCATCGCTCCGAAGTACGAGGACTAGCCATGAAAGGGCTATTGCCGGTGGCCCGGGGAGATGTTCCCGCCGAACTGGTCTTTAAAAACGGCCGAGTCGTCGACGTCTTTTCCGGTACCCTGGCGGAAACCGGGGTGGCGGTCAGCCGAGGCCGCATCGTGGGCCTGGGCGACTACCGGGGTCAGGTGGAAATTGACCTGGCCGGGCAAATCCTCTGCCCCGGCTTTATCGACGGCCACTGCCATATAGAAAGCAGCATGCTGGCGGTGGGCGAATTTGCTCGCTGCCTGGTGGCCCTGGGGACTACCACCATTTTCGCCGATCCCCACGAAATCGCCAATGTGGCAGGGCTCGAGGGCATCCGCTACCTGCTGCGAGAAGGGACAAAGTACCCCTGGAACTTTAACCTCATGCTCCCTTCCTGCGTGCCGGCCTCGGACTGGGAGACCGCCGGGGCCTGCCTGGGGGCCCGGGACCTAAAAAAGCTCATGGGGCAACCGGGGGTCTTTGGCCTGGGCGAAGTGATGAACTACCCCGGGGTCATCCACGGGGACGAGGGGGTCTGGCAAAAGCTCGCCCTCTGCCAGGACCGCTTTATCGACGGGCATGCCCCCGGCTTAGGGGGCAATGAACTGAACGCTTATCTCTTGGGCGGCATTCGGGCCGACCACGAGGTCACCACGGTCCAAGAAGCCCGGGAAAAGGTCAGGGCCGGCATGTACATCATGATCCGAGAAAGCTCCGCCGCCCGCAACCTGGCCGCCCTCTTGGAGGCGGTAGACGCCGATAACTTCAGCCGCTTTTTCTTCGCCACCGACGACCGCCATCCCAGCGACCTCCGGGCTCGGGGCCACATCAATTGGATGCTGAAAGAGGCCGTCCGCTTGGGCACGGACCCCCTGGCTGCCATTCGCCTCGCCACCATAAATGCCGCCGAGGCGATGGGCCAAAGGGGGATCGGGGCAATCGCTCCGGGCCGCCGGGCCGACCTGGTTATTTTAGAGGACCTGGTCCAATTTAAGCCAATCCAGGTATACAAGGACGGCGTCCTGGTGGCCGAAGAGGGAAAAGCTCTTTTCCCCGCCCAGGTAGAAAAAAATATCCCGGCCAGAGTGGCTCGTTCGGTGCACATCCGGTCCTTGGGCCCGGAAAAGTTCACCCTGCCCCCGGCCGGGGAATACCGGGTCATCCAGTTGGTACCCGGCCAGATCGTCACCGAAGAAGCCCGGGCCACCCAGCAGGAAACTGAGGCCCTGGCGGAAAATGACCTGGTTTTGCTGGCGGTGGCAGAGCGTCACCAGGGCAGCGGCCGGGTGGGCTTGGGGCTCTTGCGGGGCCTGGGCCTGAACAGAGGAGCAATTGCCGCCTCCATCGCCCACGATTCCCACCATGTGATCGCCGCCGGCCTGGACCCCGCCGACTTGGCCGCCGCCGTAGAAGCGGTGGCCGAGATGCAGGGCGGCCTGGTAGCGGTGGAAGGGGGAAGGGTGCTGGCTCGCCTGGCCCTACCCTTGGCCGGTCTCATGTCCCCGGAGCCAATTGAAGCCGTGGCGGCCCAGTTAAAAGCCGTCGAAAAGGCGGCTATCGGCCTGGGGGCCAGAACGGAAAATCCCTTTGCCACCCTCAGTTTCATGGCCCTGCCGGTGATACCCGCAATAAAGATTACCGACAGGGGACTTTTTGACGTCAACCAATTTCGGCCCGTTGATTTGGGCCTTTAATGGGGCGGCGGGAACGGTATCTCTTCCCACTCCTTCCTCCAGTGGGACAGGGGAGACCGTTCTCCCGCCCTATTTTTGTGGTTAGAGGTTTGAGGTTTGAGATTTCAGAGGGTAGGGGTCACCCCTCCCGATA
>DGZR01000065.1:20006-27411 GCA_002397155.1 Firmicutes bacterium UBA4975 | reverse complement strand
GCCAGGTCTTCCAGACCCCCCCGGTCGCCGGTCAGCAGGCTGGTCCCGGCCGGGCAGGAGCCGCCTGGATTAGCGATTACCCTTCCTTGCTTATCCAGGAGCATGGCGCCGCAATTGGCGGCGGAGAGGTCGGCCAGCAAGGAGGAAAACCTGGCGGCGGGCAATTCGGCCCCAACCAGGCCGAGGACTTCTCCCCCCGCCTCTACCGGAGCGGCCAACAAAATAACGGGTTCTTGCGAAATGCTCGAGGTAAAAAGAGTGCTGGTCTGAGGTCGGCGGGAATTTGCCGCCCTTTTTAAAAAGGTTAAGCCCGGATAGTCTGAGTCCAGGAGTATTTCCCCGGACTCCAAGGGGGCGAAGTAGCGGCCTTGGGACAGTCTCACGTAGTACAGGGCGGCGTACTCATTGAGGACCAGGCGATTAAGGTACTCCGCCGCTGCCTGGATGTCCCCAAGGGGCGGGGATTGGCAGGAAAGGCTGGCTGCCAGGCCGGCGATCTCCTGGCTGTAGCGGGCAAGCTCCGACTCCACCCGGGCCCCTCGCTCGAGGACCTGGATAGCCCCCAGTCTGTCCGCCTGTTCCTTAAACTGCCGGGCCACAATCTCCGACCCCACCCGGGCGCTGAGCAAGAGCAGGGCCAGGGGCAAGACAAGGGTCAGCAGCGCCTTTCCAGAAGACATAAAAAGACCTCCTATCGTTTTCCGCTGGGTAATTGGTTATCATTTCTAGGTAGGAGCAAGTAATCCTTTTTTTTGGCCTGGCCGGGGTTTTTCGGGCAAGCTAGAGTCAGCCCCTGAGCAGGGAGGAGTTTTTTCTTTCGGTAGAGAATACTGGAATCAGGATAATGACAAAGGAGGTCCCTCTCTAATGCAACTGCTCAAAAGACTTACACAAACTCCCGGGATTTCTGGACGAGAAGAAAGAATCCGCGCCCTCATCAAGGATGAACTGGCCAAGTTGACCGACCAGGTTTGGGTCGACGCCCTGGGCAACGTCATCGCCCACAAAAAAGGCAAAGAGGGCGGCAAAAAGGTGATGATCAGCGGCCACATGGATGAGATTGGCTTTATCGTCAGCCAAGTGGACGAAAAGGGTTTTCTTCGCCTCAGCCCGGTGGGGGGCCACGACCCTCGGAACATGGTGGCCCAGCGGGTTTACGTCCAGGGCAGAAAAGACCTGCGGGGGGTGCTGATGCCGGCCATAAAGCCCGTCCACCTGCTGACCCCCGACGAAGCCAAAGCCCCCCTTAAGGTCAGCGATTTTTATGTCGACCTGGGCCTTACCTCGGAAGAGGCGCAAAAGCTAGTCCGCCCCGGCGACCCGGTGACCTTGGACCGGGATTTTATCGAGTTTGGCGCCAATGTTTCGGCAAAGGCCATGGACGACAGGGCCGGGGTCTGGGTGATGATCGAGGCCCTGCGCTTGGTCCAAGAGCACCAGGTGGATATCTATGCCGTGGCTTCAGTCCAGGAAGAAGTCGGGCTAAGGGGGGCGACGGCGGGGGCCTATGGGATCCGCCCCGACATCGGTGTCGCCTTGGACGTCACCTTGGCGGTGGACGGCCCCGGCAGCAGTAAACAGCACCAGGTCACCGCCCTGGGCGAGGGGGCGGCGATAAAGATAATGGACAGTGCCTCCATATCCAACTACAAGCTGGTGGACTTTGTCCGCAGCCTGGCCGAAGAAAACCAGGTAAAGTACCAGATGGAAATTTTGCCCCGTGGGGGGACTGACGCCGGGGCAATTGAACGGGTCCAGGCCGGCTGCCCGGTGATTACCCTTTCCGTTCCCACCCGCTATGTCCACAGCAATGTGGAGACTATAAATAAAGAGGACCTGGGGAATACCGCTCTCCTTTTAGCAAAATTCCTCGAACAAGCCCACACAGGCGACTTCGCTCTCTAGAGGCAAAAGGCCCGGGACTCCCGGGCTTTTAAAAAAAACTATTACAAGGGGTGGGGCAATTGTCCAAGGCAAAACAAGCAAGAAGAAGGCAGTTAAAAGCGGAGATCGCCGGGGGTAAGGGCCGCTATATTTTCAAGCGGGGCCTTTCTTGGGGGCTGCCCATCCTCCTAGTTTACTTTTTTTTGGCGGCGGCGGCCCATTCGCTCCTAGGGCAGATAACCTTTGTCCAAGGCCTGAGGGCCCTCTTCCCTTTTACCGTCCTCCTGGGCGTTGCCAGCTTCGGCATCGGCGGCTACTTTGTCGGCCGCCATCACTGGTTCAAACTGCTGGCCGAAGCGGGGCCCAAGGATAAAAAGAAAAAATAACTGGCAGCAAGGAAGCTGGTAAGGGGGGATGCCCGTGCCTGAAGCGGTTTTACTGCCCTTTGGCGATCGTTCCCACATCGATTGCCTGCTTGAACGGCTGGCCCGTTTAGTCGAGGAGGGCCGGGAAGAAGAATTTGCCCTGCTCCTGCCCAGCCGCCACCTGCTCCACGCCTATCGCCACCGCCTGGTGTCCCGGGCCAGCCGCCGCCTCAATTTGACCACCTTTGATGACTTGGTGGCGGCGGCCCTGGCCGGTTCCGGTCAAAAGGTGGTCGGCATGGGTCGGCGGCTGGTCGAAGAGGTGTTATGGGAGATACTAGAAAAAAATGCCCCAGGACTGCCCCTTTTGACCAGGGGGGCCTCCCGGGAAAGAGCGGGGGAAGTGGCATACGCCTTGGGACAGTTGCGCCGAGCAAAAGCCGCCCCCGCCGATCTGGGTCCCGACCCCCTCCTGGCTGAACTGGCCCGGGTCTGGCGGGAGTACGAGGTATTTATGCGCCAACGAGGTCTGGCCGATATCGAAGAACAGTATGCCCTGGCCGGCAAAGGCCTGGGGGCAATTCCCTGGCTGGGGCCGGTACGGGAGCTTCACCTCTGTTGGTTTTTTGACCTAGAGCCCCTGCAACTGGACATTTTGGCCGCCCTCAGCCGCCTTGTCCCCGCCGTCACTCTCTGGCTGCCCTGGGAGCACCCGGCCCACTTTGGCCTTTTGACCGAGATCTTGGCCGGGGTGAGGGAAATGGGCTTTACCCTGCGGCGGGAGGAGGGTGGGGAGCAAAGCGAGCTGACGGCTGCTCTTTTTGCCCTGCCCGACCGACCGGCGGCTACCCCCCTCGTCCGGGGGCTGGGCGCCCCCCGGCTGGGACAGGAAGCGGAGCTGGTTGGCCAAGAGATAAAGGCCTTGGCCGCCGAGGGGGTCCGAGCTGAAGAGATCTGCCTGGTGATTCCCGACCCGGACAGGTACCTGCCTCGGTTGCAGCAGGTGCTGCCCGAACAGGGAATTCCCCTGGCCCTGCCCTTAACAGTCAAGCTGACCGCCGTCCCCTGGGTGCGGGAATTTATCAAGATTTGGCGGGCCGCCGCCGCCGGCTGGGACAGGGAAGGTTTGCTCCGGGTGGCGGCCTCGGTCTACATCACCGCTCACCTGCCCCCGGATTACGACGAAGAAGCCCTGGGCTGGGCACTTTTCCATCTCAAGTGGGATTTGCGGGGCAAGGAATGGCTGCCCCGGCTGGCCCGAGAAAGGAAGTGGCTTTCCGCCCGGCGGCAAGATGGGGAACAGTGGCAGGAAGGGGAGATTGGCCGCGCCCTGGCCAGGTACGAAGGGGCCGGCCAGGCCATAGAGGCCTGGTTGGAGCTGGGCCGCCGCCTGGCGGGCCAGGGGCCTCCCCGGGACCAGGTGGGGCTTTTGCTGGAAATTCTCACAGACAATATCGGCAGGCTCAGCCCTCCGGGGGATTCCCTAGAGGCCTCTAGGGACAGGGAAGCCTGGTCCCGTCTGAACGCTTCATTAACAGAGTACCTGGCCTGTTCCAGTCTCTTGGGCCGGGACAAGCCCATTGGCTCTGGTCAATTCATTGAAGAAATCCTGCCCTGGCTAGAGGTAGACCTGGTCCTCCGGGAGGGCTATCCCGGAGGAGTCAGGCTGCTCACTCCCGCCCAGGTTCGAGGCCAGAGTTTCCCCTGGCTCTTTATCCTCGGCCTCAACCAGGGGGTTTTTCCTCGCCCCCAGGGCGAACATTGGCTGCTGGACCGGATTCCCCGCGGGGACCGGGACCCAAGCCGGACCCTGGCCCGGCAAAAGGCTTTTTTTCACAGCGCCATAGCCGCAGCCGAACAGGGTATTTGCCTTTCCCGACAGTTGCCGGGTATCGACGAGGGTGCGGAAGCTTCCTCTTTTTGGCGGGAAGTCGAAGAGGCCTGCCGCGACTTGCCTTGCCGCTTTTTGGACAGCGCCGACTTGCTCCCCCCCTTTTCTCAGGCCGCTTCGGCAGAGCGGCTGGCTCAGCTCCTGGCTTATGACCGGGCCCGGGGCCGACAGTTGTCCCCCGGCGCCTTGGACTGGCTGGCCGGGCGGGAGAGCTATCCGGCTTTACTCAGAGCCAGCCTGACCATTCAGAACCGAGAAAGCCCGGCCCCGGCGGACAATTACGACGGGGCTTTAGCCGCCAGCGCCCTTGCCCTCAAGGAGCGCTTTGGCCGGGGGGTATATTCCAGCAGTCGTCTGGAACAGTACTACCGCTGTCCCTGGGCCTTTTTTGCCGACACTTGCCTGGGACTGGCACCCGATTTCCGGTGCCAGGATGAATACTCGGCTTTGGAAAAGGGCGCTCTCCTTCACTGGCTGCTGGAAAGGTTCTACCGCGAGGGCTACTGGAAAGGGGCGGAAGCAGACGCCCCCGAAACTATCACCGGCCCTCTGGCGGCCCTGGCCCGCCGCTGGTTGGAAAGAGGAGGACTGGATCCCGAAGAGACTCTGTGGCGGCTCCGCAGCCGCGATGCAGTCTGGACTGTGGCCGCCCTGATCAGGACGGATATTGCTTGGCGCCGGAGGACCGGCCTTGTGCCGGTGCTCTACGAAGCCCCTTTTGGGCTGCCCGGCGCGGCGGTGGGAGCAGTGTCTCCCGGCGAGGGAACAAGCCTCTGGGGGCAAGTGGACCGCATCGACATCCTGGAAAGGGACGGAGAAACCTGGGCGGTTGTTTACGATTACAAGACCTCCCAAGAGGTGACCCGGTCGAAGATCCTTTCCGGCCGGAGCCTGCAGATTCCGACCTACCTGGTGGCGGCCCAGCCCCTGCTGGCTCAGCTTGGCTTCAGCCGGATAAGGGTCGTGGGCGGCGGCTACTACGTGCTCAAGGGGGCCAAATTGGCCGGTGGCATCTGGGATCGAGAATTCACCGACCTGGCAAGGAGCAACCTGGCCTCGGTGGAGCGAGGGGAACTGGCGGGGCTGCAAAGCCTGCTGGCCGAAACAGCCAGGGGCTGGCACGAAGAGATCTTGGCGGGTAATTTTACCCCCAGACCCCAGGACGGCGCCTGCCGCCCCTGCCCCTTCGTCCAGTGCTGTCGTTACGACAAGTACCGTCTGCAGGTAAAAGGAGGATAGAAGCGGTGGAACTGAACAGTGAACAGCTGGCCGCTACGGCAATCGGAGTAAACCTGGCGGTGAACGCCGGGGCCGGCACCGGCAAGACCACGGTGCTGACAAGTCGCTACCTCCGCCTCCTCACCGAGGGGGGGCTTACTCCCGGACAAATAGTGGCCATAACCTTCACCAAAAAAGCGGCTCGGGAAATGCGGGAACGGATCGACGGGTCCCTTGCCGCCCTGGCCCGGCAGGACCCCCGCTGGAAAGAGACCCGGGATCAACTGGTAGCGGCTCCGATCAGCACCATTCATTCCTTCTATGCCCGGGTACTCAGGGCTTTTCCCCTGGAGGGACAAGTAAAACCCGCTTTTCGGGTTTTGGCGGAACTGGAGGCCGGTCTCTTGCTCAAAAAAGCGGCCGGCCTGGCCCTCGAGCAAGCCGCCCAAGAAAAATGTCCCCACTTGGCCCTGCTGGCGGAAATCCTCGGCGCCCAGGCTTTGGAAACAGGCGGTCTGGCCAGGCAGGTAGGCCGCCTGTATACAGTATTGCGCAACCGGGGTATCCCCGTCGAAGGGGCCGGTCTGGCCCGGTCCTACGAGGAGCTGCCCTCTTGGTCCCAGTGCCGGCAGGCTCTGGCCGACCTGGCGGCCAAAGAGGCCCGTCTGGATACAGTCCTGGCGGGCAAGGACAAGCCGGAAATGGCCCGGGACCGCCGGGCCCTCCTCAAGGGGGCCGGTGACGGGGCGGCAGCCCAAGATTCCAATGACCTCATTGAACTGTATCCCGACTTGCTGGCCCTCACTAGCCTCAAAGGGGGACGGATAGGGGGCCACAAAGAGTTTATTCAGGAAGGAGTCCTCGCGGTGCAAAACGCCCTCTCCCGGGCCTTGGCTCCCGCCCTGGGGGAAGGGATACTTTCTCTTTTACAGCGACTAGATAGGATCTATGCCCGGCTCAAAGACCGGGCGGGAGGGCTGGATTTTTCTGATCTGCAGTTCGCCATGGAGCGCTTGCTCCGGACGCCCCGGGTGAAGGCCGCTCTAAAAGAAAAATACGCCACCTACATGCTCGATGAATTTCAAGACACAGACGGACTCCAGCACCGTATAATCAAGGCCTTGGTCGAAGAAGAGGGTAAGATCCCCGCCGGTCGGCTCTTTGTCGTCGGCGATGAAAAACAATCGATTTACCGGTTCCGGGGGGCTCGGGTTCAGGAATTTCAACGTCTAAGAGAAATGTTGGTACGGGCCGACCCCCAAGCTGAGAGGCGGATAACCTGCAATTTTCGCGCGCAAAAACCCCTCCTTGACCTAGTCAATACTCTTTTCTCCCGGCTTTTACCCCAGGTCGGCGGGATGGAGTACTTGCCCTTGACCCCTCAGCGCCCCGGAAAGAGGCCGGGGGCGGAATTTCTGGCCTGTTCGGGGGAAAAGGGCTCGGCGGCCGAAGAGGGAGCGGCCCTGGCGGCGCGAATCGGGGAAATGGTGGAATCAGGGGCGACCGAGCAGGCCCTGAAATACGGCGACATAGCCATCCTCCTCCGCAGCCGCACCCACCTCAAGGAATACGAGCACCATCTTCGCCTCCAGGGCATCCCTTACACGGTGGTGGGGGGGATCGGCTTCTACCAGCAGCCTGAAGTGCTGGACATGTTGAATCTGCTCCGGGTGGTACGGCATGGCTGGGACGAACTGTCCTTAGTCGCCCTCCTCCGTTCGCCCCTCTTTGCCTTGGATGACGACAGTCTTTACGCTCTCGTTCGCAGCCGGGGCCAGTCCGGCGGCGGCCTCTTGGACCAGGACCAAGCTCTGAGCGGTGAACAGCGGCAGCGGCTGCTCAGGGCCTCAGAAGTCATCGGCCGCCTGCGGGCCGCCCGGGGCCGCCTTGAGTTGCCTCGCCTGTTGGAGCTGGCCTTTCAGCTCACTCAGTACCGGGAAGCGGTTCTCACGGGCTACGGAGGCCTCCAGCGCTTGGCCAATCTGGAAAAGCTGGCGGAGCTAGCCGAAGAGTTTACTGATTTTTCCCTGGAGGACGATTTCCTGGA
>DGZR01000065.1:6936-19675 GCA_002397155.1 Firmicutes bacterium UBA4975 | reverse complement strand
CAATGCCAAGCTGAGGCCGTCCTACGGCAGCGTCCTGGCCGACACCGATGGGGGGCTGGCCTTTAACTTTCCTTGGCGCTGCCCCGTCTGGGAAAAGGCAAAAGAACAGGAGCGCCAAGAGGAACTGGCCGAGTACATCCGCCTCCTCTATGTGGCCATGACCCGGGCCCGGGATCGGCTGATTTTCCTCGGCCAAGACGAGGAAAAAGAGGAGCAATCTTTCAACTCCTGGATCAGAGCCCTGGCCCAAGAGGCCCCGAAGCTGATTCAATACAGAGAAGAGGCCAAGGCGGGAGAAGGCAGCCCCCGCTTTCCCCTGCCTCTGCCCCAGCCGGGCCCGCCGGCGGCTCTACCCCGGGGGACCCTGGTCGGCCTGGCGCCATCCTCGAGCAAGGTGGGGGCGGCCTGGTACTTTAGCATGTCCCAGTTCCTCCTCTGGCGGCGGGACCGGGAGCAATTCCGCCGCCGCTACCTCTCCCCGGCGGAAGGGATGCCGGTCCCGGTAGAAAACTCGGAAGAAGTCGTCGGGGGGGCGGCCTTTGGCTCCCTTTTGCACCGACTCATGGAAACCGTCCCTGACGACAGGGATCTACCCTCGCTGTTTCAAGAGCTCTTGCCCCGATACTTCCCCGCCGCCTCTCCCGCCCTGGCCCAAAAGGTCCAGGAGTCCGCCCGCGCCTTGCTGGAGGCCTACCGCCTAGACCCGGGCCCCCCCGGTCAGTACACCGAATCTTGCCGGGAACAGGAATTTTACTACCGTCTGCAGGACGCCCTCTTCCACGGAGTGATTGACCAGCTCCTCTTTGCCCGGGACCACCTGGCCCTGGTCGATTACAAGACCAACCTCATCCCTGCCCAGGGTCCCCTGTCCCTGGCAGATACTTACGCGCCCCAGCTCCGTTTTTACGCCATGGCGGCCGAGGCAATCTACCGGCGGCCGGTGCGGGCTTACCTGCAACTGCTCCGTTTGCCCCCGGGAAAGCAGGTCATTGAAGTAGAACTGTCCCGGCAAAAAGAAGAAGAGCTAAAAAGCGAACTGGAAGAATTCATCGAATACTGCCGCAGGCCGGGCTAGGAAGCCCGCGGGCAACAAAAAAACCCCCGCTTTAAACGCCGGGGGTCCTTTCCGCTCGGCCCAGGGCTGTCTTCAGCCAGGGGGCCAGGTCGGCAGGCCAATCGCAGTCGCCGTGGCCGCCGTTTAAGTGCTCTTTATATACCGGTTCGGCCCCTTTCTCCCGTAAGGCCTCAATCACCTTGCGCACGCTGTCAACGGGGACAGCGCTATCCTTGGTGCCGTGGATTACCAACAGGGACAGCCTCTTGGCATTATCGGCAAAATCGGCGGGGTTAAACTGGTGTTCGGCGCTCCCCTCAATTTCAGCCAGGGGCAGCGCGGGTACGCCGGAGATGACGACGATACCGGCAAAATGCCCGGGATGGCGCAGGCCGATGTGCCAAGCGCCAAAACCGCCCAGAGAAAAGCCCCCGATAAAGATTCTGTCCCAATCCAGGGGCAGGCGTTTTTTTAGGAAAGCCAGGTTGGCCATGACGTCTTTTTCATCGGGCCCCAGGTAAAAGCCGCCCACAGTGCGGGCTCGGGGAAAAAGGAGGACCATCCCCAGCCGGTCCGCTAGCTTATGGGCCTCGGGATTAGCGGCCAGGGCCAGCTCGTCGACGCCATTGCCGTGCAGGAACACCAGCAGCGGCCACTTTTGCTCCAGGCTAAAGCCCCGGGGCAGGTAGAGAGAATAGGCCTGCAAGCTCCCATCGACGGGTGAACGAAAGGCCCTCCGAGACAATCCGGCCTCATCCGCCAAGGGGTTTAATCCCTTGCGCAGACTGTCCCGCATGGTCTTGGCTTCAGTAAATCCGGCTAAGTTCGGCGTTTTCCAGGTGCAATCCTCCAGAGAATTTTCCAGCCATTCCAGCTTGGCCAGGGCGGTGAGGACGGCGCCGGGGTAAAGGCAGTTAATATTCTCTTCCAGCCGGAGCAGGTCGGTGCGAACCCCGCTTACTTCCTGGGGGTTGAGAACGTATACATGGTGCTGCTTCTTGTAGCTCCGTCCTCCGCCCTGGCCGCCTACCTCCAGGCAATACTTGCCCGTGGGTAGGGGCCCCTGGGGGCTCCACTTTAGGGTCCAGTGGTGGCAGCCGGAGGCCAGCTCCACACTGGAGCTGTGGCTCTCGAGGATATTGGCGCCGTCCTTAATGATAAAGTCCAGCCGGGCGGTGCAGGTCTCGGGGTTGTACAGGCCCAGGTTGAGCTGGAGGGGTTCGGCGCCTCGCCAGCAGTTGCGGGTGAGAAAGGACTGAGCTAAGGGGCGGTTAAGATCGCCGTAAGAAAACCCTACCGGTAATAGGCGGCGGAGAGCCGTACTCTCAGTGTCGAAGTCCTCGTCGGCCGCGAGCTGGTAGATCGTCCTTCCCTCTTCGCTCCGGCGGAGGACAGTCAGGTTTACCGAGATGGTCTCATAGAGCAGGGGACGGAGAGGTTCCAGGACCGACCAGGGAACAGACACCGAAAAGCGGGCTTTATCCTTGTCCTGCTGGAACCGGTACTTTACTTTGGCCAGGTCCAAGGGAGGAAACCAGGTGCCGTCGCGATTGACGGCGACGATTTGCGGCTTTCTGCTTGTCCCGCCAAAGCCCAAGGAAGTGTAACAGTGGACGGGACCGTCTTCCGCTTTAGGGGACACGGTGAGCAAAAAACCGTCCCCGAACCGCCAGGCCTCATTCCCTCCCGGTTCGGCCCGACCCGGGACCTCTACCGCCAGGTAGAGGCTCTCTCTGTCGCAGGCCCAAAAGGAGGCGGGAGCGCCATTCTCAGGCCCCGCAACACACAGCAGGGGGCGGGCAGCCATCTCCCCGTCCTGGGGGTATTTCTTGCATTCAAGGTAAAAGGGAATGGCAAAATTCGGCCGGGGCCACGAGGGAGTGGGAAATAATTCTAGAGCCACGGGGGCACCTCCTTTGGCCAATATACTTCTACTTGGCGGGGGACAATTCCTGCTTTAGCTGGCGGGGAGGGGGTAAAAGTATTATAATAATCCTTGGCGGGCCTGGCTATCCCACAGGCCCTTGACGGCAGCCAGCAGCCTGGCGTCGGCGAATTTGTCTTCTAACCGCTGCCGGGCCAGCACTTCCTTAACAGCCTGGCGCTTGCTTTTGCCGTTGGCCGGGCAGGGATTTTCCCGCACCGGCAGCCCCAGTTTTTTCGCCACCAGGGCAGTGGTCCTTTCGCTGACATAGAGCAGCGGCCTGATGAGGCGAAGGCCGGTTCGATCCAGGTTGTTGGCGGGCTTAAAACAGTCGATGCGCCCGGCGTAGAACATATTCAAAAACACCGTTTCGATGGCGTCGTCGCTGGTGTGACCCAGGGCGACCACGTTGCTGCCGTTTATTTTGGCCTGGCTGTGTAAAAGACCCCGCCGTATTTTCGCACAGAGGGAGCAGGGATTTGTCTCCCGGCGGGCGGCAAAGAGGATTTCTCCCAGGCGGCTGGGCACCAGGGTAAAGGGCAGGCCCAAGGATTCACAATAGGCCGCCACCGGACCCCAGTCCACCCCCGGCCAGCCCATGTCCACGGCGATTGCCTCCAGGGAATAAGTTACTGGAATCATCTGCCGGAGCCGGGAGAGGGTGTAAAGGGCGACCAGGCTGTCCTTGCCTCCGGAAAGGCCCAGGGCGATTTTGTCCCCTTCCCGGATCATATCGTACTGCCAGACCAGTTTTTTGACCGGCGGGAAGAGATGCTGGTGAAAGGGCTGGCCCATTAGACACACCTCCTTTTGCCGATTATAGCACAGCCGGGGGTGTCAATATAATACCGAGGAGGACTGTCAATGCGCTACACAAAACTCGGGGCGACCGAGCTCTATCTGTCGGTAATCGGCTTTGGCGGCATCCCAATCCAAAGGGTGAGCCGGGAAGAGGCCCTGGAGATCCTTGACGCCTGCAAGGATGAGGGCATCAATTTCATCGATACCGCCCGCCTATACACCGACAGCGAAGAAAAGATCGGAGAGTATTTTCGGGCCCGGGGCCGGGAGGGCTGGTATATAGCCTCCAAGTCGGCCGCCCGGGATTATGAGGGCATCTGGCGGGAGCTTAAGACCAGCCTGGCCAACCTTGCCTGTTCCTATCTCGATCTCTACCAACTGCACAATGTGGCCTCGGCCCAGGAGATGGACCGGGTCCTGGGCCCCGGCGGCGCTCTCGAGGCCCTGGAAGAAGCCAAAAGGCGGGGCTTAATCCGCTACATCGGTCTGACCGGCCACAAACCGGAAATCTTGGAGACCGGGGTGACAAGCGGCCGCTTTCACACCCTGCAGATACCCTTCAACCCCTTGGAGCAGCAAGCTTTGCCCCTCTTAAAAAAAGCCCGAGCCCTGGGCCTGGGCACAATCGCCATGAAGCCCCTGGCCGGCGGCGCCCTGACTGCGGCCACCGCCGCCCTGGACCACATAATCAACTGCGGTTGGGTGGATGTGGCCATCCCCGGCATGCAGTCCCTGGCCGAGGTCCGGCAAAACAGCCGAGTACCAGAAATGAAAGTGAGCCAGGCGGATAAAAAAGAGCTGGAAGAGCTTATCGCCGGCCTGGGCGCCAATTTCTGCCGTCGCTGCGAATACTGCCAGCCCTGCCCCCACGGCTTAAAAATCCCGGCAATTTTCTTGTTTGAGGGATATTACACCCGTTACAATCTCAAAGAGTGGGCCCTGGACCGGTACGGCGCCCTGGAGGTCAAGGCCTCCGACTGCACTCAGTGTGGTATCTGCGAAAGCCGCTGCCCCTACGAGCTGCCCATCCGGCAGATGCTAAAGCAGACGGCGGCGACCCTGGAAAAGTAAGGAAAGCTCTTTTTTTTTACCCGAGGCGCTTTAAAACGTCAGCGTAGTCCTCCAGCGCTTGGCGTCCCCCGGGGCTGAGGCAGTACACCCCCCGGCGGACCCTTTCAAACCAGCCGTAATGGTTTTTTTGCAGCAGGCTGGCAGCATTGCCGATGCCGGTAGCAGCCAGAATTTTTCCCAGGGGCAGTTCTCCCTCGGCTAGGCAGCGGGCGATGGCCAGGGCCCTTTCCCGGTAAGCGGTGACCAGGGGGCGACCTCGGCTGCCCCCCAGGTTGTGGTCCCCCGTGCGAGCGCCAAATTCTTTCTCCAGGCGCTCCCTTTCCCCGGCGATCCTGGGGGGTGCCTGCCGGGCGGGCAAGCAAGCAGCTTCCACCAGCCCCCGGGGGGACACGGTGAGCAGGCCTAGACCTAAGGCCCGGCACAAGCGCAGGATCTTGCGCCAGCGGGCTGAAGCACAATTCTTCGGTCGGGGGACGGCTAAGAAAACAGCGGCGGCGATCCGCTTTCTTTCGTTGCCCTGGAGGACCAGTTCTAGGTTAAAGGCCATTTTCAGCTCGACCAAGACGAGCTCTCCGCCCCTTACTGCCGCTAGATCACAGGACCGCACTTCTCCCCGCACTGTATAGCCCCGTTCTTCCAAGTATTCTTTCACCGGCAGGTACAGTTCTGTTTCCCGAACCAAGCCTTCCCCTCCTACTATAAAGTTTGAATCGCCCTTCTCGGGCTGTTATACTTGGCCTACAGTAGTTCTTACATTAAAAAGACTATCCCACAACCGGGGGGGAGGTGCAAGCCCTTGGTCCTACCCTGGACCGGACGGCGCTACTACAGTTGGAACAAGCTCCTGCTTTCGGTCTTTGGCGAAAAAGTAGCAAAAATACCCCTGGACGCCGGTCTTTCCTGCCCCAACCGAGCCGGGGGCGCCCCCGGCTGTATCTACTGCAGCCCCCGGGGCAGCGGTGATCTAGCCGGGGAGGTCGGCCTTGACCTCTCCCGGCAGTTTGCCCGGAACAGAGCCCGGGCCCGGGAAAAGTGGCCCCAGGTCCAAAAGTTCATCGCCTACTTTCAGGCCTACACCAATACCCTGGCCCCGGTCGACAAGCTAAAAGACTTGTACGGGCAGGCCCTGGCCCAAGAAGGTGTGGTGGGGCTGTCCATTTCTACCCGTCCCGACTGCCTTCCTCCGGCAGTCCTGGACCTTTTGACTGCCATAAATCGCCGGACCTGGCTCTGGGTGGAGCTGGGGCTCCAGTCTATCCACGACGTCACCCTCAGCCGGATCAATCGGGGTCACGACAGCGCCTGTTTTATCCGGGCGGCGGGGGCCCTGCGGGCTCGGGGAATCCGGGTCTGCGCCCACATCATTCTGGGCCTGCCCGGAGAAACCGAAGCGATGATGCTGGACACGGCAAGGGCCCTGGCCGGGCTGGGCCTGGATGGCATCAAAATCCACCTGCTCACCGTTCTCAAGGACACACCCCTGGCTCTCCTCTGGGAAAATGGCCTGGTTCCCTTGCCCGACCTAGAAACCTACGCCGACTGGGTGGCCGACGTCTTGGAAGTGCTGCCGCCCCAGATGGTGATCCAAAGGCTCACCGGGGATGCCCCTGCTCCCCAGCTTCTGGCCCCAGCTTGGAGCCTGCGCAAGTGGGAAACCCTAATGGCTATAGAAAACGAGTTGGCCCGGCGGGACAGTTGGCAGGGCAAGAAGTGGGGTGCCCCGGAAAAATCCTCTATGGAAAAGGAGAGATATTCTTGAAGATACTGCTCAACGCCAAGATCGATCCGGAACACATCGCCAAGATACAGGCGGGGTTCCCCGCCGTCCAGGTAGACCAGACCGACGACCCGGAAAAGGCCAAAACCCTCATGCCGGGGGTGGAAGTTCTCGTCACCTGGTGGCAAAATTTCCGACCGGACTTGCCGGACTACCCCGCCCTAAAATGGATCCACAGCTTGAGCGCCGGTGTGGAGGACTTCACCCAGCCCCAAGTAACCGAGGGCAAAATACTCCTCACCAATTCCCGCGGTATCCACGGCATTCCCATTTCCGAACATGTTCTTGCCATGATGCTTTCTTTTAACCGCGGCTTGCACCAATTTGTCAAAAATCAAGCCCAAAGTAAGTGGCAGCGGGCACCCCTCTCCGAACTCAGGGGAAAGACCATGGGCTTGGTGGGTCTGGGCAGCATCGGCCGGGAAATCGCCCGTCTGGGCGCGGCTTTTGGCATGCGGGTCCTGGCGGTTAAGCGCAGTCCCGGCCCCCCCTCAGAAGAGGTAAACCGAGTGGTCACCCTAGAGGGTATGGAAATGGTGCTGCGGGAGAGCGATTACCTGGTAATCGCCATCCCCCTGACGGCGGAGACCAGGGGCCTGATTGGCCCTAAGCAGTTGGCCCTGATGAAGCCGACGGCCATCTTGATCAACATCGCCCGGGGCGATGTCCTGGACGAAGGGGCCCTGATCTCGGCCCTGGAACAGGGCCGCATCGCCGGGGCGGGGCTGGATGTCTTTGAGACCGAACCCCTGCCTCCCCACTCACCTCTGTGGCAGATGGAAAACTGCCTCATCACCCCCCACACGGCCGCCCAGTCCCCCCAGTACATGTCCAGGGCCACCGATCTGTTTTGCCGCAACTTGGACGCGTATATAAAGGGCGAGCCCCTGCCCACCCTGGTAGACCCCAAGCGGGGGTACTGATCCCTTGCCTGCAAATGAAATCCTGGTGGTGGGCAGCATCAACATGGACCTGGTCTTCCGCCTGCCCCGCCTGCCCCAAAAAGGGGAGACGGTGGGGGGCGGCGAATTTGCCGCCTATCCCGGCGGGAAGGGGGCCAACCAAGGAGTAGCCGCCGCCCGCTTGGGAGTATCCACCGGGCTGGTGGGCTGTGTGGGCCAGGATGAGTGGGGCAATGCTCTTATCGAGGGCCTCCGGCTGGAGGGGGTCGACACCGCCTGGGTTCAGCGGGTTCCCGGCCCCAGCGGCTGCGCCGGTATTTATGTCGGCCCCCGAGGGGAAAATTCCATCGCCGTCGCCCCTGGGGCCAATTCCCGCCTGGAGGCGGCCTTCCCGGCCGGGGCCCGGGAAGCCATTAGCCAGGCCCGGGTCCTTTTGACCCAGCTAGAGATTCCCCTGGAGTCGGTGGAAGCAGCCCTCAGGTTGGCAAAAAAAGGGGGGGTTACGACCATTCTCGACCCAGCCCCGGCCAGGGCTTTGCCCCCGGCTCTTCTTGCCCTGGTTGACTACCTCACCCCCAACGCCTTAGAAGCCTCGGCCTTGACCGGCATCGAGGTCCACTGCTGGAACACTGCCGCCCAGGCTGCCCGCCAGCTCAGAGGCCAGGGCGCCGGAACCGTCATCGTCACCATGGGAAAACTGGGGGCCTTTTTCAGTTCTCCCCAGGGCCAGGTGCGAATCCCCGCCCCCGCTGCGACCGTCGTGGACGCTACCGCCGCCGGCGACGCCTTTAACGGCGCTTTTGCCGCCGCTCTAACCCGGGGCGTCGCTCCCGATGAGGCCGCCGACCTGGGCGCTGTCGCCGGGGCTTTGGCAGTGACTAAAAAAGGCGCCCAGCCCTCTTTACCCCGCTTGGCCCAATTGAGAGAGGCGGTGGCGGTGCCGTGGTGAGTAAAATAATAATCGACACCGACCCGGGAATCGACGACGCCCTGGCCCTCCTGGCTGCCTGCCGCTGCCGGGAGGTGGAGATCCTGGGGGTGAGTACCGTGGCCGGCAACCTGCCCCTGGAAACAGTTACGGCTAACGCCAGCGCAATTTTAGCTTTTTGCGGCAGCCCCGCCCGGGTCTATCCCGGGGCATCCGCTCCCCTTTACGGCAACCTCAGGGACGCCGCCCACATCCACGGCCCCGGAGGCTTGGGGGGTTGGGACTTAGCTCCCGACTCCGGCCGGGTGGCCCGCCGCCATGCCGCCGAATTTATCGCCGGGACTGCCGCCGACAACCCCGGCCAAGTCACCCTGGTCACCCTGGGTCCCCTGACCAACCTGGCCTTGGCCCTGGCCCGCTACCCCCGGCAGGTCCGGGAACTAAAAAGGGTGGTGGCCATGGGAGGGGCCCTGGCCGTACCGGGTAATGTGACTCCGGTGGCGGAATTCAACATCTGGGCCGACCCCGACGCTGCTCAGGCCGTGATAGAAGGGGGACTGGATTTAAGCCTGGTCGGCCTGGATGTGACCCGGGACATGAGGCTGGAGGACCAGGCAATTGCCCGGCTGGAGGGGGGTGGCCCGGGGACCCGGCAAGCAGCTCGCCTCATCAGGTACATAGAAAAAAAAGAGGGGGCTCATCCCCTCCACGATCCCCTCGCCTTTACCGCGGCCATCCATCCCGAGTTCTTTACCTTTGACCTGCTGCCCCTGGCCGTTGAAATTGGGGGCGATTATTGCCGGGGCCAAACCGTTCCCCTCCGGGAGGGGCAGGGCTACCTGCTCAAAGGGGCAAGAAGGGCGGACTATAGAAAATGTCAGGAATTTCTCCTCGATCTCTGGGGCCAGACTAAAGGATAAACCGCCTTGCCGGGTCCGGCTGCATTATCGCCGGGCCCGTCGCGCATACTGTAGGTAAAGCCCTCCCAAGGGCCCCTTACCGAGGTGATGTTTTTGCCCAAGTCCCGGCTGGCAGTCCTCCTGGTCCTGGTCCTACTCTCCGGATGCACCCAAACGGGAGTCTGGCGGGGTTACGGCGGCGACGGCAGCCGCTGTCTTTGCTCGCCCCAGCCCGGCCCCACCCGTCCCCGCCTGCTCTGGGTAACGGAAATTGAAGGCGCCGATCCCGGTGCTCTGGTGCTGGACGAGGGAGGCATTTACCTGCCCCACTCCGGCGGCAGTGTGACAAAACTCGATTTACACGGGAGGGTTTTGTGGCGCTTTGACAGTTGGGTCAGCGGCGAAAGCAGCCTGCCTCCCCACTTGCTCCTCTTGCCCCGGGGTAAAATACTCGTCTCGACCCAAGCTCCCCGGGAGGAGACATTCCTGCTCAACAATAGCGGAGAGATTATCCCGGGTTCCCCTTGGCTTCCCTGGCCGGCGGCAGTGAGCCCTGCCGCTGCTGGCAGCGGCTACACCGTCGCCTGCCACCAGCGCATCGAAGAGGATGGCTCCGTCTCCTTGCGCATTTTTGGGGAAAAGGAGGGGGAAGTTCTCTGGCGCTGGGACTACCGGGACGAGGGCAGCTCTTACTACGGCAGCAACCCCGTGGTGCTGGAGGATGAACGGGCCTTTGTCTTTGTCGAGACCGACGGTGAGACCAATTTGCTCCTGGCTCTGGATAGCCAGGGCGGCCGTTTATGGGAGTTGGAGTTTCCCGCCGTCCAGGCCCAGGGGGTGGGGCAAGCCCTAGCCGCCAGCCAAAAGGGGATGGTGATCTTTGGCACCGCCCGCCGGGAGGACATCAGCAGGGTGTACAGCCCGGGCTGGCTATACGGCGTCAGCGAGCAGGGAGAGGTCCTCTGGCAGGTAAAGGCGGGGCAAAGGGTAGAACAGATATTCACTGCGCCGGGGTTGGTGGTGGCCAATTTACTCCGGACCAAGCTGTTGGCCCTGAACCTGGAAGGGGAAGAGCTCTGGCAGTACCCCCTGGCCGGGTGGGAGTCCAACGGGGTCATGGACAGCCGCGGCCGCATATTTTTGGCCGGGGTCCGGGAGGGCTCGGTCTGGCTCAGAGGGGTGGATGCCAAGGGTCGTGACCTCTGGGAACTGGACACTAAGCAAGAAGCCGACTCGGTGTCCTTTTTAGCTCTGGCAGGGGGCGTCCTCTACCTGGCTACCGACGGGGGCAAGGTGCTGGCAATTTCCGATTAGCTGGACTCCCGGAGGATATTCTCCTATTTTGCGGTTTACCGGCCCCGGGCAGGCGATTGAGAAAACCGCCTGCCTGTGACATAATGAAAGGGATAAATCTAAGGAGGCAAAATGATGGCCGGTAAAAAAATGCCCCCGCCCTGGCGAATCAAAATGGTCGAAATGATCAAGATGAATACCCGGGACGAGCGCGATCTCCTCTTGGAAAGAGCGGGGTACAACCTCTTTAATCTGCCCTCGGCATCGGTGTACATAGACCTCTTGACCGATAGCGGCACAGCGGCCATGAGCGACGCCCAGTGGGGCGGACTCATGCAAGGGGACGAAGCCTACGCCGGAAGCCGCAGCTACTACCACTTTCAAAAAGCGGTCCAAGACCTGCTGGGCTTTCAGTATGTCATTCCCACTCACCAGGGGCGGGGCGCCGAGAACATCCTCTTTCGCTACCTGATCAAGCCGGGGCAATATGTCCTGGGCAACCTGCACTTTGATACCACCAAGGCCCACATCGAATTCAACGGGGGCCGGGCGGTCAACCTGGTGGCGGAAATTGCCAACGACACCCAGGCCCTTCACCCCTTCAAGGGCAACTTCGATCTGGCGGCCCTGGAGCAATTTATAGATGAAAAGGGCGCAGAGCAAGTGGCTTTCATCCTGGTCACCATTACCTGTAACAGTGCAGGCGGCCAGCCGGTGTCCATGGCCAACCTGCGGGGGGTGCGGGAAATCGCCCGCCGCCACGGGCTGCAGGTCTTTTATGATGCCGCCCGCTTTGCTGAAAACGCCTGGTTCATCCAGCAGCGGGAAGAGGGGTACCGTGACACGCCAATACCGGATATTGTCCGGGAAATGTTCAGCTATGCCGACGGCTGCACCATGAGCGCCAAAAAAGATGCAATTGTCAATATTGGTGGTCTGGTGGCCCTGGAGCGGGAGGACCAGTACAAAGAGGTCTCCCGTCTGGCCGTAATTTTCGAGGGCTTCCCCTCCTATGGGGGCTTGGCCGGCCGGGACCTGGAGGCAATCGCCATAGGCCTTCAAGAAGTTGTTCAGCAGGACTACCTGGATTACCGCATTGGCCAGGTCGAATACTTGGGGGCCCGGCTGCGGGAGGCAGGCATCGCCATTGTCGAGCCCGTGGGCGGTCACGCCGTCTTTGTCGATGCCAGCAAGTTCCTGCCCCACATCCCTCAGGAACAGTTCCCCGCCCAGGCCCTCTGCATTGAGCTCTACCGGGAGGGGGGCGTCCGCAGCGTCGAGGTAGGAGGAGTGCTGGCGGGCCGGGATCCGGAGACCGGGCAAAACCTCTTTCCCAAGTTGGACCTCCTGCGCCTGACCATTCCCCGCCGGGTCTATACCAATGAACACATGGATGCCATTGCCGACGCACTCATCGCCGTGAAAAAAAGAGCGGCAACGGTGCGGGGCGTAGCCTTTGTGGATGAACCCCCGATCTTAAGGCACTTCACCGCCACTTTCAAATTGATTTAACTTGGAAAAAAACTAAAGGGGAGAAATAATATGTCCAGAAAAATCGTCAGCACCACCCAGGCCCCTGCGGCCATCGGTCCTTACTCCCAAGCCATCATCGCCGGTGATTATGTTTTTACTTCCGGCCAGATCCCCTTCGTGCCCAGCACCGGCCAGTTGGTCTCCCAGGACATTAAAGAGCAGACCCGTCAGTGCTTGGAAAACATCAAGGGGGTGCTTGCCGCCGCCGGGACCAGCCTGGATAAATGCATTAAGTGCACAATCTTCATCAAGGACATGAACCAGTTTGGCCAGATCAACGAGGTCTATGGTTCATACTTTCCCAGCGATCCCCCGGCCCGCTCTTGCGTTGAAGTGGCCCGCCTGCCCAAGGATGTGGGCATCGAAATAGAGGCCATTGCCTCTTTATAAAATCCACTGGTAAAGACCTTGCAGCTTGACTGCAGGGTTTTTTTGTCCGTTCCTCGGCTCGGGTCTATTTTTGCAGTCCCTATGAGCCCATTGGGCACAAATGGTAGAGGAGAGGGCTTGGCAAAACTTACCGAAAGGATTATGTCACTCCCGGCCCGAATTTTTAA
>DGZR01000065.1:0-6627 GCA_002397155.1 Firmicutes bacterium UBA4975 | reverse complement strand
GCAGAGGAGAAACTGGAATACATACCCGAAGAAAAAGTTGAGCCCGCCCCCGCCCAAGCTGCTTTTCGGGTAAGGGAGCTGGTGGAAAAGCGAGAACGGGACAAGAAGTTCTTCCTTAACTCCGACGGCACCACCACCGTCGAGATTCACTCTTCCAGTATTCACTACCTTGATGCCGGTGTCTGGCAGGAAATCGACAACACCATCGTCCTGGATGAATCCTCTCCCGAAAAATCCCTCCGCAATAAGGCCAATAGCATGGCAGTCAGGTTCCCTCGTCAATTCACGGGTGTCAACGACCTTTTGACTGTTGGCCTGGGCGATAAATCACTGCGCATTACCCCGGTGGGAGCAGGCGGGTCCCGGGCCGAATCCGGCTCCGATTCCACAGTCATTTACCGGGAAGTATACCCGGGGATAGATTTTGAGTACATCATGGCCAACGATTTGGTTAAGGAAAACATAATCATCAATAAATACAAGGGTATGAACAGCTTTAGCTTCGTCATCAAGACCGCCCAGCTCACCCCCGTACTCAAAGACCGGGAGGTCTGTTTCCGGGATAAAAACGGGGACGTGGTATTTATAATGCCCGCCCCCTTCATGTACGACCAAGCCCATGTAGAGAGTTATGATTTTGACGTCAGCCTAAAAGCCGGGTTGAATAGTTCCTACACCCTCACCTACAGCGCCGCTGAAAAGTGGCTTGCCGATTCCGCCCGGGTCTATCCGGTAATAATCGACCCCATCGTTGTGACAAAGCAGTCCTCAGCCTACGACCAAACCCGGGACGCCTTTGCCGACAGCAAAAACCCCAACCAGACGAACAAATATCACCCATACCTGAAATCCGGCCTTGGCAGCGGCTCTGCGGGCAAAACCCGTTCCTACATCATGTTCCCCACCCTGCCCGTCATCAACGCCGCCGACGAAGTAATGAGCGCCGAGCTCCGGCTGTACCAAAGCTGGGACACCAGTAAAACCGTGACCGTCAATGTCTACCAGGTAACAAGCCCCTGGGATTCCGCCACTTTGACCTGGAACAAACAGCCCGCATTCAACCCCCGGGTACTGGACTTTTGCGCCTGTAAAGACGCGGATTACTGGCGGACCTGGAACGTGACCCCGGCGGTTAAAGACTGGTACCATTCCGGTCAAAACAACGGACTGCTCATTAAACACGCCAATGAAGACGACCCCATCCTGGATTTTATCTCCAGCGATAACCCTGAAGAGAAAAACAAATATTTGCGCCCGGTCCTCGTCATTACCTACCGCAACCAAAGCGGCCTGGAGGGTTACTTGTCTTACACCTCAATGGCTCTTGGCCGCAGCGGCGCTGCGGCGGTAAACAATTATAACGGCAATTTAGTGTACACCCACACCGATGTCTCCCTTTCAGGCAATCGCTTGCCCCTCTACATCAGCCATGTTTACAACTCCGACGCCAAGGCGACCGACATCGGGTACGGCCGGGGCTGGCGGCTTAACTATAGCCAGACAGTCCGCTCGGTGGTTATTGACAGCGTTCCTTACGTGGAGTATACCAATGGCGACGGAACAATCCATCATTTCTACCTTCAAGCCGGCAAGTACCTGTTGCAGACCCCCGGCATTTACCTTGACCTGTCCAAAAACCCAGATAGCACATACACCCTCAAAGATAGCCAAGACAACGAACTAAAATTCAACAGTGCGGGCAATCTTACCCAGGTTAAGGACAACCAGGGCAATACCATGTCTATCGGATACAGCAACAACCGAATCAGTTCAATCACCGATGGCGCCGGCCGAGCCGCTGTCCTGACTTACTCCGGCAACTTCCTCACCAAAATTACCGATCCTTCCGGCCGGGTGGTTAATTACACTTATTCCGGCACTGATCTAGCAACTGTCAAGTACCCGGAAGCCGTGACAACTTTTGCTTACACCGGCAATAAACTCACCCGGGCAACCCATCCCGCCGGCCAGCGTCTGCAGGTCGCTTACTACCCCGACGATGATGTTCAAAAGCTGAGTTACTTTGGTAGCGATGGCCTTTTGGGCCAAAGCAGCAGCTTCCAATACTGGGTTAATGCCACTGTAATCACCGACCACATTGGCCGGACTACCACCTACACCTTTAACAACGTTGGCAACCCCCGGAATGTAGTGGACCCCCTGGGCAACGCCGCTTACTTGGAATATGAAAACAACCAGCTCATCAGCCAAATGCCCTTTAGAAGCACTACTGTCAACCTCCTAAAGAACCACAACCTGGAGCGGGACGCTGACTGGGCTTTCATCCAGGAGGGTTCCTCCATGGCCAGCGGCGGTTATACCAGCGACGCCAGCTACTTCGGCAAGCGATCTCTTTTCATTGAAAAGACCAACGCCGCTGGTCTCAGTTTTTACCGGCAAAACCTAGCCTTGACCCAAGGCGGGACTTATACCTTTTCTGCCTACCTAAAAACTGAAGGTGTAGATTACAGCAGTCTCCATGGAGCCAAGCTGCTCCTTAGGCACAAAAATGCCGCCGGCGCCTGGGTGGAAGAAAAGAGCGCCCCCGCTGCCCCAGGCGGGGACTGGCAGCGCCTGTGTCTGACTTTTACCCTGCCGGCTGACGCCGCCACCGGTGAGGTCCAAGTCGGCCTGGCTCTGGCGGCCCCCGGTAAAGTCTGGTACGACTGTATTCAGCTTGAAGCGGGCGCCGCCCCCACCGGCTACAATCTGGTAGAAAACTCCAGCCTGGAGCTGGAGGGCGGCAGCCCTGGCATCCCCGATCGGTGGACCCCGGCCAACCTGACCGCCGAAGATAAATTGGTTGCCAGCGAAAATTACCTGGGAGAGCGTTCTTTCATTGTCAAGGGAAACGCAACTGCAGATAAAAGCATTTCCCAGCGCCTCGATGTGTCCGGCAAAGAGGGGGATACCTTCGTCATCAGCGGCTGGGCCAAGGGTAGGGCTGTTCCCAACACCGGACCGACAGATCCCCGGCGCTACGCTCTGCGCCTTGCCTTTTTTGGGGCGACCACTGAGGATCAGTGGCATTACTTTAACGATGACTACGATGGTTGGCAGTATCTTTCGGGCATCGTCCGCGCCCCGATAGACTACGATTATGTCCGTATCTACGGCGCCTACCACCAAAACGCCAACGAAGTATATTTCGACGCCTTCCAGGTCAATAAAGAACCGATCAACACCTACACTTATGACGAGAGGGGCAACCTCATTTCAGCCAAGGACCCCAATAACGCCAACACCAACTTTATCTACAGCAATAAGAATGACCTGGTCCAGGCGGTGGACCCCAAGGGCGGCAGTTTCACCTACGCCTATGACAGCCGCCACAACTTGCTTTCTGCTCTCTCACCCACCGGAACAGTCTACAGCTTCAGTTACGACGACCATGGAAACCTGGTCTTTGCTTCCCATGGTCAGGCGGCTAACGAAAATCCTCGTTAACGGCGGCTTCCAAAACGGCCTGCAAAGCTGGCTCCAAGAGAGCGCAAATGATGGCGGATTCATCCTCACCGAAGAAAGTCCCCTCTCTCCCCAAGACCCGGTCCTAGGTCTTTTCAGCATCCCCACAGGGGAAGAGGACCATCTCCTGGGTGTTTCCCAAGAAGTTGCGATAAAACCCGGCACGACCTATACTTTAAGCAGCAGGGTCTATGCCCAGCTTCAGGATGGTGAGGCTTGGCTTGAGGTGGAGCAACTGGACGCTGAAGGCAATTGTGTCGCCGAGACCCTGGCGGATAAAGGCGCTCCCTATCCGAATACAGCTTGGGCTGACCGAACACTGACCTTCACTACCGCCAGCAGCGCCGCCAAGGTACGGGTCCATCTGCGCACCGGCAAAGGAGATAGCCAGCCCCAGGCGCCTCAGTTGCCGGACCCCCAGTACGGGGAAATCCAACTTTCTCCCGCCGCCGATGTGCCCACCCCGCCTAACACTAAAAACTATGGCGGCGATCCCTGGCTGGGAGTGGGCCGGGTCCAATCCAGCGCTTCCTATCGTTTTGCCATGGGCTTTGACCTGCCCGCCCAGGTAAAGGGGAAAAAGATAGTTGAAGCCAAATTGTACTTGTATAGCCGTTATGTATCTTCAGTCCGGGACTTTGAAACCTCGGTGGAGCTCCGGGACATCCTGGCTAGCTGGGACGAAAGCCAGGTTGTCTACGATACTTTTCCGGCCTACAACGCCCAGCCCGCGTTAATATGGCAGGTCCCAGCCCAATCAGAGGGAAAAGACGGCGCTGAAAACATGGTTGACATCACCGAAATCGTGCAGCGCTGGGCCGACGATTACAACCGGGCCGACTGGGGAATAGCCTTTGTCCAAAATGGCGCAGCCGAGGACACATACAAATCTTTTTACAGCAAGGAATACGACCTTGTAGACCAGCGTCCCCGCCTGGTCATAAAGTATGACACCGCCGACAACTACCAGATTATCGGCGTTAGCGAGGACGCCAGAGTGCAAAGTCTCTATCCCAGCACCAATTTCCCTAATCAGACATTCCTCAGCGCCGGTTACAGCAGCAGTTTTAAAGATACGGAGGCCTGGTTCAGATTTCCTCTTTCTTCCCTTCCCGCTAACTGCCGTATCGACCGCGCCGTGGTGGAAATAACCGAATACTATACGGCAAACGGCGTTCCCGCCAGCGCTCCAGTTGAACTCTACCGTGCCTTGGGCAACTGGAGCGAGACATCCATCACTTGGAATAATAGACCGGCCCGCGCCGGCAGCCCGGAGGCCTCGGTGGTAATCGGGACCCAGGAAAATTACGCCCTCCGGCAATGGGACATTACCAAACTGGTGCAAGACTACCAGAACGGTGCGCCCAATTATGGCTTTGCCCTCACCTGCGAGGTGCTCAAGTACTTTAATTCCCGGGAAGATTCGCAAAAGTACCGCCGTCCTCGGGTCCGTATCGAGTTTACTCCGGACAATGAAGGCCCTGTAACAAGGTTCCTCCCAGTTATCGGCGAGGACAGCGCCGTTGTTACCCTCCGGTTTTTCGACGAGATTACCGGCTACAAGCGCCATCGTTACCAATGGACGACCACGCCGACACCCCCCGGCGCCTGGAGCAACTGGTCCGCCGCCCCCGCGCCTCAATACACGGCTCCCGGCCCCGGAATATGGTATCTGCATGTCCAGGCCGAGGACAATGGTGGCAATGTCAGCACAAGCTGTGGCGGCCCCTACGACACCCAGGATAAAATAGCCGCCGGATATGTTTTCTTTGACAATATCCAGCTGGAAGAAGGGCGCCGGGTCAGCGCTTTTAACCTGCTGGCCAATACGGATTTTGAGAGGTCAGTTTCCGGCATTCCCGCCGGTTATAAAAGGAGTGTTGAGGCCGGCAGCCCTATCTTTTCTGCGGATACAAGCACCTACAGGGCGGGGAGCAAGAGCGCCAAGATTTACGCTGCTGCTAACAGCCGGGGCTACTTGGATGTCGACCAGGATATTCGTCTAAAACCCAATACCATGTACACCATCTCCTTCTGGGTAAAAGGAACGGGAATCACCGCCAACACTACTCTGGCGGCGGTGTACAGCACTGACGCCGCCGGTCAAAATTCCACAAAGCTCCTGGAATACAAGGCGGGAGACACCTTTGACTGGCAAAATATAACCCGGACCTTCACAACCCCGGCCACGGGGGAGCGGTTGAGCAGCCTCCGCCTGGGTCTTCTCACCACCGGCGTCGGCAGCCTCTGGTTCGATTCCATCACCCTGCGTGAAGGGGGCGGGGTGGTGACCGCCTCTTATACCCCTGATGGCAACTACCTGCACACGGTAACCGACGCCTCGGGCGCCGTCACCGTCACCTACAATTACACCCAGGCAGGCCTAAAGAGCGGAGAAGTGGCTAGCGTTACCGACGCTAAAGGCAACAGCCAGTCCTACGGCTATGATGTCTTAAGCCGGGTTACCGGGGTTCAAGATGACGCCAGCGGCATCGGCCACAGCTACAGTTACAACAGCCAGGACAACCTGGAGCGAATCATTAGGGAGGATTTCGACTATGTCTTCACCTACGACGCCCTGGGCCGCAGGACGGGGGTTAAGACCGATAAAGACGGGGTCCTGACCACCCTGATTACCAACGCTTACGACAGCGCTGGCAATCTTGCCTCCTCTGCTTTTGGCAACAGTCAAGTCCTGGAATATGCTTACGACGCCCTGGGCCGCCTCAAGGAAGTAAAACACGGCGGTTCCGCCAGGTATTCCCTTGATTACGACGCCAGGGGCAACGTGGTTAAGTCCACCGACAGCGCCAACCAGGTCACTACCTACTACACTTACGACCTAGCCGACCGCCTCCTCTCCTTTCAAGACAGCTCCGGTCGGTATGTGACCTACGGCTACGACAAAAATAACAACGCCACCAGCGTTAAAGAGACCATCGCAGGCGTTGCCTATACCACTCGGTTCAGCTACAACTCCGACGACAGCCTGAAAAGCGTCACCATCGATACCGGGACCGAACTGGAGTACTTCTACGATGAAAAGGGCCTGCCCCGCCGGGTTGTAACGACCCTAAACCCCAACCTGGTCTCTACCGAGAAAAAAAGGCTCTACACCGACTACGAATACAACCCTCGGGGGCTGCTGGGCGCTCTGCGGCA
>DGZR01000083.1 GCA_002397155.1 Firmicutes bacterium UBA4975 | reverse complement strand
AGCGTCTTCGCCCTCAGCCTTGATGGTTATCTTGGCCCCCTGATTGACATTGAGGGACATGACGGCCAGGATGCTCTTGGCGCTGGCGGTCTTGTCCTCTCGCAGGACAAAGATCTCGCTGCTGAATTCCTGGGCCTTTTTGACGAACAGAGCCGCCGGGCGGGCGTGGAGTCCCGTCTTGTTTGGCACCTCTACAGTTATTTCTGCCATGATAATTCCTCCTCTTTACGTTCCTGATTTAGGTCTTTTCTTCGCCCAGCTCCAGGAGGCGGCGAAGCCGGTAGTTTACCGCCGACTTGGACAGGGGGGGGACGGCGGTCTGCCCCAACTCTTCCAAGGTCGCCGCCGGGTGTTCCAGGCGCAGCCGGGCGACTTGCCGGAGGCCGGAACTGAGAGAATCCAGGCCCCGCAAGGAGGCCAGTCGGCGGATAGCCGCCACTTGCCGCTGGGCGGCGTTCACCGTCTTGGTAACATTGGCGGTCTCGCAGTTCACCACCCGGTTGACCTGGTTGCGCAAGCTTTTGAAGATTCGGGCGTTCTCAAAATTCAAGCGGCCCTGGTTGCTGCCAATCGTGCTCAACAACATGGCGATCTGCTCCGAGTCCTTCACATAGACCACCTGCTGGCGCTTGCGGCTGACCACGCCGCTCTTGACCCCCAGGGCCGCTAAGAGCAGCCGCAGATTTTCCGCATGGGCGGGCAATTCCGTGGCGATCTCCAGGTGGTAGCCGTTGGTTTCGGGATTGCTGACGGAGCCGCCGGCTAAAAAGCTGCCCCGCAAGTAAGCCCGCCGACAACAAGAGCTCTGGGTGTAGCGGCCGATGTCCCCGGAATTGAGGCGGTTCTTGGGATCGACTATGCCCAGGCGGCTGACAATCTCCCGGGCCTGACGGGGTTCTCCCACCCGGACCAGGTAACTCAAGTTCTTGCGCAAGCGGTTTTTTTTCCGGGCGAGGACGGCCGGGGCCAGCCCGAATTCGACTTTGAGCAGGCGATACAGACGCCGGGCGATGTAGGCGTGATCGGTGATGATGTTAAGAGAAACCCCGCCCCGGCCGGACAGGGAAAGATTGCCGTTGGTGGCGATGAGGGCGGCCAGTTCAGCCCGGGTGCAACAATCCCGGTCGAGGGGCAGGCGGCAGAGCTCCGATTTGACGGCGGCGGTAAAGGACACGGTCCTGGCCTCCCTTGTCTAGGGTGGTGATTTGCCTAGCTGGGCTTCCAAGAGAAGGTTATCCAGCAGGCGGGAAGCGTGGTGGGACTGGGACAGAGCGGCGGTGAGGACAGTTTTCGCCAAGGCCCGAGAGTCGTGCCAGGCTACCTGGCCCGGCTGGAGTAAGGGCGCGGCCAAGACTTTTACTTCGAGCTGGCGCAAGCGCTCCCAGTCTATAGCGACGGGCTCGGCCCCCTCTTCGGCGTAGCGCCGGAGCAGGTCTTCCCCGATGGGCAGGTTGTTTACAATTACATACTGGAAGAGCTTAGTTCCCACGTGGCGGTAAATGGCCTCAACGTGTTCGGCGGCAGTATAGGAGCGAGTCTCCTGCACCTGGGTCATTATGTTGCAGACAAAGATCTTTATTCCCTTGCTGGCGACGACAGCCTGGGCCACCCCCCCTACAAGCAGATTAGGCAGCAGGCTGGTGTAAAGGCTGCCGGGACCCATCACGATGGCATCCGCGCTCAAGATGGCTTCCAGGACCTCGGGCAGAGCGCGGCTGCCTTCCGGCACCAGCTCCAGCCGCTGGATGGCCTCGGGAATTCGGCTGATGTTGCTCTCTCCCCATACTTCCTGGCCGTCGGCAAAGATGGCCTTGAGCTTGATGTTTTCTTCGGTCACCGGCAGGACTTTGCCCCGGATCGCCAAGACCTTGCCCGAGGCCTTGACCCCCTCGGTAAACCCCAGGATCTGGGACATGGCGGCCAAGAACAAGTTCCCGAAGCTGTGGCCCCCCAGACTGTCCCCGCTGGTGAAACGGTACTGAAAGAGGGTCTCCAGCAGGGGTTCAGTGTCCGCTAGGGCGACCAGGCAATTGCGGATGTCGCCGGGAGGGGGCATTCCCAGTTCTCCCCTCAGTTTTCCCGAACTGCCGCCGTCGTCGGCCACGGTGACTACGGCGGTGATATTGCTCGTGTACTCCTTCAACCCCCGGAGCAGGTTGGAAAGACCGGTACCGCCCCCGATTACCACCAGCTTGGGCCCTCGTCTCAAGTAGCGGGACTGGTAGAGGGTATCCACCGCCTTTTCCCCGGGGGCCAAGTCCCGGAAAAGGGTGTTGAGGAAACGGTAAGCGCCGTAGACAATGAGGGCCAGCCCCCCCACCAGGAGGAGCAGGAGCCCCCAGATTTCGGGGCCAAAGGCCGCTTCCGTCCTGGCGTAGACCAGTTCGGCCAGTCCCTTCAGGCCGGGAATGCCCATGAAGAGGACAAAGAGGGCGGCCAGGAAGGCGAGGAGGCCAAAGAGCATGAGCAGCAGCCAGCGCTTCACGCCCAGGCCCGGGTAGAGCAGCTTTAGCAGCCTGCGCACTAGCTCCCTCCTTTAGGACCTGTCCAGGTCACGATGCCCGACGGTGACGTTTTGCCCCAGGTCGACAAAAAAGATCCCGAGGTTTTCCGCAATGGCCACAGAGCGGTGCCTGCCCCCGGTACAGCCCACGGCAATGACGAGCTGGGTCTTGCCCTCGGCAATGTAGCAGGGAATTAAAAAGGCCAGGAGGTCCTTGGTTTTTTTCAGAAACTGACTGGTCAGGGTCCGGCCCATGACATAGCTTTTCACCGCCGGGTCCAGCCCGGTAAAATCCCGCAGCTCTTCCCGGTAAAAGGGGTTGGGTAAAAAACGGATGTCAAAGACCAGGTCGGCGTCCAGAGGCAGCCCGAACTTGTAGCCAAAAGACACCAGGCTGATGTTGAGGAGCTTGCCCAGGGACCCATCCAGGGCAAAAAGGGCAAAGAGCTTTTGCCGCAGTTGGGCGGCGGTAAAAGCGGTGGTGTCCAGGACTTGGTCTGAGCGAGCGCGCATGGGACTCATCCGCTCCCTCTCCAGCTCGATTCCTTTTTCCACGCTGCCCTCGGGCGCCAGGGGATGGCTGCGCCGGCTTTCTTTAAAGCGGGCGACCAGGGTCCGGTCGCTGGCCTCCAGGAAAAGAATGTGCACGGGGTGGGGAAGAGCGGTGAGGTACTCCAACTGGTCGATGATGCTGCCCCCCCGAATGTCCATCACCACCGCCACTTTATCCACATTGGCCGACTGTTCACTGAGCTCGATGAATTTTGGCAGCAGTTGGGGAGGAAGGTTGTCCACGCAGTAGTAGCCCATGTCCTCAAAGGCGTGCATGGCCACGGTTTTTCCCCCGCCGGAAAGGCCGGTGATTATGACGATGTTCAAACCCTTTTCACCCCTCTCTTATTTCTTAAAATTCTTGGTCTAGCTCCCCTTTTCCTGCCAGTCCACATTGATTATTCTTTCCCCCTCAATTCCCCAGCGCCGGACAAAATCCCTTCCTTTTTCAAAGCGCCCGATTTCCTCCGGCCGGTGCGCGTCACTGCCAAAGACAAATTCCACCTCGCTGTCCCTAGCCGCCCGCAGGATGTCGGGGGCGGCGGCCTCTAAGTGACGGCAATTTATTTCCAGGCGGGTTCCCCGCCGGGCGCAGACCCGGGCCAAGTAGGCGGTGTCCACCGGCAGGCGGTAGCCCGGGTGAACGACCACATCCACCCGGTGCCTTTCTACTGCCCTGACCAGGGCCAGGGTAAAGGCATCGTAAAGGCGGTGGCGGCAGGCGGGACTGAGCAGACTGAGCCAGCGCAGGCCGTAATAGGTCCACCAAGCTGCCAGCCCTTGGGGCGCTACCTGGGGGTGGAGGCCCACCAGCACCATGTCTGGGGAGGGGCCAGGAGGCAGGTCCAGGTCTCCGGCCAGAGAGATGACATTGGCCTCAATATTAAAAAGCAGCCTGGTCGGACCCTGGCTGGCGGTTCTTACCGCCTGGGCTAAAAGGGGCCAGCGGCGGCGGGGCACCCCCCACAAAAGGAGACGGGGCCCATGTTCGGCAATACCCAGGGCCTCCAGGCCCAGGGCTTCTCCCGCCCGCAGATTGTCGGCGATAGTGCCCTTGCCGTGGCTCCAGCGAGTGTGGGTATGGTAATCAGCCAGGGGGCGCACAGCCAGTTCCCTTTCCCGGGGGGGCTGCGGCTACCGGTCGCCGCCCCCGCCCCACCAGAAATCCGTCGATGGCCGCCAGGGAGGTATTGATAATTTGCGCCGGTGTGAGGCCCGCTTTTTCCGCCAAGGCCCCTGCACCCTCCAGCTCCCCTACTTTGCCGCAGAAATGGGCGTCGCTGCCCAGGGACACTGCCCCCCCCGCGATGGCGACAGCCCGGGCTAAAGCCAGGCAATTGTCCCGGCTTCCTCGGCGGACGACCCCGCCCAGGGAGGAGTTGTTTATTTCCAGGAGTACCTTGTGCCGGGCCGCTCCCCGGGCCACCTGAGTGAAATCCAGGGGAAAAGCCGGATTGCCCGGGTGGACGATGATATCTACTAGGCCGCTGGCCATCGCCTTCAGCATGATCCGGGTGTTCTCCTCGACGCTGCCGGGGGCCAGGCAGTCCCGATGAAACCCGGCCAGGACGATGTCCAAGCCCTTGAGGTAGCGCTCACGCAGGTCCAGATTGCCGTCGGCATCGATGATGTTGGCCTCCACCCCTCGGAGCACCCGCACCCCGGCGATGACGGGGGGCAGGGAACGGAGGTTGGAAAAGTGGTAGGGATGAGGGCCTCCGGGCATAGCCGGCCCGTGGTCGGTGATAGCGATGAGCTGCAATTCCTTGTCTTTTGCCGCTTGGGCATTTTCCAGCACCGTGCTGTAAGCATGCCCGCTGGCTGTAGTGTGGACGTGTAAATCCGCGACATACTTCACTTGGCCCGCCTCATTTACTCTTTAGGTTACAATTATGCTACCCGTCATTCCCCCCGCCGTCAAGGCTACACCTTGTTCCGGGGTTTGAAGAGGTCGCGGATCCACTCCAGGAAGTAGCGCAGCCCCGGAGGCGCGTCGGCTCCCGCCTTTATCTCCCGCAGTTGACCGAAGATGTAGCGGGGGTGCAGCTTTTGCCAAGGCACGGCGCTGACTAGGTCCTTGAATTCAACCCGGAAAAAATGGCTCAAGGTATCCTTCACTCCCTGCCAACTGCCCGTGCTGAGGAAGAGGTAAAATGTGCCCCCCAGGCCCAGCAGGCCGACCAGGGCAAAAAGGCCCCGGAAGACGCCGCCGGACCGACCGGGCCTTTGGTCGGCGGTGGGCTGGAGCTGGCGATTATCCTCGATTTCCTGTTCTACCTCACTGGTTCGGGGCAGGGGGCCGTAGAGGGTGACGTAGATGACATCGGCAAAAGCCCGGGCCCCCACCTCAGCCTCGACCCGGCTGTTAGTGTGGGCGCCCACTTCCAGGAGCAGGCCCCGGGGATGCAGGTCCTGGTTGTATCCCCCCTGGGCGTAAAAGATACCCTTGACTAGTTCGGGGTACATCGAGTCCGCCACCTCTTTGAGCTGCCAGGCAAATTCTTCGTTGGTCTGGTTGAGGGGATTCTGCTTGCCCACGACGATCATCACCTGGGTCAGGTGCATTTCATCGTCGATTTCTCGATAGTACTCTTCCTTGGGGGCGGCGTCCCGGTGCAGGTCGAAAATGGCATCCAGGTCCCCTTGCTCCACCAGGTTTATCGCCTCGGTGCGGGAACGGCGGTAAGCGCCCTCGTAAGGGAAAAAAGTCCTTTCGCTGTGGGTGACCTCCACTTCGCCGTCCCTTTCCAAACGATTGGTCAGTTCTGAGCCCACGCCGTAGACCCCGCCCGGGACCTTGTCTGTCGAGGCCGTTCCCTCGGAGGGCTCGTAGGATTCGCCGCTGTGGGTATGGTAAATCGCCACTTTCCGATTATCCGCCCCAGGCAGTCCCTGGGTTTCCGCCGCCAGGGAACCCTCGTCTTCCACCAACCGGGCCCAGGCCAAAAGGCGTTCTTCATCCACTTTGTATACCTGGTACAGGCTGTTATCTGAATCGAGAAAGCGGTCCCCCACCTGGATAAAAATACCCGTCCGCAACAGCACTTTATCATCCCCAGTGTACAGCGTGAACCAGCGGCCGTCCCCCACCTCGTCCCTTACCGCTAGGGTCGGGGTCGTCAGCACGGCCAGGACGAGCAAAATCAAGCCAATAGTCCTCACTAAAAAACGCCCTCCTTCACGCTTTTAATTTGCACCTGGGCCGCTGAAATTAAACGGGGGCGGACGAAATATCTCTTGCGGATAAAAAAAACCGGGTCCCTTGCCCCGGCGCTTAAATGTGCTTGTTTAGTTTATTCAAGAGGTCTCCCTTGGGCATAAAGCCGACCAGTTGGTCGACGGCCTGGCCGCCGCTGAAGACCATGAGGGTGGGAATGCTCATTATTTCATACTGCTGGGCCAAATTGCCCTCTTCATCCACGTTGACCTTGGCCACTTTCAACTTGCCCTCCAAGTCGCTGGCCAGCTCTTCCAGCACCGGGGCCATCATCCGGCAGGGTCCGCACCAGTCCGCCCAAAAATCCACCAGTACCGGCAAATCCGACTCCAGGACCTCCTTTTGAAATTCGGCGGTAGTCACCTTTGTGATCATCTTCTTCATCCTCTCAATTTATGTCCTGAATATATTCCGCCGCGCTCAAAGCGGCTATAGCGCCGTCACTGACCGCGGTAACTATCTGTCGCCAGGCTTTCCGGCGGACATCGCCTACGGCATAAACGCCGGGAATGTTGGTTTCCATATTCTCGTTGGTAATAATATACCCTTCCTTGTCCGTCAAAATGCCCGACCCCACCAGGGGACCCACCGGCTGCCGCCCGACAAAGACAAAAACCCCGTCCAAGTCCAAGTCCTCGGTCCTGCCGTCCCGTGTGTCCCTGAGGGTGACCCCGGACACCTTGAGCTCTCCCCGGACTTCATCTACAGTTTTGTGCCAGAGGGGGGTAATTTTCGGGTTTTCCCGCAGGCGCTTCTGTTGAATGGGCTCAGCCCGCAGGCTGTCCCGGCGATGAATGAGGTAGACCAGATCGGCGAATTTAGTCAGGAACAGGGCTTCTTTGACGGCGGTATCCCCTCCGCCCACCACCGCAACCTTTTTCCCCCGGAAAAAAGCCCCGTCGCAAGTGGCGCAGTAAGAGACGCCGCGGCCGATAAACTTCTGCTCGCCGGGCACATCCAGAGTCTTTGGCACTACGCCGGTAGCGATGATCAGGGTCCGGGCCTTCAGGGTACCCTGCTGGGTTATCACCTCTTTTATATTCCCCTGCAATTCCAGGCGCTCGACGGGAGAGTTGAAAGTGGCCACGTTAAAGCGGCTGGTCTGGGCAGCCATATTGGCCGCCAGTTCTGCGCCGGAAATGGGCTCGACAAAGCCCGGATAATTTTCAATTTCGTGGGTGAGGATGACCTGGCCCCCCGGGCCTTTTCCCTCAACAATGGCGGTGTCCAGCATAGCCCGACCGGCATACAGGCCGGCGGCCAGGCCGGCCGGCCCCCCGCCGATAATCAAGACGTCCAGTACTGTATCCATAAAAAACCTCCTATACCCCTCTGGGGTATATCTTAGCAAAGAAAAATATTCCTGTCAACAGGTATTTTGCCCAGCTCGGGGCGAACCGAATCGAAAAAGACCAAAGTAGCTTTAGAACAACTGTCTCTCTGGCCGGAAGACGGCCGCTAGGGGCAAAAGAAAACAGCCGGCAAGATAATAAAGTCTTCTATCCCCCGGCTGTTTCGACACCCTGCGGTTACTTTTTTTAAAAAAGCGACTCCCGGGGCCGGCTTTACCTTTTTTTAAACAGCCAGAAAAAAGCCGCACCACCCGCCGCCATGAGGACGACAGCGACAATCAGCAAGTAGCGGAGAAAAGAGCCGCCCCCGCCCTTGCCCACCGGTTCCAGTTTGGCCAGTCTGCCCGGTTCCCAGGCCAGTTGGCCTTTTTGCTCAGATGTCCCCCCGGCTAGAATATCGTAAACATTGGGGCTAAATTCCGTTTCGGAACCGCCGCCCCCGGTCCAGGGTCCCCCCTCTGAGGCGACTTTGCGGTAGTAATCGGGGCCATAGGCGTCCTGCAGGCCCACCAGTACATAGTAGCGCCAATTGGCTTCTGCCGGAGGCAGCAGGTCGTGGCCTACTTCGGCGACGATGGCATTCCCCTGGACAAAGACCTCTATTCCCTCTGTTTCTCCCTGCCAGATTCCCGCCTGTTCGTCATCGGGGTCGTCTTCCCAGTGGAGCAAGTAAGCCCCCTGCCAGTCCCGGATGCGCAGGTTCACCTGCCAGGGCTCTTTGAAAAGGACCTGGGCCCCGGGGCGAAAGGTGGTTTTGCTGCCCCTGCTGCCGCTGACGATGTACAGATCTAGGCGGTGAAAGTTGTAGCCCGCCCCGCCCCAGGGCTGAGCGCTGTTTGGCGGCTGAGCGAACTGAAATTCAAAACGGGTGGCGCTTTCAGTATTGATCACTCTGAACTCGACTAGGTCGAGCATTTCCTGCAATTCCTGGGGAAAGGACGGGTCCTCGGGGTAGGTGTAGTTCCCGGGGCCAAAAGAATCGCCCCGGGGATCGACCTGAGTAAAAATCGGTTCGGTGTCAAGAGGCTGGGCAAGGGCCAACCCGCCAAGCAGCAGTGCAATAAAGGCGCCGATAACAATTCTCTTCGCCATTTTTAAAACCCCCCGGCCGTTTTGTACAAGATATATATGAACTTATTCCCCAGGTAATACTTAAAAAGTTCCACATTGACCTCATGATTCCTGCCCCGGATAGAAATATACTCCGGGCAGCGGCCTAATACTGCCCGGAGTCAGCAAGAGGGGGCTAATGAAAAAACCATTAACCTGGGACTATTTTGTCCCCGGCACCGGTCCTTATTCAGGTTGCCAGGTGGCAAAAGGGAGAGCACCAAGGGCCGGGTTGCCCCGGCCCTTGGCCTCATTGCCTTTTTAGTGCCCACAAAACCAGTTGGGTTCTGCTTTCCACCCTGACCTTCCGCAGCATATTGCTGATGTGATTCCTGACGGTCTTTGGACTGATGAACAATGCCCGGGCGATGTAGTCATCCCGCAGTCCTTGCAAAAGCATGGACAGGACTTCCTTTTCCTTTTCAGTGAAATTAGTGTGATTAAAATCTATTCGCAAAGAGGAATTCAGCCCAAGAACGAGTTGGCAGATCAGTTCCACATGTTTCTCGCATGGCCCCCACAGTCGCAGCTGAAAACCGT
>DGZR01000021.1:1715-3724 GCA_002397155.1 Firmicutes bacterium UBA4975 | reverse complement strand
CCCAACTGCGGCCTGCCCATCAGCCAGCAAACGGTAGAACAGATGGTGGACGCCATCCTCCAACTGCCCCAGGGCAGCAAAACCCTGGTCCTTGCCCCGGTAGTCCGAGGCCGCAAGGGAGAACACGTCAAAATCCTGGAGGGCCTGGCCAAGGACGGCTATGTGCGGGTGCGGGTGGACGGCGAAGTCCGCCTTCTGGAAGAGGAAATTGAGCTGGAAAAGAACAAAAAGCACAACATCGAGGTAGTGATAGACCGCCTGGTGGTCCGGGACACCATCGCCGAGCGCCTGGCGGACTCCTTGGAAACCGCTCTGAAACTTTCCGGGGGCATGGTCCTGATCAACCTGGCCGAAGAGAGCCGGGACCTGGTCTTCAGCCAGAACTTTGCCTGCAGCCAGTGCGGCTTCAGTTTTGAAGAGATATCTCCCCGAGTCTTTTCCTTCAACAACCCCTTCGGAGCTTGTCCCGAATGCACCGGTCTGGGCTACCACCGCCAACCCGACCCTGACCTCCTCTTGCCCGACCCGGACAAAAGCCTGCGCCAGGGGGGACTGGCCCTCTGGAGCAATGCCGATGAATCCTACTACATGACCCTGCTGCGGGAGGTGGCCGCCGACCAGGCCATCGACCTGGATAAACCCGTGGGTCAACTGGGGGAAAGGGAGCGAGACATCCTCCTCAATGGCACCGAGGGCACATACACCGTCACTTACCGGCCCAATCGCAAAGTGGCCGCCCGCACTTACCAAGCCCGCTACCGGGGAGCGGTAAACTGGCTCAAATTTCGCTACCGGGAAACCACCTCCGACGACGTGCGGGAATTCATGGAGCAGTTCATGAGCCAGCGTCCTTGCCCGGTCTGCGACGGACGCCGCCTTAAGCCGGAAAGTCTTTCCGTGTTGGTGGGGGGCAAGAACATCGCCGAAGTGACCGCTCTCACCGTGGGCAGGGCCCGGGAATTTTTCGCCGCCCTGGAACTGACGGAAAGGGAACAGCTCATCGCCCGCCTGGTCCTCAAAGAGATCAACGAACGCCTGGGTTTTTTGCTGGACGTGGGGCTGGACTACCTGACTCTGGATCGAGCTGCCGGTACCCTATCCGGCGGCGAGGCCCAGCGCATCCGCCTGGCCACTCAGATCGGCTCCGGCCTCACCGGCGTCGTCTACATTCTGGACGAACCCAGTATCGGCCTGCACCAGCGGGATAACGCCCGCCTCTTGAGGACCCTCAAGAATCTACGGGACTTGGGCAACACCCTGATCGTCGTCGAGCACGACGCCGACACCATGAATGCCGCCGATTGGATTGTGGACATCGGCCCTGGGGCCGGCGCCGCCGGCGGTGAAATCGTGGCCCAGGGCAAGCTGGAGGATATCGCCCAAGCACCTAGGTCCATCACCGGCCTGTATGTCAGCGGTGCCCGCTTTATCCCCACCCCGGAAAAAAGAAGACCCGGCAGCGGCCAAGTTGTCACCGTCCGGGGGGCCCGGGAAAACAACCTCAAGTCCCTGGATGTCCACTTCCCCCTGAATCAATTTATCTGCATCACCGGCGTTTCCGGCTCGGGCAAGAGCACCTTGGTCAACGAGGTGCTGTACAAGGGCCTGGCCCAGAAAGTGTCCCGGGCCAGGACCAAGCCCGGCCGCCACGACAGCATCGAAGGGATCGAGCTCATAAACAAAGTAATAGACATCGACCAATCGCCAATTGGCCGCACCCCTCGTTCCAACCCGGCCACTTACACCGGCCTCTTTGACTACATCCGCGCTCTTTACGCAGAGACCCCCGAGGCCAAAGCCCGGGGGTACCGGCCGGGACGCTTCAGCTTTAACGTGCGGGGAGGGCGGTGCGAGGCCTGCAAGGGGGACGGCATCGTCAAGATCGAGATGCACTTTTTGCCCGATGTCTACGTGCCCTGTGAAGTCTGCCACAGCGCCCGCTACAACCGGGAGACCCTGCAGGTCAAGTTCAAGGGCAAGTCCATCGCCGATGTCCTGGACATGCAGGT
>DGZR01000021.1:1056-1559 GCA_002397155.1 Firmicutes bacterium UBA4975 | reverse complement strand
GTCCATCGCCGATGTCCTGGACATGCAGGTGGAAGAGGCCCTGGAGTTCTTCGCCAACATTCCCCGCATTCAGCGCAAACTCCAGACAATCTTTGACGTGGGCCTGGGCTACATCCGCCTGGGCCAGCCCGCCACCACCCTTTCCGGGGGCGAGGCCCAGCGGGTCAAGCTGGCCACCGAGCTCAGCCGCCGCTCCAACGGGGGCACCCTCTACATCCTGGACGAACCCACCACCGGCCTGCACATCGACGACGTCAACCGCCTGCTCCAGGTCCTCAACCGCCTGGTCGACGAGGGCTCGACAGTAGTAGTGATCGAGCACAACTTGGACGTCATTAAGACAGCAGACTACGTAATCGACTTGGGGCCAGAAGGAGGAGACGCCGGCGGCCAGGTCATCGCCACCGGCACCCCCGAAGAAGTGGCGCAGAATCCCAAGTCCTACACCGGCCAATTCCTGGCCCCATGTGTCAGGGGGACAGGCTCCTGACACACTGCGGCCG
>DGZR01000021.1:0-754 GCA_002397155.1 Firmicutes bacterium UBA4975 | reverse complement strand
TCTAACGCCTGAACTCGTCGACGACTATATCTGTTTTTTTTCTGACACCAACAGTTACGCAGACGACGAGTGGAGCTACTGCTATTGCCTTCATTACCTTCTGGACAATGCTTGGTACAAAGAAAACGCTGAGATTATCGACACGCTGGACAGCGCCAAGATGGCTCACGAGTATGTGGCCAGTGGTCGCATAAAGGGATACTTGGCATACCAGGATGGAGTCCCGGTTGGGTGGTGTGCGGCAAATGAAAAAAGAAATTATCCGCGCCTGATTGAACGAAAAGACCTATGGGCGGAAAACGATCCGGATAGAACCCTATCTATCGTTTGCTTTGCCGTGAGCCGCCCCTGCCGCAGGCAAGGCATAGCTTCGGCGCTTTTGGACTTCTGTATCCTGGACGCAAAATCCCGGGACTTTACAGCAATTGAAGCCTATCCTCAAATTGGAGGGCAGTCTGAGTGTCGTAAGTATCACGGTTTCGTATCTATGTACGAACAACGGGGTTTTGAAAAAGTTAGAACCCTTGATGATTGGATTGTAATGAGGAAGTTGCTAAACGAAGCGAGTGTGTCAGGGGGACAGGTTAGTGACACACTCTAAAGTTATTCCATTCCCATCCCAATGAAGTGTCCGTGCTGAGGGAACGAAAACAAAAACTTAATGTTATTCTGGGCAGTCAAACGCTTTGGCATCTTTTTTGTAAGCCTCGTCTATCTCTGGTAAACTCAGTCTTCAGCTCCACTAGGTACGGGG
>DGZR01000007.1:7908-8792 GCA_002397155.1 Firmicutes bacterium UBA4975 | reverse complement strand
GATAATCGGGGGTGACGCCGTGGTCTTGAATTTCCTTGCCCTTGGGGGTGAAAAACTTATTGGTGGTGAGTTTTACATAGGAGCCGTCCCCCAATTGGTACGAACTTTGCACGGTGCCCTTTCCGTAGCTGGTGGTCCCCACCACGGGCACATCGTTGTCCTGCAGGGCGCCAGCGATAATCTCGGAAGCGCTGGCACTGTTCTCATTGACCAGAACCACCAGGGGGTAACCTCTGTCCCGCAGGGTAGAAGTGTATTCTCCCGTCCGCTTGCCGTTGCGGTCCTCGGTGTATACGATCAGGCCCTTGGGCACCAGTTGGCGGCCGATTTCAGCAGCCACATCCAGGTAGCCCCCGGGATTGTCCCGCAGGTCCAGGATCAGGCCCTTCATGCCCTGTTTTTTTAGTTCCCGAATGCCCTGGGCAAACTCGGCGCCCGAGGCGTCGGCAAATTGGGACAGGGAGAGATAGCCGATGCCCCCGGGGTGCATGGCGGTGACAACCGTGCTTCGCTCGATGGTGGCCCGCACCAGGGTGACGGGGAAGATACTGGGCAAACCTTCTCTAATTATACCCAGGGTCACCTCGGTACCGGCGGCACCCCGGATGTCCTTGACCGCCTCGGTGAGAGGCAGACCCTCGATGTTGACCCCGTTTACCTCGACAATCTGATCGCCGGGCAGGAGCCCGGCTTCTTGGGCGGGGGACCCGGCGTAGGGCACGATAATGGTGACCCGATTGTTTTCCAAAGTGACCTCGACGCCGATTCCCTGGTAGTCGTGGCCCAGTTGAATTTGCATCTCCAAAAGATCATCGACGGAAAGGTACTCGCTGTAGGGGTCCTGCAGGCTGTCAACTAAGCCGTAGAGGGCCCCCTCGATAATC
>DGZR01000007.1:0-7570 GCA_002397155.1 Firmicutes bacterium UBA4975 | reverse complement strand
CAGCACCGCTGCCAGGACCCTCAGCACCCGTTTGTTCATTGGCCCACATCCTTCCTGAATGTGAAAGGGCCATCCCCTCAGAGATGGCCGGTGTTGCAGGCATCATCTAAAGTATATTCAAAAGACTAGCCGGTAATTACTTGTACTCAAAGCCCAGGGGATTTTTCTTTTCGCCCATTACCCAGACTTCGAAGTGCAGGTGATTGCCGGTGCTGGAGCCGGTTGTTCCCACGATGCCGATCTGCTGGCCCATGGTGACCACGTCCCCGACCTTTACGGTAGCCTTGCGCATGTGGGCGTAAAGCGTTTGGTAGCCGCCGCCGTGGCTGACGATGACATAGATGCCGTAGCCGCCGCCGTCATAGCTCCGGACAAAGTCCACCGTGCCGCTGGCGGCCGCCAGGATGGGCCGCCCCCCGATGCTCTGGCCCTGGCGGTTGAGACGGGCGATGTCTACGCCGGGGTGGTAATTTCTGAGGCCGGTTATGGGATGGGTTCTCCAACCGAAATCACTGGTGATATTATACGGTATGCGGTCAAATCCGGCAACGGGCCAGGTAAAGAAAGAGGGAGGCTCCCCAGCCCGAACCCGTTCCAGTTCCAATAATCTCTTGATTTCCGCCTCGATAGACTTCATGTCCGCTTCTAAGGAAGCGATACCCTTATTCTGCTTGTTTAATTCGGCCTGGACTTCATCCTTCAGCTCTTCTTGCAAACTGGCCTGGGCCCTGAGATAGGCTCTCTTACCCTCGGCCTTGACCTGGGAGGCCTCCAGTTCTTCTCGGCGCAGGAGCTGGCGGCCGAGTTCGGCGGCCAGGATATCTCTGTTTACTTGTAAAGAAGCCTTGGTCCCTTCAATCTCTGCTACCAGTTCGGTATCGCTTTCAATCAGCCGCTGGAGAAAGCCAAAGCGGGAAAGGAAGTCGGAGAAACTGGAGGCGGAAAACAGCACTTCTAAGTAACTGACAGCGCCGTTTTTGTACATAGCGCAAAGCCGCTGTTCTAAATAGCCAACCTGCACCGCCAGGCGCTCCTCCGTCTCGGCTATAGAGGCCTCGACGTCGGCGATCCGCTCTTCTTGAACCGCTATCTCTTCTTCCAACTGGCTTATCTTGCGGGCCAGACTGTCCAGCTCCTGTTCGGTCTTATACATATCCCGATCAAGAGCGTCGAGAAGAGAGCGCAAACGGTCGAGTTCAGACGCCGTCTTGTTGCGGTTTTTCTTCATCTGTTCTAACTGTTCTCTAATTGAGTCCAGGTCGTCAAAGTAATCGTCGATGCCGCCGCTATCGGCAAATGCAGGCAGCACAGCGCCCAGGGCCAAAACAGCCACCAGGACAATGATCAGCGCTTTGTAGCTTTTTTTGAGGTTCATTACCCCACCTCCAGTGTTAGACCTTGAGAAACCTGCGCAGGGAAATGGCGCTGCCTACAGCGCCGATGCCGGCACCGGTAACAAACAAAAACTTGAGCAGCTCCCGCCCGGCAAGCTCGGGAACCACCATTTGAACGGAGAGGAAGTTTTGGTACAGCCAGGCGCTGGCCCGATGATAGAGGATGCCATAGCCCGCCAGGAGGAGCAGGTAAGTGAAAAGAGCGCCAAAAAGCCCCAGGAAAATCCCCTCCAGGATGAAGGGCCAGCGAATAAACCAGTCGGTGGCGCCCACGAATTTCATGATGCCAATCTGGCGCCGCCGAGAATAGACCGTGAGCTTGATTGTGTTGGCGATGAGGAAAAGGGAGATCACGCCCAAAAAGACGATCACCGTGTAGCTGAATAGCTCGACGCTGCGGCTAAAGGCCAGGAGTTGTTCTACTAACTGCTGCCCGTAATCTACTGACTCAATGCCTTCCAATTGAGATATTGCTTCAGCCAAGATGGCGGTGTGTTCCGGGTCCTGGGGCCGGATTTCAAAGCTGGCCGGCAGGGGATTGCGCTCAAGACCCTCGGTGATGCCTGCCTTATCCCCCAGGCGCTCCCGCAGTCTCTCCAGGGCCTCGTCCCGAGAGACGAAGGTCACCTGCTGCACCCCCTCAAGTCCGCGCAACTCTTCCCGCAGGCGCCCCACTTCTTCGTACGTTTCCGCCTCTTCTTCCAAGTAGGCCACCACTTCGACCTGGCCCTTTATTTCGTCGGTGACGGCCTGGATATTCAGGTTTATGAGAGTAAAGGCGCCGAGGATGAGCAGGGTGAGGACGACAACAATCACTGAGGCCAAGCTCATTAGGCGGTTGCGCCAGATACCCGTCGCCGCTTCCTTGACATAGTAAGAAAGGTTTTTAAGCTTCATGGCTGTATACCCCTTTGCTGTCGTCTCGGACCAGTCGTCCGACCTGAAGCTCAATGACCCGGCGGTTCATCCTGTCTACCACATCTTTATCGTGGGTGGCGATCAGCACAGTGGTGCCCAATAGGTTGATCTGGTTGAGCAGGCTTATGATCTGCCAGGATGTGTCCGGATCGAGATTGCCGGTAGGCTCGTCGCAGATGAGCAGGGGAGGATTATTGACCAGGGCCCGGGCCAGGGCCACCCGCTGCTGTTCGCCCCCGGAAAGCTGGTGGGGATAGCGCTCCCCTTTGTCCCCCAAGCCCACCAAGTTGAGGACTCGGGGCACCTGGCGCTTTACTTCCTTGGCTCCGGCCTCTATCACTTCCAGGGCAAAGGCAACGTTCTCCGCTACGGTTTTCTCGGGCAGGAGACGAAAGTCTTGGTAAACAACGCCAATTTGGCGGCGAAGGTAGGGGACCTCCCGCCGCCGCATGCGGGTCAAGTCGCGGCCCAAAACAGCCACCCGGCCTGTGCCCGCCACCGTTTCCCGAAAGATCAACTTTAAAATAGAGGTCTTGCCGGCGCCGCTGGCGCCAACAAGAAAGGCAAATTCCCCTTTACTGATATGGAAACTGATGTCTTTCAGGGCGCTGGTACCCTTCTGGTACGAGTAGTTTACATGGCTAAACAAAATCAAGTGGTTCATCCCCCTCGGTAGTACTCAGCAATACCTACATTCGACAATTAACCCGTCATTCCTGCTTTTTCTGTCCAATCCGGCCAGGAAACCTGATTTTATTATAAATTTAAAGCGGCAAAGAGGACAAGCCCTTTTTGCCGCTATTTTCTGCCATTTTACCTTCGGAGGGTTACTTCGCCGCTGGCCAGGCACTGGCGACCCCCCCGATCGTCTTCCAGAATCAAGCGCCCTTCGTCATCTATCGCCAGGACCCGGCCTTCGATCAGCTCCCCGCCCCGCCTGGCCGCCACCCTCTTGCCCCAGAGGATGTCGAATCGGCGCCACCGGGCCAAGACCTCCCGGGTCCGGCCCCCATCCCAGGCCCGAAGCCCCGCCAGGACAGCGGGCGCCAGCACCGCCAAGAGACGGTCCCGGCACCAAGGACAACCGGACAAGAGGGCGAGAGAACTGGCGCTCAGCTCCGGGGGAAAGGCGGTCTGATTGACGTTGAGCCCTACTCCGGCCACCAGTTTACCCCCCGCTGTTTCCAGGAGAATTCCCCCTAATTTTCCCCCCGGCACCAGCAGGTCATTGGGCCATTTCAGGCCCAGGCCGGGTGCCAGGGGAGAAAGGGCGTCCGCTAAGGCCGCTCCCACCGCCAGGGGAAAACCCGGCCAGTGGCAAGGGGAAAGGGAGGGAAAAAAGACCAAGCTGAAGTACAAGTTGAGTCCGGAGGGGGACTGCCAGGCCCTCCCCAAGCGGCCCCGGCCCCGGTCTTGCTCGTCGGCGGCGATCACCGTTCCCGAGGGCCAGTCTTCTTTTACGGCCAGCTCGTTGGTGGAATCCAGCCGGGAAAACCAGCGCAGGGCAAGGTCCTTGGGCAGCAGCTCCCCCGCCCCGGCCAGGTCCTCCCGGCCGCAAAAGTAGTCTTTACCCATTCGTCTCCTCCATCATGGCGTCGAAGCGTTCCTCAGGAACGCGCAGGCTTAGTTCACGGCCGGCACTTGCCGCCGGTCTTAATTGATTTCCGGCTGAGAGTGGCTCCGACTTTCTGCCGGGGTGTTTTTTTTACTTCCGCTAAACGGTTCGCCATTTTGCCTAGTCCCTCCCCTTTTTCACTGCTGTAGGTTATTCAAAAAGGCAGTGGGAAGGGACGGGGCAAATGTCATTTTGAACATTTCCCGTGAGACGGCGGTTACACCCTTTCGGTCATTATGCCGGTGGGATGTTCGTTGAGGTTATGACGTTCTAGACCGGGGTCCTGCACCCTTTCGACGCTGAGAGCCAGGGTCTCTTTGCGGATATAGTCGGCAAAGGCGGCCACCGCTCCCGCCACTTCGTCGTCGCTGTCGTAGACGATGCGGATCCGGTCGGCGACCTGGTAATCCAGGCGCTTCCGCAGTTGCTGGACCTTGGAGACAAACTCCCGGGCCAGGCCCTCGTCGATCAAGTCCCGGGTGAGGGTGGTGTCTAAGATGACGTAGAGGCCGTTCTCCATCTCCACGGTGAAGCCCGCCCGGGCAGCGATGACCACTTCCACTAAGTCCCGGCCCACCAGGGTCTCCTCCCCCTGCAGGGTGACCGCTACTTCCTCCCCCGCTTCCAGCCGGGGGGCGACCTGGGCGGCGTCCAGGCGGGCCAGGGCACCGCCAAACTCCTTTATCTTGGCGCCCAGGGCGGGACCGGCCACGGGAAAATTGGGCTTGAGCCGGTATTCCATGTAGCGGCTCCGGTCGGCCACGTACTCCACCTCTTTGACGTTTAGTTCTTCCTGGATCAAGGGAACCAAGTCCGCCAAAAGGGCCCGGTGCCTGCCATCCACCAGGATTTTTTGCAGGGGCTGGCGGACTTTGACCTTCACCTGTTCCCGGGCGGCCCGTCCCAGGCCCACCAGGCTCCGGGCCAGGTCCATGCGCTCCTCCACCCCTTTGTCGATGGCCTCTTTGTCGGCTTGGGGGAAAGCCGCCAAGTGCACCGACTCTTCCCCCTCCGTCAGTTTCAGGTGCAATTCTTCGGCGCTGAAGGGGGCGAAGGGGGCGATGAGCAGAGCCAAAGTCCTTAACACTTCATGGGTTGTGTTATACACCGCCCTTTTATCGTCGTCCAGGGTCGAGGCCCAAAAACGGCGGCGGGCCCGGCGGATATACCAATTAGACAGGTCCTCCACGGTAAAGTCCTGGATAGCCCGCACCCCGCGGGTCAGGTCATAGGCGTCCATGGCCTCCCGCACCGTGAGGACCAGGTTGTTTAGCTTGGATAGAATCCAGCGGTCAAGCTCGGGACGCTCCTTTACCGGCACGAAAAACTCCCGGGGGTCCAGTTCATCGGTGTTGGCATACAGGGAAAAGAAGGCGTAGACATTGCGCAGGGTCCCGAAAAACCGACCCTGGACCTCTAAAACGCCGTCCGGGTCAAAGCGGGTGGGCAGCCACACCGGGGAGACCTCGATCAAGTACCAGCGCACGGCGTCGGCCCCGTACTTGGCAAAGAGTTCAAAGGGGTCGGCGGTATTGCCCCGGGACTTGGACATCTTCTTTCCCTCTTTGTCCAAAATCAGGTCGTTGACCAGCACCCTCTTATAGGGAGAAACCCCCTTGATAAAAGTGGAGATGGCCAGGAGGGAGTAGAACCAGCCCCGGGTCTGGTCGATGGCCTCGCTGATGAAGTCCGCCGGAAATTGCTCATTGAAGAGCTCCAGGTTTTCAAAGGGATAGTGGTACTGGGCAAAGGGCATGGCCCCGCTGTCAAACCAGCAGTCGATGACCTCGCTCACCCGAGTCATCTCTCCTCCGCACTGGGAACAGCGGAGGTGCACCTGGTCGATGTAGGGCCGGTGCAGGTCCAGGGTCTCGTCGACGGGTTCCAGCGCCAGCCGGGCCAGCTCGGCCCGAGAGCCCACTGATTCGGTGTGCCCGCAGGGGCAGCGCCAGATATTGAGGGGAGTGCCCCAGTAGCGGGTGCGGGAAAGGGCCCAGTCGTTGAGGTTTTCCAGCCAGTTGCCAAAGCGCTTTTCTCCCACATAGGGAGGATACCATTCCACCGAGTTGTTATTTTCAATCAGCTTATCCCGCAGCCGGGTCATCTCGATGTACCAACCGGGCTTGGCATAGTACAGCAGCGGCGTGGTGCAGCGCCAACAATGGGGGTAATTATGGGTCATCTTTTCCTTGGCAAAGAGTTTTTCCTCCGCCGCCAGCCACTTGATGATCTCCACATCGGCGTCGATGACAAAGCTGCCGGCCCAGGGGGTCGCGGTGTACCGGCCCGCCTCATCCACGGGATTGGGCACCGGCAGGTCGTACTTTAGCCCTACGTTGTAGTCGTCCTCGCCAAAAGCAGGGGCGATATGCACGATGCCGGTGCCGTCCTCGGTGGTGACGTAGTCGGCAGTGGTGACGAAAAAGGCCTTTTTCTCCACCGAGACAAAGGGCATAAGCTGGCGGTATTCAATGCCCTCCAGTTCACGTCCTGGCAGAGCCTGAACAACTTCGCAATCCTCCCCCAGCACCTTGGCGGCCAAGGACTGGGCCAGCCAGTATAGCCTGCCCTCCTTGCGGACCTGGACATAGGTCACCTGGGGATGGACGGCCAGGGCCACGTTGGCGGCCAGGGTCCAAGGGGTGGTGGTCCAGACCAAGAAGTATTCTTCGGCGTCTTTGCGCCGGAAGAGCACGGTGACAGTGTTGGACTTGATCTCCTGGTAACCCTGGGCCACTTCGTGGGAAGCCAGGCCGGTACCGCAGCGGGGGCAGTAGGGCAGGATTTTATGGCCCTCGTACATGTACCCTTTTTTGAAGAACTGGTCCAGCAGCCACCACACCGATTCGATGTAGTCGTTGTCCAGAGTGATGTAGGGGTTTTCCAGATCCAATAGGTAGCCCATCTGCCGGGTCATTTCCCGCCAGGCCTTCTCGTAGGAAAACACCGATTCCCGGCATTTCTGGTTAAAAGCGGCGATGCCGTAAGCCTCGATGTCCTGCTTGCTGGACAGTTCCAGTTGCTTTTCCACCTCGATCTCCACCGGCAGGCCATGGGTATCCCAGCCGGCTTTACGCTTGACCAGGAAGCCTTCCATCGTCTTGTAGCGGCAAACCGAGTCCTTCAGGGTACGGGAGATGACGTGGTGAATGCCGGGACGACCATTGGCGGTAGGGGGCCCTTCGTAAAAAACAAAGGGTTGGGCCCCTTGGCGAAAGCTGACGCTTTTAGCCAGGAGGTCAATTTCATCCCAATAGGAGGAGAGCTCCTCTTCCCGCCGGGCCACCGGCTCTTTAGATAGTTCGGCAAATTTTTTCAACGGGATCACCCTTTTCTTCCAAGGTTTAGTCTGCTCTAAAGTAAACAAAAATCCCCGGGTCTGGAAAAACCCAGGGACGAATTACCGCGGTACCACCCTGCTTACAGGCAAAAGCCTGTCGCTCAAAAAGCATTTAACGCCTGCCCTGCGGGCCACCCTACTTTTTTTCAGGCAGCCAACTCCGGGGTGATCTTCCGGCCGGGGGCATTCGCCGCTTTTCACCATTAAAGCCTGCGTCTCTGGAAATGCCCGCCAACCCTACTGTCCCCTTCTTCGCCATTGCTACCCATTTTAGGCCCTAGGCAGGGTAAAAGTCAAGTAGCC
>DGZR01000031.1 GCA_002397155.1 Firmicutes bacterium UBA4975 | reverse complement strand
CCGATGGAGCCGCTGACGGAATAGAATTCTTGGGGAATGCCGCTGTTTGTATCGCAAACAAGCAGGACGGCAGTAAAATGTTCGCGCATTCTTTTTGTTAGCTCTTCCGTGGGGATCTCCCAAACCTGACTTTCAAAGATCTCATTGAGAATGGCCGCGATTTCAACCCGTCCCCCGGCACTGCTTTCGTCCTCTCTTAATTTCGGCACGGCGTAAGTGCTTAAATAGACCCGCCCGCCGAAATCCGCCATATCCACGATGAAGTACTCTGTGTCGTTAGCTGAGTAGGCGAATACATCGGTGAGCGTGCCGTCGGAGCTGATTTTTACCAGCCTCTCTTCACCAGAAACCGTCCCCAGGCGGGCGAGGTATCCGTCGCTAAGATTTACAACTTGCCGGATATTGCCGCCGAAAATATTCTCGGCCAGGACTGTGCGCAGGCCGGCTTGATCGTATTTTAGGATAATCGCCGTTTTAAAATCACCTTCCGCAAAAACGGTTATTTCATCGGCATCGAATACTACGTCCTTTACATAGACCCAGTTAAACGTTGTCGGCAGCTTGTCGTCCCAAAGAACCGCACCGTCACCTGCCCTGACCAGGCCCACCCGGGCTATTGTGGGGGTTGCGGAAGACCAGGTCGGTTCATAGCCGTATACCGCCACGTACTCGCCATGGGCGACATATCGATCGATGTACAGATTGTCAAAAGTCGCCGACCAGATAACTCGGCCGTTGCTGTCTACCCTGTTGAGATCAGAACTCTGTAAAACCTCAAACCCTAGGTTCGAATCAAGGACTTCATTGTAGGCGATTCTATATGCGCTGTCTAAATGAGCGTTTTTTAGACTATTCCATAGGTTTTCCAGGTCATTTTTCGAATACACGTTCTGGGCTATTTCATAACCGCCGACCCGCTTATCAAGAATTTCCGCTGTTTTATTGCTGCTAAACCGGCCGGTAGTGATGTCGCGGTAGACCTCCTTGATCTCAGCCCGGGTCAGCCCGTGGGTGGTCAACTCGTTTACGCCAAAGAAGGAAACGGCCTCTTTGTACTCCTTGGCCTCGGCCACCATAGAAAGAGCGAAAGTTGACAGGGCAATGGCTCCAACCAAGCAGGCGGTAAGGGGAACAAGCCGTTTCCATTTGATTGTCCTTCTTAAAACATTTTCTACGGAAGACTCACCGGAATCTGCCCATTTGTAGGCGGTACTTAAGATACGTTCCAGTCTTGCCTGCCCCGGCCGAATTTTATCGAAGGAATCAACTATGTTCTTATTCTTCACCGAAATCATCACCCAACCTTTCTTTGAAGATTTTCCTTGCCGCCTGAAGGTGGTAGCGGACAGTTGGCTGTGGTTTACCGACCATCTTGGCAATCTCCGGACAAGAGTAGCCTTCAAAATAGAAAAGATAAATCACCGTCTTATACTTATCAGGCAAGCGGCAGATTGTTTCCATCACTGGGTCTACTTCTATCGAATCATCTGTCGAGAGCTTATCGCAGTAGTCTTCAAGACTTGCGTTCTTGCGCCACCAGTGCTTGAGGATGTCCTTGCAGACATTGGTCGCTGTCCTTATGAGCCACGCCTTTTCGTGTTCTTCGCTTTCAAATTGTCGACCTGACCTTATCAGCTTTGTGAAGGTTTCCGAAGCCGCGTCGTCGGTGTCAGCTGGGTTTTTCAGGTAGGTGAAACATACACGGTAGACCATTTTGGCGTGTCTGCGATAGATTTCTGAAATATCGTTGCTCGTACGCAACAACGATTCCGACATTCGCTTGCCTCCCTTCGTTAGTAATACGATTGAACTGGCCGGATAGATGGACGCCGCAACGAGTTTTTTATAAATTAATACAGGTTGACCGGTCGGGCCAGATCCAATAACATTATAATGTTAATTCCGGGTCTTTTCCTAAGAAAGTTTTTTAAAGCAGAAACTTGCCAAGGCAGGGTTAGGGTTACTGGGTATCTTGAAACCCGGCTTTTGGTGAATTTGCGGCAGAAGGGTACGTCCCTCTTGGGGAGGAAGGGACCTCCCCCTTGGGGAGGAAGGGAGGGTGCAATGAAAAAACTTTGGTTTTTCCTCGTTGTGGGCTTGCTAGCCATTGCTATAGCAGCGGGGTTTCTAGTTTCTTCAGCCAGGACCAAAAGGGTCGAAGAACTCATGTGGAGCTACCTTGAAGATCGGGGGTACGATCGGGAAGAGATTCTCGCCGTTGAAGTAGGTCATTCCTATCTGAGCGTCATCCTGTCATACGATGAATGGGCCATCCGGGTGCAATATGTCGACGAGCCCCAAGCCAGTTACTTCTACACCATTAAGGACGGGGAGATTAAGTCCGCGGGGGTTTCGGGGAGTGTGGACAAAGAAAACTTAAAGCATGGCGAAAATGAGCCATGATAAAAAAAAATATTTACGCCAGGGTAGATAGCTGAACCAAGGAAAAACGTAGAATACCGGCCAAAACTTGCGCTGTTTCGTTTGCTTGAAAAATTGGGGTCTTGTTTGTAATCGACAAAGGTCAAGTGATTGGGCTAGAGTCAGGCAAAAAAATGTTTGTCGAATTTGCGGCAGAAGGGTACGTCCCTTTACAAGTTGTGTTTTATCGGTTACAATAAAAAAAACCTTTAAAACGGTCCCGTGAGGCCGCCAAGGGGAATGAATAGCTTTTGTACCCTTGCCTTTGCGCCTCACCGGTGCAAGGCTTTTATTTTGCCCGACTTTAAGACAGTCCCGTGAGGCTGGCAAGGAGCGGCTGAGTGCTATTTTCAACCTGCCGAACCGGCCTCCTGGGAGAGGGCCGGTTTTATTTTAAAAAAAATTGGGGGTGGGGAGATGACCTGGGGCAAGGACCTTTTGACCCTGGAAGGACTGGATGCAGACGAATTATGGGAAATACTAAAGCGAGGCCAGTACTACCGGGAGCGCCTGGACCGGGGGGAAAAGGCCGGGACAGAGCTCCGGGGCTGGACGGTGGCAAACCTGTTTTTTGAGCCCAGCACCCGCACCCGCATGTCTTTTGAGCTGGCCGCCCAGTACCTGGGGGCCCACGTCATCAACTTTGCCGACCAGGGTTCCAGCCTGGCCAAGGGGGAGAGCCTCCTCGATACTGTGTGGAACATCGAAGCCATGGCGGTGGACTGCCTGGTCATCCGGCACGACACTTCCGGAGCGGTCAAGCTGGTGGCGGACAATGTGGCGGCGGCGGTGGTCAACGCCGGTGAAGGCCGGCACGAGCACCCCACCCAGGGCCTGCTGGACCTGCTGACCATTTGGCGGCACAAGGGGCGAATCGAAGGGTTGAAAGTGGCGATAGTCGGCGACGTTCTCCACAGCCGGGTGGCCCGCTCCAACATCTGGGGGCTGACCAAGCTGGGGGCCAGGGTGGTGGTCTGCGGGCCCGCCACCATGCTGCCCGACCCCGGGGATTGGCCGGTAACGGTCGAAACCGATCTGGGCCGGGCCCTGGAAGGGGCGGACTGCATCAATGTCCTGCGCATTCAAAAGGAGCGCCAGGAGCAAGGGCTCTTTCCTTCAGCCCGGGAGTACTTTACTTTTTGGGGGATTGAACAGAACCGCTTGAACCGGGACCTGCTTTTGTTGCACCCGGGCCCGATGAACCGGGGAGTGGAGATCAGCGGCCGGGCCGCCGAGGGACCCAATTCCGCTATTCTCGATCAGGTGACCAATGGGGTGGCAGTGCGAATGGCCGTCCTCAGTCTGGTAAAAGAAAGGGGTGGGCACTGATGGAACTGCTGTTGAAAAACGCTGTGCTGGCCGATGCCAACGGAGAGCGCTTGGGAGACCTTTGGCTTCGGGACGGCCTCATCGCCGAAGTGGGCCCGGACTTAGTCCGGCCCGGTCAAATCGTGGATTTGCGGGGTAAAAAAATCCTGCCCGGGCTGGTGGACCTCCACGTCCACTTGCGGGAGCCGGGCCAGGAGGGCAAGGAGACAATCGCCACCGGCACCGCCGCCGCCGCCCGGGGCGGGTTCACCACCATCTGCGCCATGCCCAATACCACCCCCAGTATCGACACCCCTCTCTTAGTTGAACTGGTCAAGCTAAAGGCCAGGGACCAGGGCTGGGTTGAGGTGCTGCCCCTGGGGACGATTACCAAGGGGGGGGCAGGCCGGGAAATCGCCGAGCTGGGCCTTATGGCCCGGGCCGGCGCCGTCGCCTTCAGCGACGACGGCGCCTGGGTGCAAGACGCCCGCATCGCCCACAACGCCTTCCGCTACGCCGCCCAGTGGGACCTGCTCCTGGTCAGCCATCCCGAGGACTCGGCCCTCAGTGCCGGCGGGGAGATGAACGCCGGTTCTCTAGCCGATAGGCTGGGCCTGAAAGGAGCGGACCCGGTGGCGGAAGTGGCGGCGGTGGAACGAGACATCGTGCTGGCCAAGGCTACCGGCTGCAGGCTCCACCTCACTCATCTCAGCACTGCCGGGGCGGTGGACGCCGTGCGCCGGGCCAAGGAAAGGGGCGTCAAGGTCACCGCCGACGTCACCCCTCACCACCTCTTGCTGACCGAAGCGGAATGTGAGGGGTATAACACCCTGGCCAAGGTCAATCCCCCTTTGCGCCGGAGGGAGGATTGCCAGGCCCTCCTGGCCGGGCTCTTGGACGGCACCATCGATGCTGTCGCCACCGACCACGCGCCTCACCAGGATTTTGAAAAAAAGACTACCTTTGCAGCGGCGCCGGCGGGAATCGCCGGCTTGGAAATAGCCTGGCCCCTGCTCTATGCTAATCTAGTTAAGACCGGGCGCTTGCCCCTGGCCACCCTCATAGAAAAACTCACCGATGGTCCCCGCCGCATCCTGGGACGGAGCCCATTGACCCTGGCGGCGGGAGAACAGGCCGATCTCACTGTCATCGACCCCGCCTCTCAAGGAGGGGTGAACCCGGCAGATTTTGTCGGCAAGAGCCGGAACACGCCCTTTAGCGGCTGGCGGCTGGCGGGCTTGCCCGTCCTGACCATAGTCCGGGGCCGGGTGGTCATGCACAACGGCCGGGTGGGCGCCGAGCCCGCAGTCCTGCCCGTGGCCCAAGTAGGATGATCGAAACACGGGCCCTGGTCCTGGATAATTTGCCTCTGACCGAAGATATATTTAAATTACACCTGCTGGTTCCTGAAATCGCGGCCGGGGTTCGGGGGGGACAATTTGTCCACCTGGAGGTCCCCGGCTTTAGCCTGCGCCGCCCCTTTACGGTGGCCGACGCGGACGAGCAGTCGATCACCCTGGTCATCCGTCGCCTAGGGGCGGGAACGGCGGCCCTGGCCGGGATAGAGCGGGGCAGCTCCTTGGCAATTCTCGGCCCCCTGGGCCGAGGTTTTACCCCGGAAAAAGGCCGTCCCCTCCTGCTGGGAGGGGGGATAGGGGCTGCCGCCCTCACCCTCTTGGCTCGGCAACTGGGGGAGTGCACTTTTGTCATGGGGGGGCCGAACGCCAGGGAGCTCTGGCTGGAAACCCTGGCCCTACCCCCCGGTGTCGGGGTGGGCTGGGCCACTGAGGACGGGAGCAGGGGATTTGCCGGCAACCTGGTTCAATATGCGGCGGCCAACCTGGTGCCGGGGCTGTGGGTGGCGGCCTGCGGGCCTGAGCCAATGCTCTCCGGGCTTCAGGCCCTGCTCCGGGAACGGGGCTTGGCCGGGCAATTTGCCCTGGAGGCGCGAATGGCTTGCGGCCTCGGCGCCTGCAACGGCTGTGTCGTCCCCACCAGGCAGGGCAACGCCCGGGTCTGCCGGGACGGCCCGGTCTTTGCCGCCCAGGAGGTGGTCTTTCCATGAACCGAGCCGCAGCGGACCTGGGCTTTGCCCGGCTGAAAAATCCCTTCATGCCGGCTTCGGGCTGTTTCGGCTGGGGCCGGGAGTATAGCCGACTTTTTGCCCTGGATACCCTTGGCGCGGTGGTGACCAAGGCCGTCACCCCCGAGCCCCGGCGGGGCAATCCCGGCCCCCGGCTGGCCGAAACTCCGGCGGGTATGCTAAACGCGATAGGTTTAGAAAACAGCGGCCTGGAAGGCGCTCTGAGAGACGACTTACCCTGGCTCCAAGGGCAGGGGGTCCCCATCCTGGTCAACGTGGCCGGCCGCACTCCCGAGGAGTATGCTCGGGTAGCCGAGGCCCTGGCCGACCAGGACTTGTTGGGCCTGGAGCTGAATCTCTCCTGCCCCAACGTCCGGGAAGGGGGAATCGCCTTTGGCGTCGACCCCGACCTGGTCTACGCCCTGGTTTCCCGGGTGGGGGAGGTCTGCCCCCTGCCCTTGGTAGTGAAACTCACCCCAAACCTGGCCGATATCGTAGAACCGGCTCTTGCCGCCCAGGCGGCCGGGGCCCGGGCGCTAACCCTGATCAACACCCTGCGGGGCCTGGCTATCGACAGCAAGAAGCGGCGGCCTCTCTTGGGCAACATAAGCGGGGGCCTGTCGGGCCCGGCGATAAAACCCGTGGCTCTTTACCAGGTCTGGCAGGCTTACCGGGCGGTCTCCATCCCGATAATTGGCTGCGGCGGCATCGCCGGGGTCGAGGACGCTCTGGAGTTTTTGCTGGCAGGCGCGGCCGCCCTCCAGGTGGGGAGCGCGGCTTTTGCCAATCCCCTGGTGCTGCCCCAATTGGTCCGGGGCCTGGCGGACTGGCTGGTCACAAATGACACTACCGTCAGCGAACTGGTGGGAGAAGCCCACCGGGGGAGGGAAGTATGACCGAACTCATAATCGCTTTGGACACAAAGGAGAAGGCCCGGGCTCATGCCTGGGTAGGGGAGCTGGGGGAGAGTGTGGGCTTTTACAAAGTTGGTTTGGAACTCTTTACCGCCCAGGGCCCGCCGATTTTGGCCTGGCTAAAAGAGCAGGGCAAGAAGGTTTTTCTCGACCTGAAATTTCATGACATCCCCAACACAGCGGCGGGAGCGGTGGCGGCCGCCGCCCGCTGGGGTGTCGACCTGTGCACGGTTCACGCCGCCGGGGGCCGGGAGATGCTCCGGGCCTGCCGCGAGGCCTGCGGGGAGACCAAGCTGCTGGCGGTGACGGTGCTGACCAGCTTGGACCAGGACGGGCTGGGGGAAATCGGCATTGCCAGGGGGGTAAAGGAGCAGGTGGCAAGGATGGCCCGGCTGGCCCGGGAGACCGGCTGCCACGGCTTGGTTTCGGCCCCTTCCGATCTGGAAAACCTGGCGGACCTGCCCCCGGGCTTTTTGCGGGTCACTCCGGGTATCCGGCCCCAGGGCAGCCCGGCAGGGGACCAAAAGCGGGTAATGACCCCGGGCCAGGCTGCCCGGGCCGGGGCCACTCACATCGTGGTGGGCCGGCCCATTACCGGTGCCCCCGACCCGGCCGAGGCCGCCCGGGCGATCATCGCCGAATTGGAGGGATAGACCTTGGATATTGAAAAGATCTTTTTGGAAAAGGGTGCCCTGCAACGGGGCCATTTTCTCCTCACCTCGGGACTGCACAGCGACACCTACCTCCAGTGCGCCCTGGTCCTGCAGCACCCCCGCCTGGCCCAGGAACTGGCTGAAGGGATGGCGCAAAAGCTGGCGGGCCAGCCCATCGACCTGGTGGTGGGGCCGGCCATGGGGGGGATCACCTGGGCGTACCAACTGGGCCTGACCCTGGGCTGCAGGGCCATCTTCACTGAGAGGAGCGAAGACGTCATGACCCTGCGCCGAGGTTTTACCGTCCAGCCCGGGGAGAGGGTGCTGGTGGCCGAGGACGTGTCCACTACCGGCGGCTCCGCCCAGGAAGTTATCAGGTTGCTGGCGGGCAGCGGCGCCCGGGTAGTGGCAGTGGCCCTCTTGGCTGACCGCACCGCCGGTGCCTTAGATTTTGGCGTTCCCTGTCACTCCCTCTACCAGCTAAAACCCCAAACCTGGACCCGGGCGGACTGCCCTCTCTGCCAAGAGGGGATTGCCATTGATCGGCCGGGCAGCAGGCACAGGTAGCAAAAGACCCGCCGGGGCGGGTTTTTTTACTTTTCATCGGTCCAGGGCGAACTCCCTTGTCATTCCGGGAAAAGGGAGGATTCCCCGGGAAATATGTCGAATAGAGTAAGGGCACTTATTCATACTTTAGGGAGATGATCACTATGCTGGAAATCGTCCCAGTAACAACAGCCAAGGAACGCCGGGCCTTTGTCGACCTGGTCTGGCAGCTGTACAAAGATGACCCCCACTGGGTTCCCCCGCTGCACTCGGACATGCTGAAAACCCTCAGCCCCAAGCACAATGCCTTGCTGCGCTTGGGACCCAACTGTTACTTCTTGGCCCGCCAAGGGGGCAAGATTGTCGGCCGCATCGGCTGCGGCATCGATACCCTGCTCAACAAGGCAAAGAACCAGAACCTGGGCTACATCACCCTTTTTGAGTCCATTCAAGACTACAAAGTGGCGGAAGCGCTTTTTGACGCCGCCCTGGATTTTCTGCGGGCCCACGGCGCGGCCAAGGTCACCGGCCCTCAATCCCCCAGCAATGGCGACGACTACCGGGGCCTCTTGGTAGACGGCTTTGACGGCCCTCCCGCTCTCTTGGCCAGTTACAATCCGTCCTGGTACCAGGACTTTTTCGTTAAATACGGCTTTACCAAGCAGTTTGACCGGTTGGGCTTTTGGTTCAGCCTGGACGAAATCCCGGAAAAGTTGGTCAGGGGGGTGGAACTGGCGCAAAAACGCTACAAGTTCACCGTGCGCCCCGTCGACATGAAAAATATTGAGGCGGAAATCCTGGCCATCAAGCACATCACTGACAAGTCCACTCCCGATGAATGGCCGGACATGATCTCCCCCAGTTTGGAAGAAGTCCGGGCCGAGGTGAAAAAGCTCCTGCCCCTGGTCGTGCCCGAGCTGATCTACATCGCCGAAGCCGAGGACGGCGAGCCCATCGGCCTTTCCATCGCCCTCCCGGACTACAACCAGGTGATCAGGCGCATGAACGGCAAGCTCTTTCCCCTGGGCTGGGCTAAATTCCTCTATTTTAAGAACAAGGTCCGGCTAGCCCGGCTCTTTGCCCTCATGGTCATTCCCGAGTACCACCGCAAAGGAGTTTCCGCCGCTCTCTACCGGTACAGCATCGAGGCGGCGAAAAAACTGGGCTATACCGGCGGCGACGCCAGCAGCATTCACGAGTTCAACGTCAAAATCTACAACGACGCCCTGGGGTCGGGGGGCAAGGAATACCGCCGCTTCCGCATTTACGAACTCACCCTTTAAGGGACGGCCCTTGCTCCCTTTTTTGGGGGCCAGTCCCGACGGGACGGACTCTTGC
>DGZR01000029.1:13372-13718 GCA_002397155.1 Firmicutes bacterium UBA4975 | reverse complement strand
AATAGCATTACAGCAGTTTAGGACCGAAAGAGGTTCTTCAAAAAAACCTACAGTAACTTGACACGACCATTATTCTAACCACTCTTGATAATGTGGTTATGATGTAGTAATATTATAATATGGTCTTGACATCAAAATTATGGGAGGGGTAGGAGTGCCAAAACTGAGACGACTCTTCACAATGGTGTTTCTTTTGACTTTACTTGGCTCTCTTTCATTCGTTTACGCTGGTGCCAGTGACCTTACACCCTATAGGTACCCGCAAAAGGAAGACAGTTTGGAATGGAAAGCTATGAGTCGACAGCAAAGGGTAGATGCCTGCCAGATACCTGAAGGAATTCTTAGT
>DGZR01000029.1:993-13129 GCA_002397155.1 Firmicutes bacterium UBA4975 | reverse complement strand
GTTTGATATGCAATTCATTGAAATTCTTTTAGCCCAACCAGAAATACTATCAGGGACCCCTCAGGGCATGTGTTCGGATATTGACGATGAAGCTTATAACAAACAGCTTGAAAAACTTGAATTAAAGAATATTTACTCAAGAAGTGTTTACACATATTTTGAAGCAACTGATGAGCATGGGATGTTTAGATTAGATGCCGAATGGCCCTACACCACTGGAACAGTAGAAACGCCGGCTGGAACCTCAATTAGTACAAAACATTATATTGGGGATATTACAGATGCAGAAAAGAGATTGTACGATAGTGAAGTAAAAGCCGCCTATCCAAATGTAACGATCATTCGAACAGCAACAATAAAATACAATTGCCACTCTTATGCTTGGTTTAGCACCTCTCCCAATAACACTGTTTGGATGCCATATCCATGGAATAGTTCTAATAAAGGATATATGAATGATGGTAGTTACTTAAAAAAAATTGGTCCCCAAAATCAAGATAAAATATTTTACCCAGCACCGGGCTGGGAACACTCCGGAATTGTGACATATGTACTCAATCAATCAGTAGCAGTAACTTCAAAATGGGGCCCAGCGGGCCTAATCAGTCACTTATTCGATGACTGTCCATATTATGAACCGGGGTATCCTGTGACATTTTGGAGACTGAACCCTAATATCCCCCCTATCGAATAATGATTGCGTTTCGCCTAACATTTCCCCAGAACCAATGTTTACAAGATATGAAAGGAATGATAACGGTGACCAAAAAGGTGATACTCATGGTGTTGGGTGCAATTGGGATCATTTTAATCTCGCAGGTATTTGCACATGGAAATAACAGCACCTATGAATATCCCTATGCTGCTGATAGTCCGGAGTGGAGTGCTCTAAGCCGCCAAGAAAGACTAGATGCATGTCAGATACCTGAAGAGATCCTTCGGGGTATGTCAACGGAAGCTTTGATCGACACAGTTCTCGCCTATCCAATGCGGGCGGATTTGTTAGTTTTCGAAACGTATAGGCAAGGATTCACAAAAATCTATGAGGAATTTAACGGCTTGCGGGAATTAGTAAGCAGGGATGGAGCGGGGCTAGGTCTTCTGGAAAAGTACATGGCAATGAAAGTCGGTGAACCGGAGACTATCACCGAAATGATGTTTATAGAAGTAATTCTTGCTCAACGTGAATTTACGGCCAAGACTGATCAGACTATTATCGATAAAATTGAAGAAGAAGCCCGAAACAAATTCCAGGAAAAAGAAAAGTTTCCCGGGATTTATGGAATAAGCAAAAACACTTATTTCCAAGCTGTTCAAGAACAGGGTTTGGACCCAGGAGTAGGGCACTAGACAAGATGCCCCTGAGGAAAAAGAATGATAGTGACATTTTCAAAGACGCGAGTATCACAGGCGTCAACTCAAAACCGGAAAAAAATTGACATCACCGGGCAAGTGGGGTAAAATCAGTTGAGTAAATCAAGCAGAGCCTACCTGGCTTCTCACCCCTTATGACGCCTTAACAAGCAGGTTGTTACCGGGGTTAAAGACAAAACCTTGGCTGGTATTTGTTTTGGGCAGGTAGTCTACCTGCCCATTAATTATTATTGGAGGTGTTAGGTTATTAGCAAAGACTTAATGCTCAATGAGGCCATTCGGGCGCGGGAGGTTCGCCTGGTCAGCGAGACCGGCGAACAACTGGGGATCGTAGCTCTCGGCAAAGCGCTGGATTTGGCCAGGGAGAGGAGTTTGGACTTGGTCAACGTAGCCCCCCAGGCGCGGCCGCCTGTGTGCAAGCTCATGGACTACGGCCGGTTCAAATATGAGCAGAGCAAGCGGGACAAGGAATCCCGAAAAAAACAACACGTCATCACGATAAAAGAAGTGCAGCTCAGGCCTCAGACGGAAGAACACGACTACCAGGTAAAGCTGCGGAACGCCATTAAATTCTTGAATGAAAAGAACAAAGTAAAGGTCAACGTGCGGTTTCGCGGGCGCCAAGTCACCCATCCCGAACTGGGCCGGGCCCTTTGTGAGCGCTTTGCCGCCGACGTCGCCGAACTGGCCTCGGTAGAGAAACCCGGCCGTCTTGAAGGCCGCAACATGATAATGATCTTATCGCCGAAACAAAGTCAATAGTCTAGGAGGAAGAGACGTGCCTAAAATAAAGACCCATCGCGGAGCAGCCAAACGCTTTCGGAAGACGGGAACCGGCAAATTTAAGCGCACTCATGCTTATACCAGCCACATCCTCACGAAAAAATCTGCTAAACGCAAGCGCAATCTGCGGAAAAACGCCCTGGTGGCCAAGTCCGATCAGAGAAATGTAAAGCGCATGCTGCCCTACTAAACATTAAGGAGGCCTTTTAGATATGCCAAGAATCAAACCGGGTGTGCAGACCCGTCAACGCCATAAAAAAACCCTGAAACTGGCGAAGGGATATTTCGGCGAAAAGAGCCGCACCTTTCGCCGGGCCAGCGAGCAGCTCCTCAAATCTCAGGCATACGCCTACCGGGACCGCCGCAACCGCAAACGGGATTTTCGCAAACTGTGGATTGCTAGGATAAACGCCGCCGCCCGCAACAACGGCACCACGTACAGCCAGCTAATGCATGGCATCAAGGAATCCGGAATCAGCATCAACCGCAAGATGTTGGCGGACCTGGCCATCAACGACGCCTCCGGTTTCAGCCAACTGGTAGAACAGGTAACCGTAAACAGATAGGGAGCGCCAGTGGGCGCTTTTCCTTTAGGATTCCGGGGGAAAGGAGATGACCAGGGTGATCACTTCACGGCAGCATCCCCAAGTAAAAGAACTGCTTAAACTCAGCCAGCGCAAACAGCGGCAGCGCCAGGGTCTTTTTCTCGCCGAAGGCTTGCGCTTGGTCGAAGAAGGGCTGGCGGCAGGCTGGACGCCGGAAAAGGTGGTAGTCTCCCCGCCCCTCCTAAGCGCCGGGGCCGGAGCCGCAGTCGCCCGCTGGGGATTTCCTCAACTGGAGCTGTCCCCGGAACTGATGGCTCTGGCGGGGGACACCGAGACCTCCCAGGGGTTACTGGCCCTTTTTGCCCTGCCCAAGTACCGCCCGGAGGATTTTACCGGGGACCTGGCCCTGGTGCTGGACGGAGTCCGGGACCCGGGCAACGCCGGGTCCCTCCTGCGGGGCGCCGCCGCCACGGGGTTGGCCGGTCTCATCGCCACTGTCGGCTCCGTTGACCTGAGCGGGCCAAAAGTGGTGCGGGCCAGCATGGGGGGCGTCTTTCGCGTCCCCTGGGTGACGGATATATCTCCGGAGAAAGTCGTGGACTGGGCCCGGGAGGGAGGCTGGCAGTTGGTGGCTCTGGACCCCCGGGGGGGGATACCCTTTCACCGTTTTCCCTACGAGGGCAAACTGGCCCTGGTCGTCGGCAGTGAGGCCCGGGGAATAGGAATGGAGATTGGGGCCGCCTGCAGGGCGGCGGTGACCATTCCCATGCCCGGGGGCCTGGAATCCCTGAATGCCGCTATGGCCGCCACCCTGGTTCTCTACCAGGCCATGATTTACCGGGGGCTTTAGTCCCTGCCAAAATGAAAACCAGCGGAGATACGGGCTTATCCTTGCCGGTTTTTTGGGGTGATGGTTTTCTAACTAAAGCGAATACTACATAGTCCGGCTACATGACAATAGTCTAGTAGAGATTGATTGGTGCAATATGGACAAGGGTTTTACCTTCATTTCATTTAGTTCCTTTCAAAGGACAACTTGACAGCAATCCTTGCACATTGTCTGAGTATATGATATGCTTTTTTAAGAAAGGAGGTTATTTGGTACACTTACCCGGCTGCTCTTACAATCCAGCAACACGACCGAATTAACCTGCAGACCAAATGATAGGAGGTGGAGTAATGAAGGGCCTAAAGTTGTTACCTGTTTTGTTTGTTCTGGTAGCGCTTTTTGGTTGCTCGGGGGTTAAGGTTCATGAGCTCAATAGCGAAAGAGTGATCTTAGCCCAAGATTTCGGTCAACTGGAAGACATCAGCGACCTCATCCTCAAGGCAATTGTCTTACCGGACAAGGAAACCGTTTTGGAGACAGATCAGGATGGTTCAGTGCTCTTTGGCTATACCCTGACAAGACTGAAAGTCACCGAAGTTTTTACCGGCGACATCAGTGTGGGGGATGTAGTTGTTATCACTGAAGAATACTGGCAAGAAGGCTCCGACGTGTACACCCAGGCTAATTACCTGCCCGCTAAAGAGGGTAATGAATACGTGTTTTTCCTAAAATTGTACGGCGAAGATACCAGGTACCGGGATATGTACTTTCCAATTGACCTAGAAAAGGGTAAGTATACCCTAAACGCTAGTCTCATCAGCAGTGCCAGCCTTGACAGCTTTTCCAACGCGCAATTCGAGGTGGGCGCCAAGACAGGCAGTGACTATAGAGAATGGTACAAACAGGTTATCGAGAAGTACATCCGGCCATAAAACGCCTTTGCTGCTAGAGTGGGATTGGTCAGATGACTGGCTGGCAGATAAATTTTTGGGGGGCGGCTAATGCTTGACTGCCGGCCTTTTTTTGTCTGATAGATTCATTCCCCGGCTCGAGGAAATCCGGCTTACCTAAGGGTGGGATTGGCACTTGGGGGGGCTTTTGCGCCCTTGTTTTCTTTAGGGGGATTGAGTATAATTAGCCATAATCCCAGGCGGGGTTTTAAAGTCTAGCGGGTCCCGCTATCCGGATAATCAGGATAAAACAAAAGATTGCGCGGAAGCTAAGTACTGCCAGACCCGGTCGGCGCCAGGAAATAGCGCCCTGACTGAAAGCGCTTGCCGACGGGGGCGGGAAATTCTCTTCCAAATCGCCGGGTTGAAAGGTTGCCCAAGTAGGCCCGGCCGGCCAACCCCCGTTACCGGGACTAGAGAGTCTGCTTAGTGCAGGAAAATGGGTGGTACCGCGGAATACCTTTCGTCCCTGGCGAGAGGTATTATTTTTTTACCAGGAGGATTGAGATAGTGGAAGAAAAATTAAAGGCTTTACGGGATCAATCTTTGCCGGCTATCGCCGCCGCCCAAGACCTGGACGCCCTGGAGGAAGTGCGCCTGGCCGTCCTAGGTAAAAAAGGGCAGTTGACCACGGTGCTCCGGCAGATGGGGAGCTTGCCCCCGGAAGAGCGGCCGCTTATGGGCAAGCTGGCCAACGAGGTGCGGGACGCCCTGGAAGGAGCCCTGGCCGGCCGCCGCACTGAACTGCAAGAAGAAGAACGGGAACAAAGACTGGCTCAAGAAAGGGTGGATGTGACCCTGCCAGGACGAAAGCCCCGCCGGGGGACAATTCATCCTCTCTCCCTGGTGCGGCGGCGCATCGAAGATGTTTTCCTGGGCATGGGCTACAGCATCGAAGAGGGGCCGGAGATAGAATCAGATTACTACAACTTTGTCGCCCTCAACCTGCCCAAGGATCATCCGGCCCGGGACATGCAGGACACTTTTTACATCGACGAAGAGACGGTGCTCCGGACCCATACCTCGCCGGTCCAGGTGCGGACAATGCAGAGGCTGTGTCCGGCGCCCTTGAAGATGATCTGCCCGGGCAAGGTTTACCGCAAGGACGACGATGCCACCCATTCTCCCATGTTTTTTCAGGTGGAGGGGTTGGTGGTAGACAGGGGCATCACCCTGGCCGACCTCAAGGGCACTCTCCTCCTCTTTGCCCGCCAGGTATTTGGCCCTGAGCAGAAAATCCGCCTGCGACCCAGTTATTTTCCCTTTACCGAACCCAGTGCCGAAGTGGACATCCTCTGCACAGCCTGCGGCGGCCAGGGCTGCCGCATGTGCGGGGAGACGGGCTGGCTGGAAATCCTGGGGGCGGGAATGGTTCACCCCCAAGTGCTGCGTTTCTCCGGCTACGATCCCGACCAGGTCTCCGGTTTTGCTTTTGGCATGGGCATTGACCGGGTGGCTATGCTGCTCTATGGAATCACCGACATCCGCCACTTGTTCCAAAATGACTTGCGGGTGCTCAAGCAGTTCAAAGGGGGGCTTTGCTAAATGAAGATGTCCTATAAGTGGCTGCAGGAAACTTTGGGCTTGGGCCTTTCTCCCCAGGAACTGGCCGATGAGCTGGCAGCCGCCGGCTCCCAGGTCGAGAGCATCGACTCCCTGGCCCCGGAAATTCGGGGCGTGGTGGTGGCGGAGCTATTAGCCGTTCAGCCCCATCCCAACGCCGACCGCCTCTCCCTGACCAAGGTCAGCGACGGCGAAGCGGTTTATGACGTGGTTTGCGGCGCGCACAACATCGCCCCCGGGGACAGGGTGCCCCTGGCCCGGGTGGGAGCGGTGCTGCCCGGTAATTTTCAAATAAAAAAGAGCAAAATCCGGGGTGAAGTTTCCCAGGGCATGCTCTGTTCGGCGGAGGAGCTGCAGTTGGGCCTGGTTCAGGCCAGTGCGGGCATTCTGCAATTGCCCAAGGACGCTCCCCTGGGCCGGGACATCAATGAGTACCTGGGCCTGGACGATTGCATTCTCGACATTGAGCTGACTGCTGACCGGGGAGATCTGCTCAGTCTCCGGGGCTTGGCCATCGAAATAGGGGCCCTTTTGGCCCAGCCCTTTACCCTAAAAGAGCCGGTCCCTGCCCCGGGAGGGCAGGGCCGTTTCCCCGTCACCCTGGAAACCGACGCCTGCACTTTTTACGCCGGCCGGATAATTGAGGGGGTCAAGGTGGGGCCTTCGCCCCTCTGGCTCCAGCTCCGCCTTTTGGCCTGCGGCATGCGGCCCCGGAACAACATCGTCGACATCGCCAACCTGGTGATGCTGGAATGGGGGCAGCCCCTGCACACCTTTGACGCCGACAAGCTTCCCCGGCAGGAGATTACCGTGCGCCTGGCCCGGCCAGGAGAGAAAATTGTCACCCTGGACGGCAAGGAACGGTGTCTGGAACCGGAAATGATGCTGATCACTTCCGGAGAGCGGCCGGTAGCGCTGGCCGGGGTGATGGGCAGCCTGGACAGCGAGGTGGATGAAGGCACCACTGATCTCTTTTTGGAGTCCGCCCTTTTCAATCCCGTCTCGGTGCGTCGGACTGCTAAAGCTCTCGGCCTGGCCTCCGAGGCGGCCACCCGCTTTGAAAAAGGAGTGGACCCCCGGGGAGCGGCCCTCGCTTTACAGCGGGCGGCGGACTTGGTGGCAGAGCTGGCCGGGGGGACTCCGGCCGCCCTGGTTCAGGTCGGCAGCGACATTTCCCGGTCCCGGGTCATCCCGGTGAGCATGGAGCGGGTGAACGGGCTCTTGGGGACCCGGCTCTCCCTGGCAGAAGGGGCAGACATCCTGGCCCGGCTCGGCTTGGCGGTCGAGTCCGGGGACAATGAACTGCTGGTGGGGGTCGACGACCGGCGCCGGGATCTGCAGGTCTGGCAGGATATAGCCGAAGAAGTGGGCCGCCTCTATGGTTTTGCCAAAGTGCCGGCTACTTTGCCCAAGGGGGCCTTGACCCTGGGGGCCCGGAAATACAGTCAGAGCCTGGAATGGCAGGCTAGAGAACTGCTGGCGGGCTCAGGGCTCCACGAAGTGGTAACCTATTCCTTTATCAGTCCGGAAATGGCGGAAGATAGCTGGTCTCCCCCCGGGGTGGAAATAGCCAATCCCCTCACCCGGGAGGCCTCGGTGATGCGGGGCGCCATCCTGCCCTCTCTTTTGGCGGCGGTGGCGTACAATTTAAGCCACGGCCAGGATTCGGCGGCAATTTTTGAAATCGGCAATATCTACAGTCCGGGCCGTCCCCTGCCCGCTCAGAGCCTACGGGCAGCCGGGGCCTTGGCGGGCCGGGAACCCCGGCACTGGCAGAACCCCGGCCGGGAGTACGACTTTTACTTTTTAAAAGGGGTAGTGCAGCAGTTTCTGGAGGGCCTGGGCGTCGAGGCCGAATTTCGGGAAAAAGCCGGTCCCCAGTTTCATCCCGGTCGCTCTGGTCAAGTGAACCAAGGCGATACCCACCTGGGCTACCTGGGCCAGGTCCACCCGGCAATCACGGCCAAATGGAAACTGGACGATGTGTGGTTTTTTGACCTGGACTTTACCGCCCTGGTCCGGGGGGCCCGGCCAGAAGGCCGGTTTGTTCCCCCTTCCCGCTTTCCGGCAGTGCGCCGGGACTTGGCCGTCGAGTGCGGCCAGGGCCTGCCCGCCGGCACCCTCATGGCATTAATCCAAGAAGTCGGAGGGGAGCTGCTGGAAGATATTGAATGCTTTGACGTATACAGCGGCGGCAGCCTGGCCCCCGGCGACAAGAGCCTGGCCTTTGCCCTTACCTTTCGGCATGGGCAGCGAACCCTAGCGGAAAAGGATGTGCAAAAAAAGGTGGAAGAAATAATTGGCTGTCTAGCGGCAGCCGGGGCCAGATTGCGCTCCTGACGGGTTGTGCATTTACTGCAAATTATGTAGAATGTAGTAAAAGGTTTTAAAGCCGAGGGGGGAGGAGCATGGGGGAGTATCATCGCATCTCCGTTGAAATCGGTGGTCAGACCCTGATGTTGCGGACCCAAAACGACCCGGAATACATCCGGACGCTGGCGGCATTTGTTGACGGGAAGATCCAGACCCTGGCTCAAAACAATCCCCGTCTCAGCATCAGCCAGCTAGCCCTGCTCACGGCAATCAACTTGGCGGACCAACTCCACAGCGCCGGTCAGGTGCAGCCCCGGGGAGGGAAAAAAAGATGAACCTGTTGGACCTTTTGATCCTGGTATTTTTGGCATTCAATCTCATTGTTGGCTGGAAGCGGGGCTTGGTCAGCCAAATCATCAGCCTGGCCGGAGTGCTGGCGGCTTTTTTCCTCGCTTCTCGCTATGGCGCGGCCTTTGGCGGCTGGCTTGGCGGCTTTATCAACCTGGAGAGGTTTGCCGCTAAGGTGGTGGTGACCGAAGCTGAGAGCAAGGGGCTATCCAGTCTTTTGGTCCGGGCCCTGGAAGGGGTCCTGCCGGGGGTGGTCTCCGCCCTCCAGTCTTTCTTGGGCTACCTGGTCCTCTTTTTCCTGGTGCTGGCAGCTGCAAGGCTGCTGGCCTACCTGTTTCGGTCCCTTCGGCGGGTGCCGGTGCTGGGAACCCTCAATTCCCTGGGTGGCGCCGGTGTCGGCCTGTTAAAGGGCGCCCTGATTGTCCTGGCCCTGGTCTGGGCCCTCAACCTGGTCCCCGTGCCAAGGGTGATGGATTTTATGGAGGCCTCCTTGCTGGCTCCGACCCTTTTAAAAATCGCCCCGGGAATATATGAGGGCATCTTCAACCCCCAGCAGTACGCTGAGGTAGTGAATACTGTCAACAGGGCGCGGGAGGCCCTGGGGCCCTAGAGTTAAGCCAGAAAAAGCCCGGTTCCCGGGCTTTTTCTCGTGATACATCCTTTTAACCTTAAGAGGAGGGATGAAATGCACCCGCGCAGTCTGCGCTTGCTTGAATTGGATAAAGTACTGGCCCTGCTCCGGGAGAGGTGCGCGACTTCAATGGGCGAAAACTTGGTCGCCCAGGTTGAACCCGCCACTGAGTACAGCCAGGTCCTGGCCAGCCAAGAACAGACCAAGGAAGCGGCGGAAATCCTGGTCCAAGAGGAACCGCCTCTTTCCGGACTGGCCGATGTGGGGTCCGAGGTCACCCGGGCCGGCAAGGGGGCAATTTTGGACCCCTTGGGCTTGTACCGGGTGTCTACCTTTTTGGCGGCCTCGGCCAGTCTCCGCCGCTACTTAAAAAAACATACCCGGCCGGACACCTGGCTATTTCTTACAGCCCAGGGCCTGACGGACCTGCCGGACCTGGTCGACGACCTCAGCCGGTCGGTGGACTGGGAAGGAAACGTCCTCGATTCGGCCAGCAGCGAGTTGAGACACCTGCGCCGCAGGATTGAGATATCCGAATCCCGGCTACGCTCCCGGTTGGACTCGATGATCAAGTCCCCCTCAGTGCAAAAATACCTGCAGGAGCCCCTGGTCACCCAAAGGGAAGGCCGCTTCTGTCTGCCGGTCAAGTCCGAGTGTCGGGGCCAGGTGCCCGGGGTGGTCCACGACCAATCGGCCAGCGGAGCTACTCTTTTTATCGAACCCTTGGCGGCGGTGGAGCTGAGCAATGAAGTGGCCCTGCTCAAGCGCCAGGAAGAAGAGGAGATTTTGCGGATACTGAGAGAGCTCAGCGAGGGGGTGGGCCGCCGCAGTGAAGAGCTGCTCCAGGCTTTGGAAGCGGCGGGGCAGGTAGATTTTGCCGTCGCCAAGGCCCGGCTGGCCCTGGCTATGGGAGCGGCGCCGCCGGAAATCCGGGCAGACAGCCTGCTGGTCCTCAAACAAGCGCGCCATCCCCTTTTAGCCGCCAAGGAGGTTGTCCCCATCACCGTCACCCTGGGGGGGGACTACTCGGTGCTGGTGATCACCGGGCCGAACACCGGGGGCAAGACAGTCTCCCTAAAAACAGTGGGCCTATTGTGCCTCATGGCCCAATGCGGCCTTTGGCTCCCGACGGCTGGGGGCAGCAGCGTCCCCGTCTACGACCACATCTTTGCCGACATCGGCGATGAACAGAGCATCGAGCAATCCCTAAGCACATTTTCTTCCCATATGACGAACATCGTGAAAATACTGGCCGAAGCGGACAGCCGCTCCCTTGTCCTCCTGGACGAACTGGGGGCGGGCACCGACCCGACCGAGGGAGCGGCCTTAGCCACCGCCCTTTTGGGGCGGCTAAAGGGGGCCGGGGTATCGGTGGTGGCTACCACCCATTACAGCGAGCTCAAAGCTTACGCGGCCACCGAACCCGGAGTGCAAAACGCCAGTGTAGAATTTGACGTGGAGACCCTCCGGCCCACCTACCGCCTGATAATCGGAGCCCCGGGCAAGAGCAACGCCTTTGAAATAGCCCTGCGCTTAGGGCTCAATCAGGAGGTGGTGGATAGCGCCCGCCGCCTCTTAAAAACCGATTCCCGCCGCACCGAAGACCTCATTGCCTCGCTGGAGGCTAAACGAGTGGAGGGGGAGCGGGCCCTGGCCCGGGCCCGGGAGGAACGGGAGCAGGCGGAAAAAATGCGCCGGGCCGGTGAAGAACGCCTGCATAAAATAGAGGAGCAACAGGAGAAATGGCTGGAACAGGCCCGGCAAAAGAGCAATGAAATCCTAAGAAGCGCCCGCTTCCAGGCCGAGGCATTGCTGGCGGAGCTCCGGGACGCCCAGAGCCAAACCGTCAACGTGGAGGAATTGGCCCGCCGGGCCCGGGAACAGTTAAAGCCCATTCCCGGCCAGGGGGAGAGAAAAATGGCCGCTGGGACGCCCCCCAAGCCTGCCCAGCTTAGCCCGGGCCAGCCGGTCCGGGTGCTGACCCTGGATAAAAAAGGGACGGTCGTCTCTCTCCTCTCCGAGGAGGAGGCCCTGGTCCAGGTGGGGATAATGAAGGTAAATGTGGGCCTGGGGGATCTGCGCCTGGCCGATCCTCCGCCCCCGGAAAACCGGGGCCGGACCATCACCAGCACGGGGGCGGCTACCATCTCTCCCTCAATTGACCTGCGGGGGCGGATGGTGGAAGAAGCCGGTATAGACCTGGAAAAATACCTGGATTCAGCGGTCCTGGCCGGTCTGGCCCAGGTCACTGTCATTCACGGTAAAGGCACCGGCGCCCTGGGCCGGGGCCTTCAGGAATACCTGAAAACCCATCCCGCCGTCGCCGCCTATCGTTACGGGGGGGCCGGCGAAGGGGGCAGCGGCGTGACGGTGGTGAGCCTAAATATTTAACGGTAAAAGGAAACCTTGTTCACCGGTTCGGACCTGGGAACAAGACCCGCCAGAGCTGTAGTTAATGCGATTCTGGCCACAATGGTGGGAGATACCGCAATTTATGTCTTGGCGGGATGGGGTTATCACCAGGGCCCGGTGGGCGGGGGCGTGGTGGCGGTCATCGCCAAAAAGGCATAACCCAATTATCTAGTTGCTTGAATGCGACAACAGGCTCATCGGTCCCATGTGAACCGAGGGCCTTTTTTTACCTGAAAAACCCCGGAATGTGGGCAACAGTGCGCGGGTCTTGGCAAAACTTACCGAAAGGATTATGTCACTCCCGACCCGAATTTTTAAAGCAACTGAATTAGAGAGGGGACAGACAATGTTATCATTTAAGGCCCCTACGCTTACCGCCATCAGTTGC
>DGZR01000029.1:0-743 GCA_002397155.1 Firmicutes bacterium UBA4975 | reverse complement strand
GCAGAGGAGAAACTGGAATACATTGCCGGAGCCGTCGGGGGTAGGGGAACGGGTGTGTCCGTAAATATTACCAACCTAAGCAATAACTTAACGAAGAAGATCCTTTCTGGTTCCGTTGGCTTGGCGGCAAAAGGGGTGAAGTAATATGTTTCCCAGACAAGTAAATTGTACGCTAAAACGCTTATCCTACCTATTCTTAAAGCTGGAGTTACGTCCTTGGTTGCAAGTTTTCTGAAGGCTGTACTAGAAAAATGAACGATATTTTGGTGTTGTTTAAGGTAGTTGTCCTTGTCGCTACAGGCTTACTGTTATTATTGTTTTCTCTTTTTGCGTCACGATCTGTTTTATGTGATGACATCAGAGAACGTATAGGGCGGAAGTCCTTTAGAAAACGGGAAAAGTTAATCAGATGGTCCTTTCGAAAGTTTTTTCTCCTTGACTACAAAAAGCACATCAAAAGCTGGCACTATATGTTTTTTCTTTTAGAAATTACTGCTTCCCTAGCCACGATAACTGTATTAGTTCAAATCACAGCCTATGGCACTTGTAGGCTATGCAGAATCCTTCTCGCAGTTTTCGCTTCTTGTCTGTGTTTCTTTAAACTGGTACCTTTAATAATACCTTGGGGGAAATATCGAAACTAAAATCAAGGTTTGTTGTACTTGTTCACCCTTTCTGCAAAGCTAAACACTACAACATTGGTTGTTGTGAGCAACAATCCACCTGGGAGATGGGCAGGCAGC
>DGZR01000056.1 GCA_002397155.1 Firmicutes bacterium UBA4975 | reverse complement strand
TGGCTGATGATTTGGGCTAACTGGTCCACTTCCCAGGCAGAAAGAAGGGCCAGGCCCAACCTGGGACCGATTCCCGTAACCGTCAGGAGCAGGCGAAAGGCCTCCAATTCACCGGCGCTGGTAAATCCGTACAAGCTAATGCTGTCCTCCCGCAGGGCCATGTGAATGTGGAGCTTGACCAAGGGTTGGGCGGCCAAAGCGCTTATTTTCGCCGGGGGGACAAAAATCCTGAAGCCCAGGCCCCCCGCTTCTAAAACCAAGTAGTCTTCCCCCGCGCTTACCGGCGGGCCTTCGATAAAGGAAAGCATCCTCTTTCTACCCCCGTCTCACGGCCAGGACGGCGGGCCGGTTGCAGTGGCACAAGGCCACCGCCAGGGCATCGGCCACGTCGTCGGGCTTGGGCACTTGTTGTAAACTCAAAAGGACTTTGACCATGGCACCCACTTGTTTCTTGGCCGCCCGGCCATTGCCCACCACCGCCTGTTTTACCTGGAGGGGAGTATATTCGGCCACCGGGCACTGAGCTTGGGCAGCCGCCAGCAGGCAGACTCCCCGGGCCTGTCCCACGTGAAAGGCGTTGGTGACATTGCGGTTGAAAAACAGCTGCTCCACCGCCATCCAGTCTGGCTGCCAGCGGTCCACCAAGGTACAGACTTCCCGGTACATGGTCAGCAGTCTTTCTTCTAGGGGCAGGCCGGCCGCGGTGCGGATGCACCCGTAATCTCTGGACCAGAGTGAATTGCCCTCCTTGTCCACTATGGCGTACCCGACGATAGCCAGCCCGGGGTCAATTCCCAGGATTCTCATGTGCATCCCCCCTAACACATGTTCGACATCCGGCCCCCCCTTCCCTGCCCGGGCAAAAAAAAACCTACCCGGTCAACTGGTCAGGTTGACCAGCCAGTCCAAGCAGTCCTGGGGACTGGAAAAGGGTATCCCTTCCCGCAACTCTTCTAACCAAGCCCCCGGCGCTTCCCCATAGACCTTAAAAAGGGTGCCGTCCAGGGCGAAAACCGCCAGCAGATTGTTTTCCGCTAGGGAGATGTAACCCTGGGGAGGCAAGAGGGCCATGCACTTGTCGCAGTAGCCCGGAGGCAGGAGGACAGTAACCTGTTCCCGGGAAAAAGAGAGGATCTTTGCCCCCGGCCAGTCCTGACTTAGACGGTCCGCCAGCTCAGTTTCGCTCAGGCCCTGCCAGGCCGGATCGGCATCGGCTGGCTGGTACTCCCCGCAGACCAGGCACCAGCGCTCGACCAGGACCTCTGTCCTTTCTTCGATAACCGGGTAGGCCTTGCCCCAAACCGAAGCAATCAGCCAACTGCCGCCGGTAGCCAAGAGGGCCAGAGCGACCCCCCCGGCCAGTATGGGTTTTAGCATTCGTTTTCCCACAGTATCCACCCCTGGCTATTTTTCCCGGGGGGCAGAAAACTTATGCGCTATTCCAGGTCCTCCGGCATATCCCAGTTAGTGTACACGTTTTGCACATCGTCGTGCTCTTCCAGAGCGTCGATGAGGTCCAGGACCTGGGCGGGGCCCTCGCATAATGAATCCGGCAGCATGGTGAGCTCCGCCGCCGCTAGGGTCAGCCCCAGTCCTTCCAAGGCGTCTTTTACCTTTTCTAAGTCTTCCGGGGCGGTGACGATCTCCCAGCCCTGGCCTGCCTCCCGCACATCTTCGGCGCCGGCCTCCAGGGCAGCCAGCATCAGCTCTTCTTCGTCGGCCCCTTCCTCGACGAGGATTAGGCCCTTGCGCTTAAACATCCAACTGACGCAGCCGGTTTCTCCTAGATTGCCGCCCTTGCGAGAAAGGATGTAGCGTATTTCCCCGGCGGTGCGGTTGCGGTTGTCGGTGAGGATGTCCAGCAAAATGGCCACCCCACCCGGCCCGTACCCTTCGTAGGTTATCTCCTCTAAATTATCCCCTTCGCTGCTGCCAACCGCCCGGGCGATGGCCCGGTTGATATTGTCGTTGGGGATGTTGGCGGCCCGGGCCTTATTGAGCGCCATGCGCAACTGCATGTTGCCCTCGGGGTCTGCGCCCCCATGGCGGACGGCGACGATTATTTCCCGGGTGATTTTTGTAAATACCTTGCCCCGGTTTGCGTCCTGACGTGCTTTTTTGTGCTTTATGTTTGCCCATTTAGAATGGCCGGCCATAGTATCGCTCCTTTTTTAAGGGATTGCCCACTTACAATAGTAGCACATTCTCAGGGGTTTTGACCAAAAAAAAATACGCGTTGCCGCGTAAGTTAAGAGGGGGTTAACTTGAGAAGCTTTTGGTCAACTTAATTATACCCCAAACCCCCTGAAATATAGGTTAAGAATAAATGTTATTACTGTCACAAGTATGTTACAAGGGACAGATCGGCGGCATTTCTTGCTTGTGCCGGGAGCGGCGGATCGCCCTTTCGATTTTTTCCGCGGCCTCTTGGTCGGTGGTCCCGGAGAGGATGTACTCGTCCAACTGGCGGTAGCTAAAGCCCAGTTCGTCCTCATCGTCCTGCCCCGGCCAGAGGCCGGCGCTGGGCCTTTTGGCGATTATTTTTTCGGGGAGCCCTAAATGCCGGGCCAGTTCCCACACCTGGGTCTTCACCAGGCTACCGATGGGCTCCAGGTCCACGCCGGCGTCGCCGTGCTTAGTGAAAAAGCCGGTGACAATCTCTGACTTGTTGCCGGTGCCGACCACCAGGTAGCCGTGCTTGGCCGCCAGGTAGTACCAAGCCGCCATGCGCAGGCGGGGCTTGATGTTGGCCGCCGCCAGGTCCCCGGCACCGTCCTCGGCCCCCAAGGTGGCCAAAAGGGCCCGGTAGGCCTGGTCCAGGTTGATTTCCACCGTTTCCAGCCCCAAGCAGCGGGCCACCAGCCAGGCGTCCGCCACATCTTCGGGGCTGCTTTCTACCGGCAAAATCGCGGCCAGGGTGCTGTCCGGGCAGGCCTTCTTTGCCAGGGCGGCGACGACAGCGGAGTCCAGGCCCCCGGAAAGGCCAAGGACACAGCCCTTGGCACCGGCCCCCTCAATTTTATCCCGGAGCCAGGCGACGATTTTTGTCTCAATCTCACCATAGTCCACTCTTAGACCCTCCTCGGGCAATGCATCTTCGCTGAAAAGGAGCAGCCCGGCCTCGGCCAGGGCGGCGGCGGTCACGCCCCGGCCGGGACGGACCCGGCCATGGAAACTCCCGTCATAGACGGCCCGGATGCCGCAGCTCGGGCTGCGCTCTTTGAGAATGGCCCCCCGGGCACCAAAGTCCCGGGCCGCCTTAAGAGCCCTCGCCGCTCCCCGCCAGTACTCCCGGCTTACATCATTACCCGACCGGGTTCGGACCCGGCCGTCGCCCATGATTTCCGCCGATTCCCGGGGTGTGGGCAGCCCTCCCGCCTCCTCGGGGCAAAAGGCGACGTAGTCCTTGCCCGTCAAAAACTCCTTCACCCCGGGATCGCTGTTTGTCCCCCCGTCGTGCTTGCAGGGGCAGCCCAATAGACAGGCACTGACGATAAAGCGCAACTTATTCTCCCAGAGGCCTTACCAGGGCCAAGGGAGTCATGGTGATGGTCTGGCCCATGGGGTTGTCCCGCAGGATGTGGGTAAAGTCTAGCTTGCGCAGTTCGGGGTCGGACCAGCCCTTTATATGGCCCCCCAGGTCGTTGATGTCGGCGATGATGACGGGGTAGCCGCAGGCAGCGGCCACATCCCGGGCCGCTTTGTCCGGTTCCGGCAAGGGGAGGATGACCTTTGTCCAGTAGGGCCCGTCGGGTCCCCCGCTTTGGCCGTCGATGGAACGGACTTTGTCTCCGGCCACCCGGTAAAACCAGCCCTTAAAGCCGAAGAGTTTAGTGACGGCGCTGACCACTGTAGCGATGAGAATCCGCCACAGGCCGGCCAGTTCAATTGCCACCTGCATCTTTTCCGGAGTGCCGATACCCCGGCCATGGCGGGTGCGTTTGACATACTTGTACAGCCTTTTCGCCCACCAGCCCGGCTTGATCTGGCTCTGATCAACGGCCAGGCCGATGGCGTTGGCCAGCGCAGTCTCGCTGATGACCACCAAATCTCCCGGCTGGTAGATGTCTTCGACATAGCGAACGATGACCTGGCCCACGTCTTCCCCTTCCTTGATGAAGTGGGTTTTTACCAATATGCGCAGATACTTTTTTCCTTCGCTTTCAATTTCCGACTGCCAAGTCTGCCCTACAGCCAGTCCTTTGGCTTCGCTCACAACCATCAATCCTTTCAGCATCACTGCCTAGATTATACTTGTACCAGCGGTAAAAGTGAATGCAATCCGACTGCAAAATGGTAGTATACCGCAGTTACTTGGCCTTATCCTTGTCCCGGGAAGGGGAAAGAATGTATAATACTAGGGTCTTAAGATTATCCCTTTTAGGAGTTGACTGCTATTGCTCACCTGCGGAATCGTCGGTCTGCCCCAGGCCGGCAAGACTACTTTGTTTAGCCTGCTCACCGGCCACACGCCTCCTCCGGGCAAGCAATCCGCTCTGGCCATGGCGGAGGTGCCTGACAGCCGGGTGGATAAGCTCAGCGCTATGTACAAGCCTCGCAAAACAGTATACGGCCAGATCCAGGTGACCGATGCCGGGGGCCTCAGCGAGGGCACGGGCAAGAGCGCGGCATTTCTCGACTCTATCCGCCCGGTCCAAGCTTTAATCCACGTGATCCGGGCTTTTGCCGGGGACAGCCCCCATCCCCTGGGCACCATCGATCCCCTGCGGGATTTTAACCTGGTCAATCACGAGTTGCTCCTGGCGGACATGGCCCTGGTGGAAACCCGCCTGGAGCGGATCAAGGGCAAAACTAAGGGTCCGGGCAAGGAACAGTTGCCGGTGCTGGAAAAGTGCCTGCTTCACCTACTGGAAGAAAAGCCGGTCTCCCAGCTCCCCCTCTCCGAGGAGGAAAGGATCCAGCTCCAGGGCCTCATCTTTTTTACCGAAAAACCCCAGCTCCTGGTGGTCAACCTGGATGAAGAGGATTTAGGTTCTCCTCCCCCCTGGCTGGATAAACTAGACGCCCTCTGCCAGGAAAAGGGCTGGCGCCTCCTCACCCTGTCCGCCCGCCTGGAGGGGGAGCTGGCCCAATTGAGCCCCGAAGAACAAAAAGCCTTTATGGAAGAGCTGAACATCGCCGAACCGGGTACAGCCCTGGTGGCCCGGGAAGCCTATGCCCTCCTGGGGCTCATCTCCTTTTTTACCGTAGGCAGCGACGAGGTCCGGGCCTGGGCCCTTAAGCAAGGTGAAACCGCCCTGGAGGCGGCGGCCACGATCCACAGCGACCTGGCCCGAGGCTTTATCCGGGCCGATGTCATGAGCTATGAAGACCTTATCCAACTGGGCAGCGAGGCCGCTGTCAAGGAAAAGGGCCTGGCCCAGTTGGTGGGCAAGGACTATGTGGTCCGGGACGGAGAAATCGTCCACATCCGCTTCAACGTCTAAAAAAAGCACCCGCCTAAATAGGGCGGGTTTTCCTTACCGGCCTGGTTTAAAAGAGCTATGCGGGCAATTGCGGGAGCTCATGTTCCCCTTGACGGGCAGGCCGAAGCAGCGACCATTCTCCCCTTTTTCCGGGACAAAATTCGCGCAATCCCGGCACCGGGTCATACCATTCACCTCGCTTACCTTTAGTTTGTCCCATTGAGGTGAATGGTATTATTGTTTCCCCTCCTCCAGCTTTATGACCTGGACCCGGGCCAGTTCCTCATCCTTCACAGTGACAAAGCGGACATAGTCCGGGCACTGGCTAGTGGAGATTTTCACCGCCGTACGGGGGTAGGTCAAAACCTGGACGACTATATCCCAGGGCTTGGGCCGGGTACATTCCACCGTCACTACCGCTTCTCCCTGTTCCAGCCGGGGCTGGGAAAAGAAAACCTCATAGCCGCCGGTGGGACGCTCGCCCAGGCGGGCAGCGAGGAACAAGTCGCCTCCCTGGTAGAAGGCGGCATACCCTTCGCCTCCCTTGCCCTGGTCCAGCCAGACCA
>DGZR01000060.1 GCA_002397155.1 Firmicutes bacterium UBA4975 | reverse complement strand
CCGGGCTTGGGAAAATCCGGGATAATGCGTATGGTTTCTTTTAGGTTCATCCTTATCCTCCTCATTGTGACGCGGCTTCTAGGCCAGCAAACTCTCAATTTCTCGGGCTGAAAAACCCTCCAACCATTTCCGATAGGCCGCCAGTTGGGCCCCGTGCTCCCGCCAGGCCCTGGTCTGGGTCAGGTCTACCGGACCCTCCGTCGGGGCCAGTTCCCAGCCCCGGCCCCTTTCGCCCGCCAGGCCGGCTTCGGCGAAAATGGCCAGAGCCCTTTCCAGCAGCAGGGGCTCGGCCAGCTCCCCCGGCAAAAAGCGGAGCAAGTCTTTCTCTTCTTTATTCTCCCGCCAACCTCGGTAAAAGAAACGGAGCAAGTTGAGACTGGGGTGCAGCACGTCTTCGGGGACGGCGCCGCCAAAAAAATGGAGGCGGCAGCCCTGGGGCAGGAGGCCGATGCATTCTTGGAGCTGCCGGGCATCCCAGGCGGGATCGAGAAAACATACCTCCTGAGCTTCTAAATTATACACTTTTTCCCTCCACTTGTCAGGGGGAAGGATGAGAATTCGGCACTTTGCCAGCCGGTTCCCCAGCATCCGCCGGGCCTGCCACCAGGTGTTAGCGAAAAAGACTGCCTGGGGAGACAGGGCGAGGGCGGTGAGCCAGGGCTCCCCCTGACCCCGCCGGTCGACTATTTCCCGGCCCTCCAGGCTCAAGCGGCGGGGGCCCTGGAGGTCGGCCAATTGCAGTTGCACCCGGGTGACCCCCTGCCAGCGGTTTAGGTGCAGAGCCCCCGCCAGTTCCAGGTCCCCCCGGGGGTCCAGGAGGTGGGCCAGGTGGGACTTGCCAAAGCCAATGGCCCAAAGGCCTCCTCCGCCGTGCTCGAGGCGCAGGCGCAAGTGTTTTTTCTCGCTGCCCACCAAGCTGAGAGCGCCGGCGGTAAACCCCCGGACGGCAAAGACCGGCTCGGGGTTGCCGAAACCAAAGGGCTGCAAGAGGGCGATGGCGTCCACCAGCTCCAAAGAGATATGATTCGGGGCCAGCCGGGCCTCGATTTTCAATTCCGGCTGTAGCAGGGCATCCAGGCCCACGGCCCGGGCGTGCTCTTCCAGGGCTTCTTCCAGGGAGGCCACGCGCTCCTCGGCCATGACCAGGCCCGCCGCCCCCGCATGACCGCCAAAGCCGATCAGGCTCTCGGCGGCAGCGGTAAGAGCGCCGTGGATGTTAAATCCCGCCACGCTGCGGGCCGAGCCCGTCAGTTCACCGCTCCCGCTGAGGACCAGGGTGGGCCGGTAGTAATGCTCCAGGATTCGGGCGGCCACGATGCCGATGACCCCGGGGTGCCAGTCCTCACCGTGAACCACCAGAACCCGTCGCCCCCGGCGAACCTGCTCTTGGGCCTGGAGCAGGGCCAAGCCAAAGATCTCCCCTTCTGTCCGCCGCCGCAGCCGGTTATCTTCATCCAGCCTGGCCGCGGACAAAGAAGCAGCGGTGCCGTCCTCTTCCAGGAGGAGGGCAAGCGCCGGGTCGGCGCTGTCCATGCGGCCGGCGGCATTGAGGCGAGGGGCCAGGCCGAAAGCGATGTCTTCCGCCTCCAAATGGCCCGGCGTGAGGCCCGCGGCTTGAGCCAGGGCGGCGATTCCCGGCAGGGGGTTGGCGTTCATCTCTTTTAGGCCCAGGGTAACGATGAGCCGGTTTTCCCCTACTAGGGGCACCATGTCCGCCACCGTGCCCAGGGCCCCCAGTTGCAGGCACGGGGACTCCTGGCCGGCCGCCAAAGCCCCGGCCAGTTTGGCCGCCACCCCCACTCCCGCCAGTTCGGGAAAGGGGTAGCGGGAATCAGCCCGCTTGGGGTTGACCACGGCCAGGGCCCGGGGCAGTTGGGGAGGAGGCAGGTGGTGGTCGGTAACGATCACATCCAGGCCCAGACTCTGGGCCAGCTCCACTTCTTCGGGATTGCTGATGCCGCAGTCCACGGTCAGCAAAAGGGTGCAGCCCTCCGCCGCCCCCCGGGCCACCCCCGCCCGGCTCAGGCCGTAACCGTCTTCCTGGCGGTGGGGCAGGTAGTAGCTGGCGGCCAGGCCCCAGGCCCTTAAGGCCCGGACCAAGAGGGCGGTAGCAGTGATGCCGTCGGCGTCGTAGTCTCCGTGGACCAGGACCTTTTCTCCCCGTTCCCGGGCCAGCTTGAGCCGGACCACCGCCTTTTCGGCGTCGGGCAAGAGCTGCCAGGGATGGAGCCGGCCGACCTGGGGCTGCAAAAAGTCCAGGGCCTCTTGCCCCGTATCCACCCCCCGATTCGCCAAAAGAGCGGCCAAAACCGGCAAAGTCGGGGACAAGATCTTTTTATACAATTGGCTTTGCTCAAAGCTGGGGGAATTTTTTAGTTCCGCCCGGGCCAGGGCTTTTAAGGAATCGGCCAGGGCCTCCGCCGCCCCGGCCGGGGCCTCCTGAAACCGCCAGCGGGGGCGTAGGGGGCCTAAATTGCTGTTCTTTATCAAGGCTGGCACCTCCGGTAAAAAGAAAAACTGCGACACCCTTATTGTACCATAAATG
>DGZR01000012.1:5508-5995 GCA_002397155.1 Firmicutes bacterium UBA4975 | reverse complement strand
CCCATGACCAGGGGGCGGGGACCTTCCCGGGTGATCCGGCAGGAAACCTCCACCACCACATCATTGGGCAGGTCGGCCAGGGCGCCGTTGTTAAGGGTATTGACCGGCTGGACATCTCCCTTGTCATTGTATATCGAGGCCATCAGATTGCAGGCGGCGTCGCTATAAAAGGCCCCTCCCCTCTGTTCCAGCTCGGGGGGCTTGATGTCCAGTTGGGGATCGGCATATTTTTTAAAGAGCTGGGCCTCTATTTCCTTTACCACTTGGCCCCGAGCCCTGCCCTGGCGGTAATCTTCCAAGGAGTGTTCGAGCATCTCCTCTTTTTGGAAGTAGTAGCGGTGGTAAGGGCAGGGTATCGCCCCCAGGCCGGCCAGGAATTCCCTGGTCCAGGGGATATCCTGGATGTTTTTCATCGTCATGGAAGGAGAATTATCCCCCAGACGCGAAAGTACACTGTCCCCGATGCTGACCCCGTCCAGGTATACCT
>DGZR01000012.1:788-5185 GCA_002397155.1 Firmicutes bacterium UBA4975 | reverse complement strand
GTAGCGAAAAACCGCCTCGGTTATCATGCCGGCGGGATTAGTAAAGTTTATCATCCAGGCGTTTGGGCACAGGCGTTTACAATCTTCGATGAGATCAAATACCTGGGGAATGGTGCGCAGGCCGTTGAACAATCCTCCGGCGCCGTTGGTCTCTTGGCCCAGGAGGCCGTGCTTGGCCGGGATGCTCTCATCCAGAATCCGGGCTTCGATCTGGCCCACCCGAAATTGGGAGATGACGAAGTCGGCGCCCGCCAATGCCGGGGCCCGATCTAGTCCGGCATAGATCTTTATATTTACACCGGCCTTGGCGACCATACGCCGGGCCAAACCGGCGACGATTTCAAGTTTCCCTTCCCCCTGGGGAATATCCACCAGCCAAAGCTCTCCTACGGGGAATTCGTCCTGGCGCAAGATCAACCCTTCCACCAACTCCGGGGTGTAGCTGGAACCGCCCCCGATAACCGCCAATTTTAACATTCTAGTCCCCTCCCTAAAGCTAACTTATTACTATTATAGCAAAAGGTTGGCATGAATTGTTGGGATACCCAAAAGTTTTTTAAAAAACCTTTACAGGAATTCCAGGACAAGATATAATAATAATTAAAATAGGTGCCCATGAATAACAATGTAGTGCAAGGCATTCCTTGCGGAAAGGGGCAGGGGGTATGAAGATCCTGTTGATCTGCTCAGCGGGCATGTCCACCAGTCTGCTCGTCACCAAAATGAACAAGGCCGCGGCCGAACGGGGTGTAGAGATTGAAATCCTGGCCCACGGCATTGCCGCCTCCAAGAGGTTTCTCGATCAGGTTGACATCGTCTTACTGGGCCCCCAAGTTCGCTTTTTAAAGGACGAGATGGTAAAGGCCACCAGTGTTCCTGTCCAGGTCATCAACATGATGGCTTACGGGCGCATGGACGGGGCCCGCGTCCTGGAGGATGCCCTGAAGGAGTTGGGCCAGGCCTAGATGCCATTACTCCTGCCGGGATTGTCGGCATCCAAGCTCGGCTCGGAGTATTGACATAAGCATTACTAATTTCATTATCGAGGGGGAAAAAAATGTCAGGTCTTGTTGCTTTTTTGGAAAGACGGTTTGTTCCCTTGGCAGCCAAAATTGGCGGCCAAAAGCACCTAGTCGCCATCCGTGACGCCTTTGCCGGCTTGATGCCGCTGGTAATGGCAGGTTCCATTGCCGTATTGCTCAACAACGTCTTCTTTGCCGAGTGGTCGCTCCTGGCTGAGTTCACCGGCGGTGGCGCCTTCTTTGTCTGGGCCACCAAGTGGCTGTGCCCTGTTGGCGGCATCATCTGGAACGGCACCTTGGCAATCCTGGCCCTTGGCCTTGTTTTTGGCCTAGGATACCATCGGGCCCAGGCAGAAGACCAAGACCCCCTGTCCACCGGACTCATCAATGTCGCCTGTTTCATCCTCCTTGGCGCCCTCACCGACTACTTAGGCGCCCTGGGCATCTTCGTCGCCATCTTGGTAGGCTTGATTGCTCCGGGAATCTACTTTTGGGTGGTAAGGAGAAATTGGACCATCAAGATGCCGGAACAGGTGCCTCCGGCGGTGGCCAAAGGCTTTATCGCCGTCATCCCCGGTTTCATCACCATCCTGCTCATCTCCTTAGTCGCCTATGCCTTCCAGATGATCCCGGCTGAACCCACCACCATTTTCGCATTTATCGACCACTACCTGGTGCAGGCCATGCTGAAACTGAGCCAGGGACTGTTCTCAATCGTGCTCATTTCCTTCCTGATTCCCCTTTTCTGGTTCTTCGGTCTCCATGGCGCCAACATCCTGGAAGCGGTTATGTCCCCTGTTTACGGCGCTCTGGGCACCCTGAACATGGAGCTCTTCACCAACGGTGTCCGGGCTGTAGGCTCCGGTGCCAATGAATTGTCGGTGTGGGTGCGGGGTTCCTGGGACGCCTACGTCTTCTCCGGTGGTTCGGGAACAACCCTGGCCCTGATCGCAGCCATTTTCGTCTTCTCCAAGGTCAAGGAGCATAGGGAAATCGCCAAATTGGGCGTGGGCCCCGGTATCTTCATGATCAACGAGCCCATCCTCTTCGGGGTCCCCATCGTTTTGAACCCCATCTTCTTGATTCCCTTCCTCTTGGTCCAACCGGTCCTCACCGTCGTGGCCTACCTGGCCACCGTCGCCGGCATCGCCGGCCCGATTGTCAATACCGTGCCCTGGACCACCCCGCCCATCCTCAATGCTTACCTCGCTACCAACGGCTCCATCGGCGCCGCCTTGGTTGCTCTGGTCAACCTGGTCATCGCCTTTGTCATCTACCTGCCCTTCGTGCTGGTGGCCAACCGCCAGCAGGAAAAGGAAGCCGAGGAGCAAGCCAAACTAGCCAGCTAGCCAGTGCCAAGTTTCTTTATGAGGATAGTCCCGATTATTATAATCGGGACTATCCTTGCCTAATAGGGGGTGAATACCGTTGGTTTCAAATTGGATAGTGATTGAACGGGATCTGGAGACGGTCTGGGCTATAATTGAGGGGGAATTTCGCCGGACTCTGGAGTGCCCTCGGGGAGACCTGCTGGGACACGCCCAGACGGTGAAGACCAGGGGTTACAGCGGCAGCCCGCTAAAGGTCGCCCAAAAAGTCGTCCAGTGCACGCCCGGGCAGTCTATTGAAATAGAGTCTCATAACCAGAATGACATCATCAACACCCGCTACCGGATCGAGGCCGTCGGCCCCCAGGCCACAAAAGTTGTGCTCACGGTGGAGGGGCGAAACGAAGGGAGCAAGCTGCGCACCTGGAACTACACCCTTATGAGCTGGCCCCTATTTCGCAGCGGCGCCAAGAAAAGACTGGCTTTGCAGCTCCAGGGCCTTAAACAGTTGGTCGAGGGAGGAGGGTCAAAATGATCTTGGTTCAGTCCGGTCTGAAAAGAGACTTTATCGTGTCCCTCCTGGACGAGAAAACCATCAAGGGCGTGACTTTCAAGCTCTCCCGGCGGGAGGGAATGAACATGTACTTTACCCACACCGGGGATGGAGAAGAAGCGGCCAAAATCGCCAAGGAGACGATTAAAAAGTCCGAGTTTGGCCCGGCTCTTTTCTTTCGGGTGACTCACGAATAAGGGGCGGGCGGCCGGGCCTGGGAAATTCATCCCCGGTCTTATTCCCATCATTTTTTACCACGTCCGGCCCAATTTAGTCCCGGCCAATTAAAGGAGGAAAAGATATGGAAGGCATGGAACTCGTATGCTTTGAGATGATCTCCCACCACGGCTCGGCCCGTTCTTACTTTGTCGAGGCCATTCAGGCCGCCAAGGGGGGAGATTTTGCCCTGGCCGAGAAAAACATGGCGGCGGGAGAAGAAGAATTTCAGGCCGGTCACCAAGCCCATGCCCAGCTCATTCAAAAAGAGGCCGGAGGGGAAACAGTTCCCGTCGACCTGCTCTTGCTCCATGCCGCCGACTTGATGATGTCGGCGGAAACCCTCAAGATCATTGCCCAAGAACTGATCGACCTCTACCGAAAACAGGGCGGCTGCTGACGCCCTGTTTTTTTAGACAAAATTGGAGAGCTTGAGGAACTTGGTATATTTGTAGTTGTGGATGTCGATAGAGTAGTCAAAAACGACGCCGCTTTTGAGCATGGCCCAGTTGATAGAAATGAGAGCTGGGTCCGCTTCTTTCAGGCCCAGGAGCTCAGCGTCCCCTTTTTCCAGCCGCCCCGCTTCAATGATCCGGTCGACGTAGCCGATTTGCATCTTCAGGTCCCCGGAGATGTACTGGTAAATCGAGGCGCTGGCTATTTCCCGACTGAGGTAGGGAATGACATCTTTGTTAAAATAAGAGTACTCAATGACAAAGCGTTTGCCGTCCACCAGGCGCAGGCGCTTTATGTAGTATAGGGGCGTTCCCCTGGAGCATTGCATGGCTTCGGCCAGGCGGGCGTCGGCTTCTTGCAGCTCAAAATCTATGACCTGGGCCTGGACCAGCCGATCGCTGAAGCCAGAGGTAAGCCCGTAAAAATCCTCCAAATTGACGCAGCCCTCGCTGGGCACTTTGCGCAAAAACATACCGCTGCCCTGGATGGGCATGATGGCTCCTCGCTTGACCAGTAAGTCCACCGCTTTGCGAATGGTGTTGCGGCTGACTTGGTACAGCTTGATTAGATCATCTTCTGTGGGCAGTTTGCCCGCCTCCGCGTACTTTCCGGCGTGGATATCTTTTTGAATGGAATCGCTAACGACCTTGTATTTTGCTTTCATGACGTTCTCCTTCTCGGGCCAAATAAATTATTTATAGTTAATCTTATGTATTATAGCATGTCTTGCCAGCCCGGGCCATGAAAACAGCGGAATAAAGGAATTCTCGCTGACCCACCCGCGAAAATCTTCCAATCGCTTATCGGGAGGGGTGACCCCTC
>DGZR01000012.1:0-520 GCA_002397155.1 Firmicutes bacterium UBA4975 | reverse complement strand
GGGGGGTCGTCCCGGCCCCCCCCGCGTAGATGGCCCCCGTGTTTTATCGGGAGGGGTGACCCCTCCCCTGCGTGGGAAAAATTGAATTGAGAATTGTGCTGGGGTAATACTATTAGGGGTGATTGAAATGGACGTATTTAACTGGGTGGAAGAGCTGACCCCCATGGAAAACGTGCGGGTTGTCCACCGGCAACTGCGGGTGCCCAAGGAGGAGTACTACCAACACATTAACTGCTACGGCGATTCAAGTTTTGAAGAAACCGCCCAGCTCTTTGTCCGGGATTACTTGGACACTAAGGAAGAAGGGGGAATCGTCGGCATGGTCCGGGGCTGGGAAGAAGGGGATTGGGTCCTTTTGGACGCCACCCTTCGTTACCCCGTAGTCCCGGCGGAATAGGGTCCCTCTGGATAGAGGGTTTTTTTGTTAAGAAAAAAAACAAAGGCCGGGAAAGGGCCTAAACCGGGAGTCGTCCCGGTCCCCCCCCGCACAGAAGGACCCCGTGCCCTATCGGGAGGGGTG
>DGZR01000057.1:27724-32241 GCA_002397155.1 Firmicutes bacterium UBA4975 | reverse complement strand
CTTGAAAACTAATTTTGCCTTCCACAATGCAGCCAGGAGCGGCAGGTAGTAGACCCATTATGGCCAATGAGGTGACGCTCTTTCCACAGCCAGACTCCCCGACTATCCCCAGGGTCTCTCCTTTGGCAACGGTAAAACTCACCCCGTCCACGACAGAGGCAAACCCTTCCGCAGTTTTAAACTTGACCAAGAGGTTCTCGATGGCAAGCAGCGAATCGGTCATTTTCATCATCCTCCCTCAAGCACCTTTGCCAGGCCTGCCTAAAACGGGTATTCGTCCAAAAGGCGAAACAAAAGGAGCTCCTGCAATTTAAATACCGTGGGACCGTCACCGGTAAAAGAAACGGTGCGTGGCGTTAAGCGCTTCACTCCGGGAACCAGCTCGGCCGCGTCGGCTGTATGAGCGTCGCGGAAATCTATTTCCATCTCGATTGGTTCTGCTAAAGTCAAGGGTTCAATATCCTTTGCCCGGGCCAAGCCCTTTTTTACTCCTTCCCTGATCGCTTCCCGTGCTTTTGGCGGACTCAAGGACAGGGCGGAAAACCTGGAAAAACCGGATTTTACGATGACGCCCTCTACCCTAGGCGCGAACTCTTTCACCTCATTGACCATGGCCTCGTCTCCGATGACGACAGCTAGGGGCACCCCGTAATAGCCGGCGATCATGCCGTTCATGACCGCTTCGGTATTTACTGTAACCCCGTTCATGCGGATGTTATATACTCGCATGCTGTTATAAGTGTGATCCATGACTCCCCCTATGGTCAGCCCGCCTCCCGCGTGTCCGAATACGACCAGGGCGTCATATCCCCCTTCAATTCCCTGCATTTGCAAGGAGGAACGCATCGCTCCACTGATCAATTTAGCCTCAGGATGCAAATCATCGAGGAGGATATTTTCCATATCGGCGTGGCCATCGCAGACTACAATTTCCTCAGCCCCGGCCAATAAGGCGCCTTCTACCGCCGCATTTACATCCAAAGTGAGACGTTTGCGGGCCAGGCCAAAGTCGGGATTTGAACGCAGAGTCTGTAGCTTGCTAACTACCCCTTCCATTCCTTCCAGATCCACCGAAATGAACACTTTTTTCACCGAAATCCATCCTTCCCTCGTCACAAAGTCCAATTTACAGGCTCTTGAGGCGCGGATCCATTGAATCGCGCAAGGAATCGCCGAGAATGTTAAAGGCGAGTATTGTCAGGCAAATTAGCATTGAGGGCCACAAAACCGGGAAGTAGCTGATATCCATGAATCTCGCCGATTGCTGAACCATTCGTCCCCAGGTTATCGCCGGCGGCGCCGGTCCTAGACCCAAAAAACTCAGCCCCGATTCCATCAAAACGGCATGTCCCATCCCCAAGGAAAACTGAACCACCGCTGGAGCCAAAATATTAGGCAAAATATTCACGGTCATGAGGCGCAAATTTGAAGCCCCCATAGACTTGCTTGCCTCCACATGCTGCATCTCTCTGACTGTGAGCACCGAACTGTAGACCACCCGGGCCACTCGGGGCACGTAGAGCAAACCGATTACGCAAGTGAGATGGACGGCTGAAGAGCCAAAGAAGGAAACCACAAAAATGGCGACAACAATTGGCGGAAAGCAAAGAGTAATGTCAATGAGCCGCATAACCAGCTTTTCAAGGATGCCCCGGTAAAAGCCGGCCCCGACCCCAAGAGTTATCCCGATAATCCCGGCTAAGACCATGCTGAAAAAGCTTATTCCTAAAGTAAGTCTTGCTCCTGTGAACACCCGGCCGAAAACGTCCCGGCCAAATTCGTCGGTCCCCAAGAGGTACCCTTGCCCCGGAGGTAAAAACCGGGAGTCCCCACTTACCTTCTGCGGATTATGAGGGGTCAAGTAACTTATAAACAGCGACACCGTCACCACTAGTAACAAAAAGGCAATACATATCCTTGCTCTGCGGTCCTTGAGCACACTGCTCCCTCCCTAGTTCAGTCTTACCTTTGGGTCTAGCAAGGCATAGCCCATATCGGCAATTAGATTTATCCCGATAAACATCACCGAAATCAAGAGCAGAATACCCTGAACAACCGGGTAATCCCTCAAATTGATTGACATAATCAAGAAGCTGTTTATACCGGGCCAGTTGTATACCGATTCCACCAAAACGCTGCCCCCGAACATCAGGCCTACCTGCAAAGCTATGACCGTGCTGATTGGCAGCAAGGCGTTCCGCAGGGCATGTTTGTAGAGCACGGTCTTAAAAGCTAGTCCCTTGCTTCGAGCTGTCCGCACATAGTCCGCCCCCAGTTGCTCTAGAACACAGGACCGGGTCATGCGCATGACAGTAGCCAACATCCCAAAAGATAAAGTCAGGGCAGGTAAGATCATCACCTTTAGAAAACCCACTGGATTGTCCCTGAAGGGAATGTATCCGCTGGCCGGCAAAACCTTAAGGTAGAGTCCGAAAAACCAGACAAAGAGTATTCCCATGACGAAAACCGGCACAGAAAAGCCAAGGAGCGCCAGCGAAGAAAGGATGGGATCGATAATACTATTCCGGTGAGTAGCGGCGAATACGCCCATGGGGATCCCAACTACGATTGCCAGCACTGTCGCCGGTATTATAAGCTGCAGGGTCCGGCCCAAACGAAGTCTTAAATCCGGCCCGACGGGTCGTTCATTTATCAAAGACTTTCCCAAGTCCCCACGAGCGGCTTTTTTTACCCACCCCAGGTACTGGGTAAAAATCGGTTCATTTAAGCCTAACTTTTCCCGCATTGCCGCAACTGCTTCGGGGCTGGGATTTGCCTCTGCTCCTCCTAGGACCACCAGAGCGGGGTCGCCCGGCAGCAAGTGCAAGGAGAAAAAGACCAAGGTAGCGACAATCCACACCAAAACAAAAGAAACCAGAAGGCGTCTAATAAAATACCACTTCATACTTCCTCCCCCTTGCCTATCGAAAGTGACAATACACCCTTAGAGGTAAGTAATCGTCCCTTTTGCTGCTTCCAAAATATTATCCCGGCCCTTCTTTAAATGGAGGCTGGCCTCCTTTATCCCTTCAGCCAACTTGTACCCTTCCAGGCACTGAATAATGCCTTCGTGTTCTTGATAGCCCGTAACCGTCACAACAGGGCTCACCTTATTTGAAGCAAAAGCGAGCCGCAAGATCATATCCCGGGTCTGATTGTAGATATTGCTAATATAGGTGTTCTTTAAAGAATCAACAGCGACCTTATGAAATTCGACATTCTTGATAATCAGAGTCTCATCGTCGCCAGCTTTCCCAGCCTCGAAGTATTCCGAATTAATCTTCCTAAGAAGGTCAGAGTCAACGGGTATTTTGTACTCACAGATTTGGGTCAGAGCAAAGGATTCAATGCAGAGCCTTACATCAAAAATGTCTATTATATCCTTAAAAGTAATGGGAGCTACTATATACCCCAGGTTTGGGTAGTTGAGGACAAATCCATCCTGTCCTAGACGGGCTAATGCTTCCCGAAGAGGGGTTCGGCTTATCCCATATTTCTCAGAAAATTTTCTCTCGCTAATAGAAGTGTTCGAAGCCAGTTCTCCTTTGATAATCGCCCATTTTAGCTTTTCATAGGCTATTTCCGGCAAACTATTAGCCACATTCATGCCCCCCAAAGTTAAGTGCTAAGTATTCCCGGTGGCGGGTTTTCATTGGTACCTTACCGGTATACCATCTGTATACAAGCATTCGACACCCCGACCCAGAAATCCTTCTCCTTTTCAAAAATAAATAAAAAAAGCCCCTTGAAAAAATTGGGGATGAAACGCAGAGAGAAAAACTGACCAGAGGCCTTGTCTATGGCCCAACCTTCCAATACTCGGAACCGTCGGAAGTAGAATCGAGAAGTCCGTTTTCAAATAGTTTTTCCCGGAGCATGGCGGCTTGGTCAAAGGTGTGGAATCGATTGATAATCGCGTTGACCTCAGGCAGAGAATAACTTCTTCCGGTTTCAAATTTCGAGGCCATGTACTCCAGGGCCAAGTCCTTGCCTTTCCGGCCGCAGGGCCACACTAATAAGCGGTCTTCGCCGTCCAAGAAGTCCTTCAGTTCCTGCCTCAGTAAATCCATGTTAATCCCCCTTTGGGAATTGCCTTGATTATACTGCTTCTGGCCTTGCTAAAGCTATTCTATGCCGGTATGTCCTTTTCCTGCTGAAGTTGGCCGAGTTTTTTTAACCGCCTATCTCCCCGTCCAGTAAGGGGGAAGCGATGAGAAAATCCGCAGTGGCCTGGTTAGTGGCCACGGGAATGTTTTTTAGAGCGGCCACCCGCAACAAAGCCTTAATATCCGGGTCGTGGGGCTGGGAGGCCAGGGGATCCCAAAAAAAGATGAGAATGTCAATTTCGCCGCCGACTATTTTACTGCCAATCTGCAAGTCGCCGCCCAAGGGACCGCTGAGCGCCCGCCGGACGGCCAGTCCAGTCTGGGCTGACACCACCGCGCCGGTTGTGCCGGTAGCCCAAAGGTTGTACCGCGATAGCTTATCCTTATTAGACCGGCACCATTCTACCAGGG
>DGZR01000057.1:23661-27401 GCA_002397155.1 Firmicutes bacterium UBA4975 | reverse complement strand
TCTTCCAGGCCCCTGAGGTTGGCGTCGGGCAGGAGCCTTTGCAGTTTTTCCAGGCTGTCCACCTCCCGGGCCAGAAATATTTTCTTTGCCCGGTTAAGCCCGATTCCCGGCAATGCCGCCAACTGTTCCAGGCTCGCTTCATGGATTTTCAAAGGCCAGGGCAAGCCGGTTATGGAACGATAGCCATGGCCGACAATCTTGACATCCAAGCTGGTCCCCGGAGTGAATTTACCGGGGATGCCCACCAGGATCGGGTATGTCCCCGGCTGACGGCCGTATGCGGTCAGGCCCTCTGATTCTTCTACCACCACTTCCCGGTAGAGAGTGCCCCGGGGGAATACTTTTTCCAGCATTGGCTTGTTGATCTCCTTATTGACGGCGTCTTTGAACTTTTGCAGCCTGTAAGCGCTGGCCGGGTCCTTTTGGACTTTGTAGCTCCCCAGGGGGTTGACCTGGCGGATGTTGATCCGGCGCAGCAAGAGGCCCCGATCCCGCACCTGGCGCAAAAACTCCAGATTGAGGTCCATGGTTCGCCGGTTCTCCCCCTTCAGGCCCTGGAGAAAATTCAAGCCCGGCAGCAGTTTAGGAATTCCCCCCTGGCGCCAGCCCCCGGCTTCATTCATTATTTCGATAGCCCGCAGGGTTTTTTCCGGATCGGTGCCGATGTTGTTAGCTTGGAGCACCCTGGGATCGGCGGATTCCAGGCCGAAGGCCGCCGTGTCGCCCGGCGTGTTGTAGGTGGCGATAATCTTCAGGGCCCGGGCCGACTCAGCGGGGTAATCGGCGATGGTGGCCGGGTTGATGTTGTCCAGGTGCAGGACCCGGAGATTGGGGGCCGCCTCTCTCAGGCCGGTATAGAGCTCTTCGATGGCCTCGGGGTTAGGAACCAGGCTACCCCTCTCTCCCGTAGCCCGGAAGAGCAAAAAATCGGTCTGGGCCCCCAGGCGGAAGCAGGTATTGCCCAGAGCGGCCAAGGCCTTGACCTCGGCAATTATCCCGGCGATGCTGCGCTGGTAAGTGACTTTTTTAAAGCGTTCGCTGCAAAAGCTGCAGTGGCTGGTGCGGGGGCAGCCCCTAAAGGTCTCGATCTCGCAGACCAGGTTAGGAAAGCCCGGATGGGCTACGGTGATCTCCGCCCCCAGGGGCGCCCAGGCGTCGACCAGTTCCGCCGGAGGTATTTCGCCCCGTAAATCCCGGCCGGTCAAGAGTCGGTACGCCACCAGGCCCGGCACTTCCTCTGCCAGGAAATCGACGGGGCCGTAGTCTATTGGACAATGGATGATCGGCCCCCCCAGGATGACCCGGGGTCTTTTTAACTCTGCGACCAGCTCCCTGATTTCCCGCAGGGAAATTGGCATCCCCCCCAGGTACTTGCCGGGAACAGTGGTGCCGGCAATGATTATGACCATCCCGGCCTCGGCTAGGGGAGCCTTTTGTTCGGGGTTTCGGCGCAGTTGGTCTATGGTCAGGTACCCGATTTCCCCGGCTTCTAAGCCCGCGGCTCTAAGAGCGCCGTAAGTGTAGCGGACATGAGGGGAGATATAGGGGGGGACCCCCAGACAGGAGGGTTCGTCCAGGTAGCCATCTAAAACCCATACCCTTTCCGGCAATTTTCCCTCCACCTTTCCGGCAAGAAGACTTTGATACTGCACATGTTACCACAAAACAGAGCCCCGCTAAAACTTTCCCGGGGCAAACTAGAAAGGGGGCCGGAGGATGTTTTTTATTTACAAAGCCGGGAGTAAAGGAGTATAGTGTTTTTCGGCACCGATATTTAAATGAGGAGGTGGTGTACTTGCCCCCTGCAAGACAGGAGCACCTGAGGAATATCGCCATAATCGCCCACGTTGACCACGGCAAGACCACCCTGGTGGACGGACTGCTGCGCCAGGCGGGGATTTTCCGCGCCAACGAAAAGGTTGCCGAGCGGGTCCTGGATTCCGGCGATCTGGAAAGGGAGCGGGGCATCACTATCCTTTCCAAGAATACCGCCGTCCACTATGGCGGGGTCAAAATCAACATCGTGGACACCCCCGGCCACGCAGACTTTGGCGGCGAAGTTGAACGGGTTCTGCGCATGGTGGACGGGGCTTTACTGCTGGTGGACGCCTTTGAGGGGCCGATGGCCCAGACCAAGTTCGTCCTGGGCAAAGCCCTGGAACGGGGCCTCAGGGTAATTGTCGCCATTAACAAAATGGACCGGCCCGATGCCCGGCCCGATGCTGTCCTCAATGAGGTCTTTGATCTTTTCGGCGAATTGGAGGCCGCCCCCTGGCAACTGGACTTTCCCGTCATCTACACCGAAGCCCGACGGGGCGCTGCCACCCTGGATTACACCCAGCCCCAAAACGATTTACAGGCCCTCTTTTCCCTGATAATCTCCGAAATTCCTCCGCCCCTGGCTGACGACTCGGGGCCCCTGCAGATGCAGGTCAACACCCTGGACTACGACGACTATGTGGGCCGCATCGCCATCGGCCGCCTGGTCGGCGGGCAGCTCCGAGGGGGACAGCAAGTAGCCCTGTGCAAGCGGGACGGAAGCATAAAACCTCAGAAGATCGGCAAACTGTGGACTTACCAAGGCCTGGAGCGGCAAGAAACAGCCCTGGCCGGGGCCGGAGATATCGTGGCTATCGCCGGGCTGGAGGGGGTCAACATCGGAGAGACAGTGGCTGATCCCGACGAACCCCGGGCCCTGCCCCTGTTGGAAATTGACGAACCCACCATGGCCATGACCTTCTTGGTCAACGACAGCCCCCTGGCGGGGAGGGAAGGTAAGTTCGTCACCTCCCGCCAGCTTCGGGCCCGGCTTCTAAAAGAAGCTCAAATCAATGTCAGCCTGCGGGTTGAAGAGACGGATTCCCCCGACGCCTTCCAGGTATCGGGCCGGGGAGAGCTGCACCTGGGCATCCTGGTGGAGACCCTGCGCCGGGAAGGCTACGAACTGCAGATATCCAAGCCCAAGCCCATCCTAAAAGAGGTAGAGGGCAAAATTCAGGAGCCTTACGAACGGGTCTTTCTCATGCTGCCGGCGGCTTTCTCCGGCAAAATAATCGAGAACCTGGGCAGCCGCCGGGGTGAAATGGTAAAAATGGACACCTCAGGGGAGGCCAATGTCAAGTTGGAGTTTCTCATCCCCGCCCGAGGGCTCATCGGCTTTCGCTCCCAACTCCTGGCGGAGACCCGGGGGGAAGGGATAATAAACCACCTTTTTGACAGTTACGGTCCCTGGAAAGGGGAAATACCCGGCCGCAGCCGGGGCGTTTTGGTCGCCTGGGAACCGGGCCAGGCCACCACTTACGGCCTGCACAGCATTGAGGCTCGGGGGATTCTCTTTATCCAGGCCAACGACCGGGTCTACTCAGGGATGATCGTGGGTGAGAACTCCCGGGAAGGGGACATCGACGTCAACGTCTGCAAGAAAAAACACCTGACCAATTTCCGCGCCGCCGGTTCCGAGGACGCCATGGTTCTCACCCCTCCCACCGTCTTCAGCTTGGAGCAGGCCATGGTCTACATTGAAGAAGACGAACTGGTGGAGGTAACCCCTACTGCCCTGCGCCTGCGAAAAAAGGTCCTGGACAGGACCCGGCGCCGCCGGGGAGAGTAAAAATAGACCTAAAAATGAGGGCCTGTATGGGCAGCAAGCCTGGGGGAAATAACCAGGTTGTCACACACGTAGGGGGTGCGGACAAAAACCTGGACTAAAGTCCAAGAAAACGTCCGCACCCCCATACGAA
>DGZR01000057.1:10965-23433 GCA_002397155.1 Firmicutes bacterium UBA4975 | reverse complement strand
CCGCTGCCAGGGGAAAAAAAGACGGTTGCCGGCATTCGCCGTTGGCCGTTTTTTTATGCTAGTAAAGAAGCAATCAATCTCCTGTGCTTCCTCTATGCTCTCCTGCTGCGGCGAAGTAAAGGCTGTTCATGGGACAGGCCCCATATTGCTCCTCCTTGCGTTTTGAGCTTGTTTTGGGCCTCCCCCACAATTTTCAAGAGAACCCCTTGATCGCAGTTTGCCGTCACTTCCGGCTGGGCCAAAAGGACTTCCACGAACCACAGCTCAGCCCCAGGTTCCCTGTCCTCGGAGGAGAATAATTGAGCCCTTGCCTTTACAAGTTTTTTCGGGAAACAAATGGCTGTGCTATACTGAGAGAAAAGAGGGAGGCGAAACGATGGTCGAAGATCCCCTTTACTACCCCTACCCCTCTCAGCGCCAGGTAGTTTATGCCCGCCGGGGTATGGTGGCCACCGCCCAGCCCCTGGCTGCCCAGGCCGGGCTGGATATCCTGAAAAAAGGGGGCAACGCCGTGGACGCCGCCGTGGCGACCGCCGCCTGCCTGACGGTGGTAGAGCCCACCTCCAACGGCATCGGCAGCGACGCCTTTGCCCTTATCTGGTTTGGCAATAAGCTTCACGGCCTGAACGCCAGCGGCCCCGCCCCCAAGGCCCTTTCCATCCCGGCCTTACAGAAGGCGGGCTACGGGGAAATGCCCCGCTTTGGCTTTGCTCCTGTCACCGTTCCCGGGGCACCCGGCGCTTGGGCTGAGTGCAATCGCCGCTTCGGGGCCCTGCCCCTGGACCAGGTCCTGGCCCCGGCCATCGAGTACGCCCGCCGGGGTTACCCCCTTTCTCCCACCCTGGCCCATTACTGGCGGCGAGCTCATGAAGTATACAGCCTCAATCTCAAGGGCGAGGAATTCCGCTCCTGGTTTGAAACCTTTGCCCCCCGGGGCCGGGCCCCCCGAGCCGGGGAAATGTGGCGTTCGGAAGCCCACGCCCGCTCACTAGAAGAAATCGCCGCCAGCGGAGCCGAGTCCTTTTACCGGGGACGGCTGGCCCTGGTTCTAGACGCCTTTTCCCGCCAACACGGGGGCTACCTCCGGGCCGAAGACCTGGCGGCTTATCAGCCGGAATGGGTGGAGCCCATTAAAGTCCCGTACCGGGACTGCGAAGTTTGGGAAATACCGCCCAACGGCCAGGGCCTGGTCGCCCTCATGGCTCTAAAGATCATAGCCGGCTTTGCCGACCCTGCCCGGGAGGATGAACTGACCTGCCACCGGCAAATCGAGGCTATGAAACTGGCCTTTGCCGACGGGGAGAAGTACATAACCGATTCCAGGTTTATGACCACCCCCCCGAACCAGCTCCTTTCAGAAGAGTATGCCGCCCAACGCCGGGGCCTCATCGGCGACCTGGCCGCCCCGCCCCAGGCCGGGACCCCTCCCCGGACGGGCACCGTCTACCTGGCCGCCGCCGACAGCGAGGGCAACCTGGTCTCCTTTATCCAAAGCAACTACATGGGCTTTGGCTCCGGCCTGGTGGTGCCGGGCACCGGCATCGCCCTGCAAAACCGGGGACACACCTTTTCCCTGGACTCCTCCCGGGAAAATGCCCTGGCCCCGGGCAAGCGCACTTACCACACCATCATCCCCGGCTTTTTGACCCGAGGGGGCCAGCCCCTGGGCCCCTTTGGCGTAATGGGGGGCTTTATGCAGCCCCAGGGCCACCTCCAGGTAGTGATGAACACCGTGGACTTTCACCTTAACCCCCAGGCCGCCCTGGATGCCCCTCGCTGGCAGTGGCTTAAAGATAAAACTGTGCTGGTTGAACACCATTTTCCCCCGGCCATGGCCGCCCAGCTCTCCCGCCGGGGCCACGATGTCCGGGTCTCCCTGGACAGCGGTGCCTTTGGCCGGGGACAGGTCATCTGGCGGGACCCCGAAAGCGGCGTCCTGCGGGGAGGGACCGAGGGTCGGGCCGACGGCCACATCGCCTGTTGGTAAAATGGGTTTTACCTCATGGAATTGGTGCCAAGTATAATAGCGGCTGCCGACCTTTCGCCGGTGGCCGCTATTTTTTTATTATTTAATACCGCTTTTCGACCCGGACTTCTTTCCTCCGGGGCTAAAGCCTGCTCCTCGCCCCCGGGCTGTTTGCCCTCCGAGCCGGAGGCCGCCGACGCCGGGCTATGAGGACGAGGACGGTGACAATGGGCAGGACGGCCCCCAGGATGAACCATTCCCGGGGCACACCCACCCCGTGAGCGGCAATCACCGCCACCTCACCGACAATTTCACCCTCAAGAATAACCTGGGCGCTGCCCACCACCTGGCCCAGACGGAGGGGCGCCTTTAGAGCCAGACCATCCTGGCGCCGGTCGACGATTCCTCTTTTCCACTTAAACTCCAGGCGCAGGCCCCCGATCTGCTCCAGGCTGAGGAGTTCTGCCCAGCTCGACCCGGCCACCAGTTGTACCGATTTAGCCTGGCCGAAGAGGGCGGTGACGGGAACGGTGAAAATCTGTCTCCCCGCTGCCAGCACCTGGTACTCCTGCCAGTGGTTAAAACCGTACTCCAGGAGCCAGCGGGCATCTTGCCAGCGCCGCTCCTGGCTGGACTTGAGGATGACTCCGACCAGCTCCCGGCCGCCTCCCCGGGCCGTTGCCACCAGGCAGTGACCGGCCTGGGCGGTATAGCCGGTCTTGAATCCCGTGGCCCATGGGTAGTACGCCTCGGGACGGTTTTGCTGGAGCAGGCGGTTGGTGTTGGTCCAGCAGATTCCCTGCCAGTAGTACTGGGCGGTCCCCGCCGCCTGGCGCAAAAAATCGTTGCGGCTGGCGGCCAAGGCCAGCAAACCCAGGTCCCGGGGGGTGGAGAGGTGGCCGGGAGTGTCGTAGCCGTCGGGGACGAGGAAGTAGGAATTCACGGCGCCCAGTTCCCGAGCCCGGCTGTTCATCCGGTCGACAAAGGCGGCCACCGCTTTTTCTATGTCCATTTCCTCGAACCCACTCAAGCGTCTGCCCACGAAAACTGCTGCCGTGTAGGCGGCATCGTTACCCGAAGGGAGGAAAAGGGCATAGACCAGTTCCGCCACCGTCAGCCGATCTCCAACCTTGAGCTTGGCCACACTGCTGCTGGGGCCGATTTTATTAATTTCTTCCCCCACCCGGACCACTTCCCGCAGGTCCGCTGATTCAACCAAGAGAAGAGCGGTGAGGATCTTGGTAGTGCTGGCCGGAGGGAAGGGCTTGTCAGCGTTTTTTTCGTAAAGAACTTTGCCGCTGGCCACATCCAGTAAAAAAGCCCCTTCCGCTGAAAGCTGGCCGGGATCAGCCGCTGTTGCCGGTCTCGCCAGGAGCAGAATGGCAACAGCCAATACGCTAATAAAAAAACGCCCTCTTTTCATGCTCTTCCCCCCGCCGCCGGTATTACTAAATACTATTGGTCGGCGGCAAAAAAATACCTGAGTATTAAAAAAACCCGGGGCGACCCCGGAAATCTTAGTTTATAAAGTAGGGGACGAAAATGTCTTCATACTGGAAATTCCCATGGCTGCCCCCGGCGCCTTCTTGGTGCATGCCATGGTCGGCGACAATGATAACCCTGCCCGTCCATTCTTTGAGCAACAGCCCGATGTAAGCGTCCATGGCGGCGAGGACATTCAGGGTTTCATCGGCCAGGGGGCCGTAGGTATGACCGGCGTCGTCAAACCCGTGAAAGTGGACCATTAAAAAATCCGGCTGCCTCTCCATCTGGGCCAGGGCGTTGCCAAAGACGTCGTCATCGGTGCTGCCGTCCTTGTACAGATCGGCGGAATATATGGTTTCAGTGTTGAGCTTAAGGATGCCGCCGCTGCCTTCAACCAGGACGTGGGTCTTATCCTCTTTTTCCAGGGCATCAAAAATGGTAGTCACCCCGGGCTCTCTCACCGACCGGTCCCAGATGCCGTTGTCGGCAGGGGGCAGGCCGGTGATCATAGCGGCAAAGCCCGCGTTGGTGACTGGCTTGTACACCGTGTTGACTCGGTGGGGTTCGGTAAAAGCGGCCAGATTGGGGATGATTTCCCTCCCCCGGGCCTCTTCATACTGGTAGAAGCCGAGGCCGTCGATAAAGATGACCAACACCCTTTCGCCCCGATTGAGGTAGTACAGGGCGTCAGTGTAAGTATCCATGACGGAAAATGGGGGGGGATTGACTATTACCCCGGCAATATTCGACAAAAGGGTGGTTCCTGCCGCCTGGAGAAAATTAATTTCCCGATCGCCTACCTCCAGGAAGCCGTTGCCCTGGTACTCCTCGTATTCACCCTCCCTGCCCATGACCAGGACCGAGCGGATTTCTTCGCCGCTGACTGCCGTCAGGGGCAGCACCAGTTTCTGCCTGTACCGGGAAACAGAGTTCTCCTCCCCGTCCAGGGCGGGGTAGCAGGTCAAGAGTTGGCGCAGGGCGTTGCCCGGGGTCAAGTGCAGCAGGTTTTCCTCCTGGGATATTATGTTAACTCCAAAGGCCAGGTCGCCGGTATCATCGGCGACGATGATCTTGCTCAGGTCCTCAATAAGGGCACTGGGAAGAGGGGCCACGGTGTTCCAGCCCCCGTTTTTTTTGCTGACGTAGCAATCCTCCAGGTCGTCGCCCTTCAGTTGGACAAAAACGCCCTCCCGGCTCAGGAGCAAAACACTGAAATCAGCGCTGAGGGGCCCCGCCGCCTCAATGAGCTCGGCCAAGGGCAGGCCCCGGCCCCCCTGGGGTAATTTGACATAGTCTACCCCGGGGGGTGCCCCCAAGGAAAACTCCTGGGCCACATCGCCGGTCACCAGGCAGGCCCGGACAGACTGGGGCCCGGGCCAAAGGAAGTAAAGGGCGGCCAGGGCAATTGCCAGAGCAATGGCCAATAGGGCGGTAAGCTTTCTCATTTTTCCCCTCTCCTTTTCTACTTGTCACTAGCTGGTAAAACCCTGCCCCGGGGGCTGGCGGCAGGCTGTTACTTATTCCCGCCCCGGTCAGGAGTAAGCAGGCGGGCGGGTTCTCCTTTAACCCTGGCCCCTTGCTGGTAAGTAGCGTGCCAGTTGGGAAATCTGCGCTTCATCGCCACCGGCTTAAAAGTCTTTAGGTCCACGCAGGCGTGAAGAGAGGAGGCGGTGGCACAAAGATCCCCCTCTTGATTGGCGATCCGGTAAAAGTAAAGCACCCTCAATCCATCGTATTTTTCGATCCAGGTCCTTATCTTGGCTGTTTCTCCGTAGCCCAGGGGTTTTATGTACTTGACTTGAATCTCCAGGACGGGGGAGCCCACCCCGGCTTCTTCCATGGCCAGGTAGTCCACCCCCAGGCTTTGCACCAGGGCGGTGCGGCCCAGTTCCATCCAGACCAGGTAGTTGGCGTGGTAGACCACCCCCATCTTATCTGTTTCAGCGTAGCGGACGACAGCTTCTGTCTCGGCGAACTGCACATTCTTACCTCCTCCGGAACCGGGGTTCTTGCCTGAAAATGGCAGTACCATTATAACCCAATTACCCTTCTTGGGCCAAATCCCTTGCCCCCCCACCTTTTTGTTCTCAGCCGCCCCCTGCCAGTGCTATAATTACCCCGGGAGGTGGCGCCAATGCCTGAAATAACTGTGGGGGTCCGGGACCTTTTAGCGACCCAGTTTGGCCCCCGCGACATCAGCCTGAAACAGGCCCACCCGGCCCTGATGCGTCAGGGCATTGAAGGGCACCAGATCGTTGCCGGAAACCGCCCCCCCGAATACCAGCGGGAAGTGCCGCTGGAATTGGGCTGGGTTGAGGGGAGCTGGTACCTTCGGGTGCGGGGTCGCTTGGATGGCCTGCTGGACACGGGGGAATACATCCTCGTCGAGGAGATCAAGACAACCCGGGCCGACCCCCTTGCCTTGGAAGCGGAATACAATGAATTCTACCTGGCCCAGCTCCTCCTGTACACTCACATGGTGGCCGAAATTTACCCCGACCGGGACCTGCGGGCCCGTTTGACCTGGTGGCACCTGGACGAGGAGAGAGAAATCCTGGTAGACCTGGACCAAGAACAGATGGCCCGGGGTCGAGAACTGTTCAACCAGCTAGCCTCTCAATACCTGAAGCGGGAAATACAGCGTCAGGAACGCTTGGCCGAGCGAAACCGGGGGCTCCAGGAAATCGGCTTTCCCTTTGCCTCTTACCGCCCCGGCCAGGAGGAGCTGGTCCGGACCACCGCCCTGGCCCTGGAATACGGCCAGGATCTGCTGGTGGAAGCCGCCACCGGCATCGGCAAAACTGTTGCTCTGCTCTTGCCCGCTATCTCCTGGCTGCAGATTGCCCCTCCCGAGGCCAAGGTGTTCTTCCTCACCGCCAAAACTTCCGGAAGGGATATCGTCCTGGAGACCCTGGAGCGCTGGCCCGACCTGGCCTTGGTCACCGTCTGCCTTGAAGCAAAGGAACGCTGGTGCACTCATCCCGACGGGGATTGCGACGACTGCCCCCTGGGCCAGGACTTCTATGCCAAAGCCGCCAAAATTCTGCCCAAAATGCTGTCGGCTTTAATCCTCACCCCGGCTCTTATTTACCAGTTTGCCGCCCTGGAAGGGATCTGCCCTTTTGAGCTGGCCCTGGAAGCGGCCGGTCTGGCCGACCTGGTTATCGCCGATTACAACTACGTCTTTGACCCCATGGTTCAGCTCCAGCGCTTCTTTGGTCAGAAAAAAATCCCCTCAATCCTCTTGGTGGATGAAGCTCACAACCTGGTGTCCCGGGGCCGGGAAATGTTTTCGGCAGATCTGGGGAAAAAGCAGATTCTCGCCCTCCGGCGAGAACTCAAAACCGGCTACCCCAATTTGGCCAGCCAACTGGAGGATTTGAACAAACACTTTATTCAATGGAATAAGGAGTTAAAGAGCCTGGGGCAAAAACAGGTCCTTTTGGACGCCCTTCCCAGGGGGCTGCCCGCGGCCCTCAACCGCCTGAGCGAAGACCTGGCCCTGTCGGGATACTCCAGCCCAAGCTGCCGGGATTTCGCCCGGCGCCTGGCCCGTTTTAACCGAATCCTGCAGCGCCGGGGGCCTGAGCATGCCATTTATCTTGAAAGCCAAGGGGGGGACACCAGTCTCAATCTATTCTGCCTCAATCCGGGGCCCCTCTTGGAAAAACAGCGGCAAAAAAGCACCGCGATATTTTTCTCCGCCACCCTAAGCCCCGGCCCTTACTTTAAGGAGCTCTTGGGCTGCCGAGATGACTACTTGGACCTCAGCCTGCCCACCCCTTTTCCGGCGGAAAACCGGCTCTTCGTGCACATCCCGGGCATCAAGACGACCTACCGGGCCCGGAGCTCATACTATCCGGCGGTAGCCCGCTACATCGCCCGCATAATTCAAGAACAGCCCGGGAACTACATCGCCTACTTTCCCTCCTACGCCTACCTGGGAGAAGTGGCCGCTTTTTTGCGAGGGGAGTTGCCCGGGGGGTACGAGCTGCATCAGCAAAGGCCGGGCATGGACCTGGCAGAACGGGCGGAGATGCTCCGGCAGTTCACCGGGCCCGGCGCCAACTTGGGCCTGGCGGTTATGGGCGGCCTCTACGGCGAAGGGGTGGACCTGCCCGGGGAAAAGCTAATCGGCGCCATTATTGTCGGGCCGGGCCTGCCCCAGGTCTCCCCCCGGCAAGAACTGATCCGCCGCTATTATGAAGAGCAGGCGGAAAGGGGATTTTTCTATGCTTACCTGGTCCCGGGCATGCTCCGAGTGGTCCAGTCGGCGGGACGGGTGTTCAGGACCCCGGAAGACAAGGGGATAGTGGTCCTTTTGGACGACCGCTTTTCCCAAGAGGGGTACCGCCAGCTCCTGCCTCCGGCTTGGGCAGAAGAGGGGCTGTTTGCCGGCAATTGGCTCCAACGGATCCGGGAATTTTGGCGTGAATAAAACCGGGGCAAGGTTTCCCCGGTTTTTTCTTAGTTGTACTTAGGCTTGTCCTCCTCAATAATCGCCTTGAACCTGGCGCTGCAATCAGTGAGATTGTTGAACTGTTCAAATTGCAGCCAGGCGCCGGGAACGTGCTGGTTGCCGCCATAAAAATGATTTTGCACGGTTTCCTGGACCTGCCCCCTTTTGGCGATGCCGGTGAAAATATTCGTGCGGCTGTTGTTTTTAATGATGTAGACCCCTGGCTTGGTTTCCGGCAGCCCTTTTACTGCCTTCTTGGTAAAGCGCAGATTTATTTTGCTCACGGTGCTTCCTCCTTAACCAATTCGATATATAAAGACGGGGATGGGCCCCTGCTTGCCTAGTTTTTTTTGAGAAAGCGGGACCTGGGTAGGCCGGCGAAAAAAATCGCTGTTCCAGGTGGCCAAGGGTACTTATTCTCTTTCTTCCCCGGTTTTTCCTGCCCGGCCCCTTTTAATGCGCCTGTTATCTGCCCAGTCCAGCTTTTCCTCCCCTTCGTATACTGGACCATCGGAGGTGAAATTTTGGAACAGACAGATGTTGGGCACACATCCTTCCTGGTCACCAATCCTTTAAGACCCACGGGGCCCGCGGCCCAATTGTTCATCGCGGGGGCCGGCCTGTTTGAAATAACCGCTTATGAACCGCCGGTCCAGAGAGTGACAATTGTGGGGGTCAATCTGCCGGATCCGGGAATCTTCGGACCCTACTCCGATTACCTGGCGATAATCCTGGCCCCGGGCAATCCCAGCCCAATTGCCGAAATAAACCTTTCCCCCACCCTGGCCGGTTCGGTGTGGGCCGGTTCCCAACTGCTGACTTTTGGCGGGACTCTGCCCAGACTATTTGCCGAAGTGCGGCCGGTCCTCTATGGTGTCCGCCAAGGTCCGGTAATCTTAATCGGCACAGTCTTCCAGTAAAAGTGCTTTTTTGCCCAGTACCCCTGGCCAAAGCCAGGGGTACTCTTCTTTGCCTCGGCTCTAGGCGCCAAACCGATGAAAAAAAGGCCCTTCGGCCTTTTGCAGTTTATTTATAGGAAACGCAGAGGACTAACCCCGGGAAGAGAGGCCCCTGTCGGCGGGGCGCCGGAGCAGCAGCCAAGATTCGTTGATCTTGGCAATTACCAGGTGCAGCCAGCCCAGGCTGGTAGCATATTCCCCAAATTTCACTGCGGCGATGCCGATAAAGACCCCGGCGACGGCGTCGATGGTCCAGTGAATTTGCAGGTAGAAGGTGGCAAAGATGACCAGGGGGCAAAAAAGCGAGTAGAGAACCCGAACAGCTTTCCCGGGCTGCCGCCAGGCCAACAGGAGGGAAGTCACCGACATGGAGGCATGCATGCTGGGAAAGACATGGTCGAGAGGAGAAACCGTCCGAAATAGGGGAACCATAACCCCCTTGACATACCAGATCTGGTGACCCTCGGTGAAGATGTAGAAGGGAAAGTGCAGAGCGTAATGGAAAGCAAAAGTACTGAAAACCAGCAAGGACAGGCCCCGGAAATCTCGGCGGGCGACAGCCCGCAGGATGAGAAAAATACAGGGCAGAAAAAAGCCATAGTGGTAGACCGCCCTGATTATCCGCAAAAAAAGACGGGACCTGTAGCCAAAGAAAATTGAGAGATCGTTAAAGGGCAGCTTCTCCAGCCAGTCATTGATGAAGAAAACTTCCGGATGAAACTTGAGCTCCAGGAACTGGACCAGCCGATCGACACCCGCCACTGCCAGGGCCAGTCCCAGCAGGCCAAGGCCGACCCGGAAGATGAACCGGTCCTTTTCACTATGTAGGGAAAATGACTTTAGCTGGATTAAATCATCCCGAAAGGCGATTAAAAATATAAGGAGTATCACAGCTAGTTCCATTTTTCTTCCCCCTCTCCTAAAGGCAGCAGTTCCTTGGCCCCAGCCTTTGTTCTCATTTAGCTTCAAGTATTATATCACACCGGCCATTATGAGGGGGAGGGAATTTTTTAGCTCCCAAGGAGGAGCGGGGTATAGTGCTTGTCCAGGCAACATATACATATACGGGGAAGTGCGCCTTTTAAATAAAAATCGGGTTATCCCCGGGGAGAGGATTCGGTTTCCCAGACCAGGCTTACTTCCTTGCCGGGCTGGTACCCGTCCAAGGTGGAAACCAAGGCTGTGAGGGTCTTGGCCAGGACCTCCTGGACAAAGGGGGCCAGGGTAAAGGACTTGCCGCCGACGGTGAGTTTTACCTCCGGGCGGAGCAGGCAGTCCTCCCTTGACTTTTCCCCCCGAAGAATGGCCGCCAGCAACTCCCGGCAAGACATGCCGCAAAGATTGCAGCACTGGGGGCTGAAATCCGGCAGGCGGCGGGGAACCTTGGCCATGACATAGTCGGTGAGCGCTTCCGCCTCAGTGAGGGCGTTGTATACCGGCAGCCCCTTGTACTCCTTCAGCCCCTTGTTGGCAAGCTGTCCGGCGATGGCCATGACGCTGTCGTCCAGCAGTTCTTCAACATCCTCCTCGGTGTGGGCGCAGACTATCTTGGGAAAATTGCCCTCCCGGACTCCCTCCAGGACGACCCACTCCTGGTCATAAAACTCGAGGATCTTCCCTAGAGACAAGCTGTGGGGATAGAGAATATCTGTCTCCTCCAGGCCCCGGGCGGTGACCAGGGAAGACCCGGCCTCCCGATGGCGGTGGGTATTGGTGCCCGGGGTATCCAAAGTAAAAGCCTCAAAGTGGATGTTCTTCACCGAACCCACCGTAAAACGGCGGCGGCAAAGCTCGGCAATAAGTTTCTCCACAGTAGTAGTTTTGCCGGAGTAAGAGATGCCGACGACAGAAAACACCTTCATGATATGAACCCCCTAATTTTCAACCAAGTTACGCCGGTGCCGATCCCCAGGGCCAGGGCGATAAGAGCCCAGTCTCCGGCCCCCAGCCTGGGCCATTCCAGCCAGGTCCTCTTGGGGTAGGCTCGAAAAGCCCGGGCCTCCATGGCCACGGCAATGCGCTGGGAGCGGATAAGGGCGCCGGCAGTGGTGGGCATCAGTATGGACGAATAGACCCGGACTTTTTCCCGCAAGGGTATTGCCCGAAGATCGACGCCCCGTAGCTGGATTGCCACCAGCGAATTGCGGAACTCCTCAGCCAAAACCGGGATGAACCGGACGGCCAGCAGCACCATAAAGGCCAGCTCATAGGGGGCTCCCATCTGGGCCAGCCCCCGCACCAGTTGTTGGTAATCCCTCAGGGACAGGAGCTGGACTGCCGCCAGGATGACCGCAATCCGCAAAAGGGCGGCCAAAGCAGCAGTGAGACCGCCGGTGGAAAGGAGAACATATCCCCACCCTTGCCAGAGGATCTGGCCCGATCCCTCGGTCAGGCTTTGGACCAAAGCCAGGATAAAAAACAGCCAGCGGTACCGCCATAATATTTTGCCCAACTGGGCTAGGGGCAGCCCGGCCGCCAGCAAGGCGACGATAGTCGCCAGCAAAAGCGCCGCCAAAAAAAGGGGAGAGTTGAGCAGGATGGCCAGTGTGGTCAAGACCAGGACCAATATGAAGAGGGAACGGATGTCGGGAAAGTCTGCTCTCACACCAGCCGTCCCCCTTCCAGGGTGAGCTGCCGGTCAGCCAGCCCCAGGCCAAACTCCCGGTCATGGCAGATGAGCAAAAAGCCTATGCCCTCAGCCCGGACCCGCTCCAGGATAGTCCCCAGCCGTTTTTTCCGCAACCAGTCCAGGCCGGTAATCGGTTCGTCCAAGATGAGAAAGTCCGGTCCCGGGGCCATCACCGCCGCCAGGGCCAGGCGCTGTTTTTCCCCCTGGCTGAGATGAAAGGGGAAAGTAGCGGCATAGTCCTCCAATTCGAAGAGTTTGAGCATCTCCGCCACCCGGACCTCAATTTGCTCCGGGGTATAGCCCCGGTATCTGAGGGCAAAGCCGATCTCTTCGGCCGAATCCTGGGCAAAAAACTGCTGCTCGGGGTTTTGCAGAACATAGCCCACCTTGCGGCCCCTGGCGGCAAGAGTATAATCCCCTACGGGCTTTCCCTCTAACATAACTCGGCCCCGGCTGGGCTGGAGCAAGCCCAGGATCAGCCGGGCCAGGGTCGTCTTGCCGCTGCCGTTGGCTCCCACCAGGGCTAGGGTTTCCTGCTTCTCTATCTCCAGGTTGATGCCTGCCAAGACCCGCTCCCCCCGGGGCCAGTTAAAGCTCACATTTTCCAGTTCAATATAGCTCATCAAATACCTCCGTACAGCCGGTCCAGGTCTTCTTCCCCGGTAAAGTCCCGGTCGGCGACTTCAGTCAAGCGCCCTGCCCGCAAGAGGTAAACCCGGTCCGCCCCCTCCAGGTGGCCCAGGTTGTGTTCCACCATCAAAACCGCCGTCCCCGCCTCGCGTCGGCCCCGGACAGCTCTGAGCAGGCCCTGGCTGGCGGCGGGATCGAGCTGAGAGGTTACTTCGTCGAGGATGAGAACCCTGGGTTCCATGGTGAGGACCGCCGCCAGGGCCACCAATTGCTGTTCTCCCCCCGACAACTGGTCCGGACTGGCCGCCAGCAGGTCCTGGCAGCCGATCTCCCGAGCCAC
>DGZR01000057.1:8105-10663 GCA_002397155.1 Firmicutes bacterium UBA4975 | reverse complement strand
TGGGGATCCTGAAAGACTATACCCAGGTTAGCGGCAATCTGGGGCTGACTCAAGTTGGCCAGGTCCTGCCCCTCCAGGTAAACCCTGCCCTCGACTTGGCCCGGCACCTGGCGGGGGATAAGGCCGGCCAGGGCCAGGCACAGGGTGCTCTTGCCGCAGCCGCTGGGACCGATCACTCCCACCAGCTCACCGGCAGCAAGAGAGAGATTCGCCTCCCGGATTATCCAGCGCCCCGGCTGTCGGGAGACGGAGAGCCTCTCCGCAGCGAGGACGGGCTTCATCGGATGTCCACAGCGATGACAAACTTGCACCAAGTCTGGCCAAAATCATCCTGACGGGTGACGACCAGCAGGGGGCCCAGGCCCCCTTGATCCTTGGTGCCCAGGTTCTTGCCGTCTTTTTTCCACACCAGGTAAATATGTTCTGGGCGCAGGATATCAGTGCCGGTGTATGTCACGGCATAACCGTCGCTGGCCAGGACTGTCACCTGGGTATTTTCCGTGACCAGGCCCGGTTTAACCGCTTCCAGCACTCGGGCCAGGGGCAGGCCTGTGTATGTGTTTTCCGTTGGAGTCTTGCCGCTGGAGCGGAGGACCTTGGTAAATTCCTCGCCGCCCAGGGCGGCGATTTCCTCAATCGAGATAGAGCCCACGTCCTCCCCCTGGACCTGGACGGTCAGCGAAGCCGGGTCCAGGCGGGCGACCCGGCCGGCCTGAATCCAGGCCAGGATGCCCACCGCCAGAGCAAGGGCGGTAATGACGCCGATGAGCACTTTATTCTTCACGATTTACCTCCTTGGCTGTCAGAGCAAAACAAAAAAGCAGGGGGCCGCCCCAACAGGATAGCCCATGCTCTTTTACGGCTCCACCCTAAAGACGCTTAATTTTTTTAGTTTTACCATGAGCCCATAAGCCGCCATTCCGCCTAAACCGCCGGCCAGGGCCGCCGTCAGGACCATGAGCACAAAAGGGACCGGGGGCAGGCGCCAGATAGCCACCCGCATGACCACGATCATGACCAAGAAAGACCCCGTCAGGTTGGCCGCCACCCCCCCGATAAAAGCCCGGGAAGGGCTGACCGGGCCCCGGAGAAAAAGGTAGACCAGCTCAATGGCCAGGCCGGGGGCGGCATAGCTGATAACGCTAAAAGCGCCGTGATTGGCAAAGGGCTGCAAAAGGGCAATCAAGCCCTGGATGAGGCCAATGAACACCGCCGTGCCGACTTTATTGCCGGTTAGGCCATAGCCCAGGACGAGCCAGAGCATGTATAACCCGCCGGCCACCGTGCCCCCGGGAATGAGGAGGGGCCCGGTGATGATCTGGGCTAGGGGAGTGACCACCGGCTTAATCGCAATACCCAGGGCCGCCATCATCGTGATGAGGACCAGGTCCATGGTGCTAAAACGCCTGAACATGCCTACTCCCCTCCTTTGCAAACGAGAACTTCCCGGCAATGGGAAAAAAAGAAAGAGGGCAGGGAAAATCCTTCCTGGCAGACAGGGTGTCGGCCAGGAAAGACCTCATTCTCCAACCCGAACGTGCTTGAGTTTGCCCACCCATACTTGAGTGCTGGCCAGCTCCGAGGCGAACATGAGGGGGGCGTGTTTTTCCTTGTTTAGCTCCCCTCCGTTTAGAGCATAGCAGAGGATGGAGTTTTTGTGCAATGCCTCTTCCCTGGTTACTTGGCCGGTGTAGCCGTCTTCCGCTTCCAGGACCAAGGTTTGAAAATCCTCAACCCCGGCTTCCGCCAATAGCTCAAACAGGGGTACCCCCGTGTAGCTGCTGACTTCTCCCTTCATTTCAAGGTCCAAGGTAACGCTCTTCATCTCTTTGAGTCCTTCAATGGTGAAAACCTTAGCGCCAACAGTGAACTCCCAGGCGGACTTTTCCGGCTCAGGAGCAGGAGGGGTCTTCCCGCACCCGTTGAGGGATGCTAAGGCCAGCAACAAAACAAAAATAACACTGATCTTTTTCATTTTGAACCTCCGGTTTTTTGTCTTTAGCCCATGAAAAAACCACGCCCGGCGCGTGGTTGTACAGCAACCAACAAGTCCCTTTCCGCACCGGGAGGCGCAGGCGTTTCCCCCTGCACCCTATCGTCCCCACGGCTTGGCCCCCTCGCTTTAGCCAATGGGGATCGGAAACTTGTCAAAGGGTATTTCTCCACAGGACCCCTTTTATCCTGCTAAAGTACGAGAAAGTTTTCCCTTACTCCTCTCGCCGGAATGCAGGACATATCCTGCTCAAAAAAGAATATACTTTTAGCTTTTCCTTTTTTCGTGAAGTAAAATCAGGAGGGTGCCATGCAAAAACTTCTACTGACGGGCCGCCCCCGCTGCGGCAAATCCTCTTTTTTGCAAAATGCCCTGGCCGGTCTGCCCCTGGCCGGCTTCGCTATCCAGCGCCTCACCACCTGCGAGGAGACCTGGGCTTTCCGGCTCCTGGACCTATCCGCCGAACCCTACCTTTCCCACCTGGAGACCATTGAGGACCAAGGGGATATCGCCATTTCCCTGGCCAGCCCCGGGAAATGGCAGGGCGACACCGGGGTCTTTGAGG
>DGZR01000057.1:5981-7819 GCA_002397155.1 Firmicutes bacterium UBA4975 | reverse complement strand
GTTTCAGCAGACGGTGTTCCGGCTCCTGGACAGCGATTTGCCGGTGCTGGGCGTCCTCAAGGACAAACACACCCCTTTCCTCGATGGGGTGCGAGCCCATCCGGCGGTGCAAGTCCTGCCCTTTCCCAGTCCGGAGGCAGCCGGATTAGTTCGCGATCTCATCAACCGCTGGAGGGAAAGGGAACAGTGAGGGGCTGGGACGAAAAGACCATCGACTGGTACATGCGGGCAGGGGAGCATTCCCAGTATCCCCGCCTGGTCCTGGCCGAAATCCTCCCCCGCCTGGAGCCTAACTTCACCGTTTTGGATATCGGGTGCGGACCCGGAGTCTATGCTCTGGCCCTGGCCCCCCGTGTAGCCTTAATCTTGGCTCTGGACCGTAGTCCCCTGGTCCTGGAGCACCTTTCCTGGCTGAGCCAAACCCGCTCCCTGAATAACATCCGCTGCCTCAATGCTTCCTGGCCCTGTCCCATCCCAGAACAAGTCGATGTGGTTCTCTCTGCCCTGGGCAGCGGCGAAATAATGACCGGCGAAGAGAGCCTGGGGGCAATTTTCGCCCTCAAACCTCGCCTGGTTTTTCTCGTTGCCCCCGGCCAATACCGCAACCCCTTTGCCTGGCAAGAGCACCGCCCCCGACCTGCCCCGGATGGGAACGATACCTTGGCTCTGCTGGCCCGACTGGGAATCCCCTATACCGCCAAGGCACTGGCCTTGGACTTCGGCCAGCCCGTCCATGATCTGGCCGAAGCCGCAGAATTCCTGGCCCGTTTTCTTGAAATACCCCAATCTTTGGCCCGAGAACAGGCAGAAGCGATTGCCCGTCCCCACGGCCCGGGCCTCTACCTGCCCAACCCCCGCAACATCCTTTTGATCACCCTGGAAAATCCGGCCCTTCCCGCCAAAACCGACTAAAAAAAGCTCCTGGAGAGGAGCTTTTTTCCTTACTTGTTGATTAAGTTGAACTTGCCGATAAGTGGCAGGGGCTTGCACTCGCCCTTGTTGGCGGCGATGATGCCGATGATGGCCAGCACGGTAATCACTGCCCAGACGACGAGACTGATCAAGGTGGCGGCAAAACCGCCCCCGGCTGCGGCGCCAAAGGGATTGTGCAGGATATTCCGGTACATGGCCCTGACGATAATCCCGTTGATAATCCTCTGCACAATCCAGAGAATAACCGCGACAATTGTCAACAACAGCCCCTGATTTGCATGGAACTTGGCGAACTTTGATTCAGGGGTAGCGAAGAGGGGAATAAGGAAGAGAAAGGGAATGTAGGACAAAATGCCAAAGAGCTTGTTTTTTTCTGCGTCCTGGGGATCAACATAGACGGTGGTTTGGGTTTCCATTCTCGAGTTACCTCCTTTTTATACCCTAAGAATACTCGGAAAGGAAGGACCGGCGCTTTTATGTTATTGCTATTTTCCTTGCCTAATCTTGCTATTTCTACCCCGGTAACTGCCCCGGCAAATCGTTGTTCACCCCCCTTCGGGGGGACCGGCCCGAATCTTTCCTCCCCTGCAATACTAGTGCAGGGGCGGGAGAAAAATTCCTAATATCCTTCTTTTCCCTTTAAAAAAAACAGGCCGCGCTTTAGCACGGCCCGTTCTTTAGTAAAAACCGGTTATTCGGCTGAGTCTTCTTCCTGGTCCTCCCGCCTCTTGGGGACGCAGAGAACATCACAGGGAAAAATCAAAGCCGGGTTGGTGATGTGCGGATTAGCAGCAATCAAGGCATTAAGGCTGACCCCGTACCTTTCGGCGATGAAAAACATGGTGTCGCCGGGTTGAACAGTGTAGCGCCCTTGAAAGCCGGGGGGACAAGAAGCGGGAACGCGG
>DGZR01000057.1:5571-5778 GCA_002397155.1 Firmicutes bacterium UBA4975 | reverse complement strand
ACGCGGCACTGGGGTGGCGGCGGCATAGGACCGGGCACACAGAGCACGTCGCAGGGGAAGATCAGGGACGGGTTGGTGATATGGGGGTTGGCGGCAATCAGGGCGTTAAGGCTGATACCATACCGCTGGGCGATGAAGTACATGGTGTCCCCCGGCTGAACAGTGTACCGCCCTTGAAAACCGTGGGGACAAGAAGCGGGAACGCGG
>DGZR01000057.1:4638-5382 GCA_002397155.1 Firmicutes bacterium UBA4975 | reverse complement strand
ACGCGGCACTGGGGTGGCGGCTGAGAACCAGGTACACAGAGCACGTCGCAGGGGAAAATCAGGGACGGGTTAGTAATATGCGGGTTGGCGGCCTCCAAGGCGCTGAGGCTGACTCCAAACCGCTGGGCAATGAGGAACATGGTATCCCCGGGTTGCACGGTGTAGCGCCCCTGAAAACCGTGGGGGCAAGAAGCGGGAACGCGGCACTGGGTCGGCGGTTGAGAGCCCGGCACACAGAGGACGTCACAGGGGAAAATCAGGGCCGGGTTGGTGATCTGGGGGTTGGCGGCAATCAGGGCGTTGAGGCTGACCCCAAACCGCTGGGCGATGAAGTACATAGTGTCCCCGGGCTGAACGGTGTACCTACCCTGGAAGCCCGGGGGGCAACTGGCCGGCACTCGGCAGCCCGGAGAGGGTCCGCCCCCGGGAACGCAGAGGACGTCGCCGGGAAAGATCAGGGCCGGATTGGTGATATGGGGGTTAGCGGCAATCAGGGCGTTGAGGCTGACCCCAAACCGCTGGGCGATGAAGTACATAGTGTCTCCGGGTTGAACAGTGTAGCGCCCCTGAAATCCAGGGGGGCAGGAGGCCGGTACTCGCCCGCCCCTGTAGCCCGAGCCCTGCTCATCCAGCCATTGACAACAGTCACTTTGAATTCTGTCTGTCAAAATAGATTAAACCTCCCTTCCATCGATTCTCCTTCAGCATATGAAAAGGAGGACAAATGCGTGTAACTCGGGGACG
>DGZR01000057.1:0-4403 GCA_002397155.1 Firmicutes bacterium UBA4975 | reverse complement strand
TTCGACACGGGGACGTACCCTGCTGCCGCAATTTCTCCATAAAAAAAGCCACCGCTTCAGGCTCGGTGGATCTTGTCTTTGGACAAATTGAGTATTTCGGCCAGCTCCCGCTCGGAAACATTAAAGTTACTTTTGAGGAGAGCGATTACCGCATCCCGGGATTCTTTTGTCAGGAACCCCAAGTCCCTTGTCTTCAGGCCAAACTGCTCCCGCAGGTAATCTTCAATTGCACCCGAGACCCCCTCTTCCTCATCTGAATCCTCTCCGAAGTCCATGAAACTATCTTCATTATCGGTATCGGTAAATTGTTTCAGCTCCCTCGGGCTGCCATGTACCCCAAGTAATAAAGCCTGATCAAGAAAGGGTTCCTGTCTCTTGCCCAGGTAAGTCGGGAGGCTGGTCCAGGAATAATCTTCGGGTTTTGTTGTTATACCCGCTTTGAGGGGATTGTTGTGGATGTACCTGGCGCAGGTCAGCAAGTGGTGTTCGGAGTTGATGGCCTGACTGCGAAAACGGTTTTGAAACAGGTGCCCGACCCTTCCGTACTTGTTATTGAAGTACATCGAGTACCTGACCCCGATACTTTTCATGACTACGGAGATAGGGGACTTTTCTTCTTTGACAAGCAAGTGGACGTGATTGTCCATCAGGCAATAGGCGTACAAGGCAAATCCGTACTTCCGCTTTGTTTTGTCCAGGATTTCGCAGTACCGGTATCTATCCTTGTCATCATGGAATAGGGCCATTTTGTTGACGCCTCTCGTCATGATGTGGTAAATACCCGACGGGCTAAGTTCTCGTGAACGCCGGGGCATAATCCTCACCTCACCCAAAAGTTACCGAGGCATGTCGAATTATGTCGAAAATGCGGCAGAAGGGTACGTCCCCAGAAAGAGGGACACCGGGGGAGGACCCCCGGTGTCTTCGTTTTTGCCTAGAGCCAGGATACTAATCCTGGGAAGAAGTGGACGAGGGAAATTGCGGCCAAGACATAGATGAACCAGTTGACTTCCTTGCCCTTGCCGGAGACCAGCTTGACGATCGGGAAGGAGATGAAGCCAATGGCGATGCCGCTGGCGATGCTGTAGGTGAAGGGCATGAAAGCGATGGTCAAGAAAGCAGGCAGAGCTTCGGTAAAGTCGTCGAAGTTGATGCCGGTGACGGCGCCCATCATCAGCACGCCGACGATGATCAAGGCCGGGGCGGTTGCTGCGCTGGGAATCATCAGGGCAAGGGGGGTGAAGAAGAGGGCTAGCAGGAAGAGAATGCCGACCACAACGGCGGTCATGCCGGTGCGGCCCCCTTCGGAAACCCCTGCGGTGCTCTCGACATAGGTAGTTACGGTGGAAGTACCCATCAAAGCGCCGAAGACGGTGCCGAAGGCGTCAACCATCATGACTTCCTTTATCTTTGGCAGGCGGCCTTCTTTGTCAAGGAAGCCGGCCCGGGCGCCAGTGCCCAGGACAGTGCCCATGGTGTCAAAGAGGTCGACAAAGACCAAGGTGAAAATGGTGGTGAAGCCCAGCTTGAGGGCCCCGGCGAAATCGAGGTGGAAGGCGATTTCTTTGAGGGCTACGAAGTTGTTGCCTATGTTCAGGTCAACAAAACTCTTGATCCCGGTGGGAATGGCTGTCACGGTTGCTACATCAGTGCCGAAGAACCAGCCGATCATCGAAGCCCCTTCCACGGCTTCTGCCCGGAAAAACCAGCCCAGTACGGTGGTGATCAGGATCCCCAGGAGGATGCTGCCGCGGACCTTAGCTGCCATGAGGATGGCAGTGATGACCAGCCCGATGACCGCCAGAAAGACCGGCGGAGAGACCAAGTTGCCCAGGGCCACGGTGGTGGCGGGATCGCCGGTAACAATGCCAGCGTTGATCAGGCCGATGAGGGCGATGAAAAGGCCGATACCGGCGGCGACCGCTTTTTTCAGTGATCCGGGAATGGCCCGGTCCATCCAGTCGATTATCCCTGTTACCGCCAGAATGAAAAAGACGGTTCCGGAAATGACAGTGCCGCCAAGAGCGGCCTGCCAAGGCGCGCCAGAGCCGAGCACTATGGCAAAGGCAAAAAAGGCGTTGAGGCCCATGCCGCTGGCCAGGGCAAAGGGATAGTTAGTGACCAACCCCATTATGATGGTGGTGAAAGCTGCCGACAAAATCGTCGCGGTCATGATAGCAGCAAAGGCGTTCGGGGTGTCAATGGCATTCGACAAGATGTCCGGGTTGACGAAGATAATGTAGGCCATGGTCATAAAAGTGGTTATACCGGCGATTACTTCAGTCCGTGGCTTGGTGCCGTGTTCCTTGAGTTTAAAAAACTTCTCTAAAAACCCCATTCAGTTCCCTCCTAGAATAAATTTAAAGAAAAATCCAAGGGGCGACTAGAAAACCTACCCACCTGGATTTCTTCCATAGTTAACAGCCCAAGCTGTAACACCTGGATGATCAGGGTAAATCCTCGTAGTCAGACAATTTACGGTTGTCCGGTAGAGACTTTCGGGCCATATCCCCGACATTATACGAGACTACTGCTAAAGTTTTGCGGAATATCTTTCACAAAATAGAGCAACTGTCGGGAATAGTAGCAGGGCGGACCCGGTTCCCCTATAAAATAGTTCGACGTGGGGGGCAAAAGTCCTGCTGTTTAATGGTATTTTATTTTTTTCTTTTTAATGACTCCAATTTAATTCTTAGGGCAGCGGAGGATTTATTTTAAGTCTGGGGTTCCCTGGCTGTTCGCCTCCCAGTTGCTTGCCGGCAATGATTTTATCCCTGAAGGAAAAGAAAGCTTCCCGCAGATCCTGGTCCAGAATAGACAGGGCCCTTTCCGCGATTTTGCCCGGTACTCCGTAAGTCCCTTCGGCAATGCTTCCGGTAATCGCTGCCAGGGTGTCGCTGTCCCCGCCCAGGGAAATGGCGTTGCGGATTGCATCTTCAAAGTCCAGGCTTTCCAAAAAAGCGCAGATCGCCTCTGGTACCGTTTCCGGGCAGCTTTCATTGAAACGATAAAGGGGCCGAATTTCGGCCAGGGTCCGGCCAAGATTGTAACCGTACTTGCTCTCGAGGTAGGCCTTAATATCTCCCTTGGACTTCCCCACCCGGGCCAGGAAAATAGCTGCCGCAGTGGCCTGGGCCCCTTTAATCCCTTCCGAGTGGTTGTGTGTTACAGCGGCACTGACCGTGGCCAGCTCTTCAACCTCCAAAAGGGTTTTGCCAGCCCAGGCAACAGGCGATACCCGCATGGCCGAGCCGTTCCCCCAGCTGTTATACGGTTCTTTCCCCGCGGAGCGCAGCCAGTCTGCAAATCTGGCACCATAGCCCGCTCCGGGGTACAAACGTCCGTATCTTTTTAGGGCAGTGACAAAATCCTCGGCTTTGCCTCCGTTTAGCAGGCCTTCGCCAATGGCCACTGTCATCACGGTGTCGTCGGTAAAAAAACAACCGGGGCTAAAGAAGGGAAAATCCTTAGTTTTAATGTTATCCCATTCATAGACCGAACCCACTATGTCCCCAACAATGGCACCGAGCATCCCTTCTCCCCCCATTATTCATTTTCGGGCTTTTACCTGGCCCGGAAAGCCACACCGAAACACTTCAATCATTTCCCCGGTGAGGGAGAGGTGCTTGTCCGGTTCGGGGATTTCCTCCCGGGGCAGCCACACCCCTGCGGCCAGTTCCTCCTCATCAAGGCAGATTTCATCGTCTCCCTCCAACTCGGTAAAAAGGGTTGCTTTTTAAGAGATTTCTCCGCCAAACCAATTGATTCCTTCATTAGGACGCGCAGCCGGAGTATATCTCTAAAAAAAGACGGCCCCTTAATAGGGCTTGCAGATAACCTGGCGAATTGAGGTTTGAAAGACTTCATTGGCATGGGCCGGCCGGATAACCACAGCGGTGTCAGCCCCCCTGCCGGTGCCGCCGATAGCGACGATATCCTCCCCAAAGGGAACCAGGCCTGCATCCAGGGCCATGATCGCCACCTCGACGCACACTTTCAGGCCCTGGCCAAAAAAGCGAAGAGTGTTGGACATTATCTCTGCGGGGTACATCCCCCCCTTGTAGTTACTGATGCCCCGTTCCACTCCGCTTAGGACATGGGTTGTTGTCAGCACCGCAACGCCCTTTTGCTCCAGTCTTTGCCGGACCGAGTCTTCCATCTGGTTGGCGCCGGGTTCCTTGAATCCGTAAACATGGGTGACGCAAACCACTTTTAGCTCGGTCTTTTCAGCGAGGAGAAGGGCGGTATCACCGGTAACCGAGGCCACCACAATGTGCCCCAGGCCCTTCTCCTTGGCGATCTTTACCGCCTGTTCAACAGTGGCGGCGGTATTTACCGCTCCGCTTTCTTCAAAGTACACTCAACAGTCCTCCTTTCCGATTACATCCCGAGAGCAGAAAAAA
>DGZR01000013.1:19354-20604 GCA_002397155.1 Firmicutes bacterium UBA4975 | reverse complement strand
CCTCTTTTCCCGGCAGCCAAAGGCCAAAGACCCCGCATTCTTCGGCGATTGGCCTACTCACGGCAAAATACCTGGGGCAGTATTCCCCTTCTGGCTTCCGCCAGTCTGGCCAGGGGCAGGCGGATTATCTCCCCGACAACTAACTCCCCGCCAGCCGCCTTGCCCAATTCCCGGGCGGGGACGCGATTTTTCTCGGCCATTTGCCCTAGTTCTGCCAGGTCGGCCGTGGCCAGGGCGACGACGACAGCCCCGGGGGATTCGGAAAACAGCCAATAATCCGGGCGTCCGGCCCCCGGTAAATCTAGAGCCAGGCCCACCTCCCCGGCCAGGGCCATTTCTGCCAGCGTGACGGCAATGCCCCCGTCCCCCACATTATGGGCAGCTTTTACCACTCCCGCACTGATCGCCTCCGGCAAGAGGCGGCACAAGGAGGCCTCCAGCTCCGGGTCAGCAGTGGGCGCAGGCCCCTGGCTGTCCCCCCGGCGGCTAAGCAAGTACTGGCTGCCGCCGGGCAAGGGCTGGATTTCGCCAAGCAAGACCAAGACCTGGCCCTCCCGTGGGGCAATGGTGCAAGCCTGGCTTGCCTCCTCCAGCAGGCCCACCATCCCGATGACCGGGGTGGGGTTGATCGCTCTTCCTCCCCCCTCGTTGTACAGGCTGACATTGCCGCTCACTATCGGGGTTCCCAGGGCCCGGCAGGCCTGGGCCATGCCCTGGATGGATTCCGCCAAAGCCCAGTACTGTTCGGGCACTTCCGGGCTGGGAAAGTTAAGGCAGTTGGTGAGAGCCGCAGGCTTCGCCCCAGTACAGGCCACCTTGCGGGCGGAGGCAAATACTGCCCGCCTTGCACCCTCCCGTGGGTTCATCGCGCAGTAGCGGCTGTTGCAGACCACGGCCGCCGCCAAGCCTTTTTTGCTCCCGGGCAGTCCCAGGACGGCGGCGCTGCCTCCCGGGCCCTGCAGGGCGCGGCCCCCTTGGCCCCCGAACTGGCGCCAGAGAGAGGCGCGGCTGGAGATATTGGGATTGGCCAGCAGGTCCAGCAAGGCCTGGTCATAATCCGGTTCGGCCAGGTCCGGCCAAGAGGGGTCAGGAGCGCCCGGTGCCGGGGCCCCCATCCGTGACCTGGGGCGGGGCACGCCGTCTGCCAGGGCGGCGGCGGGAATCCGTCCCACTTCCGCACCTCGCCAGAGCAGGACCAGGTCCTTTTCTTCTGTCACCCGCCCGATGTCCGCCGCCTCCAGGCCATGGCG
>DGZR01000013.1:17397-19019 GCA_002397155.1 Firmicutes bacterium UBA4975 | reverse complement strand
GAAGAAGTGAGACCGGCGGCGCCCATGTCCTGAATGGCCACCACTTGGGAAAGGCCCACCAGTTCAAGACAGGCCTCCATCAGCCCCTTGCCTGCCCGGGGGTCCCCTACCTGCATTTCGGCAACTGAGGGAGAAGATTCCCCGGCCAATTCGGCCGAAGCAAAAGCCGCGCCGGCGATGCCATCCCGGCCGGTTGGAGCCCCCGCCGCCAAAACCCGGTTGCCCGGGCCGGAGGCGGCCCCTTTTTTCAGCTCCGCCAGGGAAACCAGCCCGATGCACATCACATTGACCAGGGGGTTGTTCTCGTAGCAGGAATCAAAGGATACTTCGCCCCCCAGGGTGGGCACTGCCAGGCCATTGCCGTAAGCCGCCGCTCCCCGGACTATTTCCCGGAGCAGCCGCCGGTTGCGGGGGGACTCCAAGTCGCCCAGGCGCAGGGAATTTAGCAGGGCCAGGGGCCTGGCCCCCATGCTCAGTACATCCCGGACAATGCCGCCCACGCCGGTAGCTGCTCCCTGAAAGGGGTCGACTGCCGAAGGATGATTGTGGCTTTCAATCTTAAATGCCACTCCCAGGCCGTCCCCGGCGTCGATTACCCCGGCATTTTCCCCGGGACCCTGAACAACCCGGCGGCCCTGGCTGGGCAGCTCCCCCAGCAAGTGACGGGTGTGTTTGTAGCTGCAGTGTTCCGACCACATGACGCCAAAAAGGGCTAGTTCCAGCTCATTGGGTTCCCGGCCCATCTGGTCCAGGATTGCTTTGTATTCCTCTTGGCGCAAACCATGTTTTTCCCACCTTTTCATGCCCTGTTCCTCCATTCCCTGTTTTTTTTACACGAGCAAGAGATGCCGCAGCACTTCCCGGTAACCGGCCAGGACATCCCCGGTCTCATTGCGGTAGAGATCCTTGTCCAAACTATTGGTGGTCCCTGCCAACCACAGCCTGCAGGTATCCGGGGATACTTCATCGATGAGCAGAATCTCCTCTCCGACCCGGCCAAATTCCAGTTTGAAATCAACCAGCTCTATCCCGGCCCGGGCAAATACCTGCCTGAGCTTTCCGTTGACCGCCAAAGCCTGTCTCTTTAGCTCTTCATACTCCCAGTCCTGGACCAGGGCCAGCAGGGCCAGGTGCTCCCGGGTGAGGAGGGGATCGTGGAGACTGTCATTTTTATAGTAAAATTCTACTAAGGGGGGCTCAATCACCAGATTCGCCTCAAGGCCCAGGCGGCGGCAGATGCTGCCGGCGGTGCGGTTGCGCACAACCACTTCCAGGGGTATTAGGCTGGCCCTTTTGATTAACATGGCCCTATCCCCCAGGGGCCGGATAAAATGGCTGGCTACCCCCCCTTCGGCCAGCCGGGCAAAGAGCAGGGAAGATACTTGATTTAGCAGGCGGCCTTTCCCGGGAAATACCCCTTTTTTCAAGCCGTCACCGGCGCTGATCCGGTCGCTGAATTCGGCGATGCAAGTATCCGGGTCCTGAGTGGTCCAAATAGACTTGACCTTGCCCTCATAGAGCAATTCGACCTTATGCATTATCCCCATCCTTTATTCCTGCCCGGGCCAGGAGCAGGTCCACCCTGGCCAACAGGCGGCGGTGATTAAAAATCTCATCCAGTT
>DGZR01000013.1:16711-17001 GCA_002397155.1 Firmicutes bacterium UBA4975 | reverse complement strand
TTCTGGAGCACCCCGGTCAGTTGGTCCAGCATGTAGTCCAGGAGGATTGTGCTGTCGGGAAAGATGATCCGCTCGACGGAAGAATGGGAGATATCCCTTTCATGCCAAAGGGCGACATTCTCTAAGGCTGCTTGACTGTTCCCCCGCACCACCCGGGCCAGGCCGCACAGTTTCTCACAAACTACCGGATTGCGCTTGTGGGGCATGGCGGAAGAACCCTTTTGCCCGGCATAAAAAGGCTCTTCGGCCTCCCGGGTTTCAGTGCGCTGAAGATTGCGGATTTCCAGGGC
>DGZR01000013.1:14275-16411 GCA_002397155.1 Firmicutes bacterium UBA4975 | reverse complement strand
GGCGCCGGTTCCAACCCCAGCTTCGCACAGACATACTCTTCTATTTCCGGGGGAATATTGGCGAAACTGCCCACCGCGCCGGAAAGCTTGCCCACGGCAATGTCTTGGCGGGCCTGGGCCAGCCGCCGCCGCTGCCGGAAAAACTCCTGCTGCCACAGGGCAAATTTTAAACCCAGGGTGATGACCTCGGCATGGACGCCATGGGTGCGGCCCATCATTAAGGTGTGCCGGTACTTGACGGCCTGGGAGCTGAGGACCGCCAGCAGGGCGGCCAGGTCCTGATCGATGAGGTCCACCGCCTGGACTAGTTGGCAGCTAGTAGCCGTGTCCGTTATGTCAGATGAAGTGAGGCCGTAATGGATGAACCGGGACTCCGGACCCAGGCTCTCGGCGACCGCCCGGGTAAAGGCGACGACATCATGGCGAGTGTCCGCCTCTAGCTGGGCAATCCGCCGGCAATCAATCCTGGCCTTCCCCCGGATTTTCGCCGCCTCCCGGGGCGGAACAGTGCCAAGGCGGGACCAAGCCTCGCAGGCCAGGATTTCAATTTCCAGCCACAGCCCGTACTTGTTTTCATCAGACCATATGGCGGCCATTTCTCGCCGCGTATAGCGTTCAATCATTCTCTCGCCTCCAATTTTGCCCGCAGCTTCAGGTCCCGGGCCAAGACCTGCCGCCGTTGCTCCTGGCGGTAAGCCTTTAGCTTGGCCTGCAGGGCGGAATCCCCGAGGGCGATGATCTCCACGGCCAAGAGGGCGGCGTTTCGGGCATTACCGATGCCCACGGTGGCCACCGGCGTCCCCCCCGGCATCTGCGCCATTGCGGACAGGGCGTCCAGGCCTCCCAGGGGGCCTACGGCTAAAGGCAGGCCGATGACCGGACAAAGGGTGTGGGCGGCTACCGCCCCCGGGAGATGAGCCGTCAGGCCTGCGGCCGCAAGAAAAACCTGAACCCCCGCCTCTTCCCCTTGTCGGACAAAGTTGAGACAGTCCTCCGGGGTGCGGTGAGCAGATAGGGCCCCCACCGCCACTTCAAGGCCAAACTCCCGCAAGAGTTGCCAGGCCTGTTCTACCCCGGGCCAATCCGAATCACTGCCAATAAGAATCGCCACTTGCATGGCAGCACCTCCCCAATTTTGCTTAGTAAAAATATAAAAAGCCCAAAGCAGGTAGGTCACGGTAAGAAACCTACCCGCCTGGGCTTTTATCCCTTCGGTGTAGCCGCCTTGACGGCAGCCTGTACCACTTGGACCCAAAAAGGGAACCCTAGGTACACTTTCCCCGCAGTCAGGCAATTTACGGTCGCCTGGTAGTGCTCCCGGGCCCTATTCCCGGGATTATACGAGCTGCTATTCTTTTGTCATCCTCATCATAGCCCCGGCACAAAAAGATGTCAAGGGACCTCCTGTCTCGGAATAATTTTTTCAACCCTTCGGCTCGGCAGAGAGGCCCGGCGTAAAAATTCGCCGGCTCTTTTTTACCGGCGCAGGCAATACTTAAGTAGGGTGCTTAATAAACTTCATTTACGACCCTGTCGAGGATAGCCCCTTCACCACCCAGGATATACACTCTACCTAACCCCAGCCCCCCTATATATTCCAGGACTTCTTGTTTAATCCGGGTTTTCCCCGTCAAGAGGACGGGACAACTGTTTTTGGCGGCAAAGGAGGCGCCGGCCAAGGCGTCGGCAAAGCCTTCCCCGGTGGCCACCACCACTTGCCGGTAATCTCCGGGGCTGAAGTGCCGGGCAATAGCCAGGGCAGTCTCATCCCGGTCAGGCCCGGCCAAGCGCTCAGTATTTATTCCTAAGTTATTTTTAATCTCGTTCTCCACTGAAGGGGCAATGACGCCAGTTCCCCCAACGATGATGACTTTCCGGATTCCCCAAGTGCCTAGAGCCTGCTTGGTCTCATGGGGCAAGCTTTCTCCCAGAGTAAACAAAATGGGAGTCCCTTGCCGGGCGGCAAAGGGCGCTATGGCCAGAGCATCGGGGTAATTATTGGCTGTGGCCAAGATAATTGTATCCAGATTGGCGCTCTCCATAACTTTGTAACCTGGCTTCTTGAACAAATGATCCCCCCATTCCCCTTAGTAGGTTTCTTCTTCTCACGAGTTCCTGACTTGCCTCTCTTTTATT
>DGZR01000013.1:0-13994 GCA_002397155.1 Firmicutes bacterium UBA4975 | reverse complement strand
GGCCTCCGCACCCTCGTGAACTGGCGGAAGCCTTTGGTTGTATTCTCTTTCTCTATCATAGTGTCATCATTTTCTGGTACTCAGCTGGGGTCATACCTACTCGCTGCTTGAATAGCTTGGCATAGTTCCCGTTGTAGTCGACGCCGCAGTCGGCAAAGGCCTGGGCCACCGAGAGATTGCTGTCGCATAGCTTTTCTTTGAGCTTAGCGACCTTGACATCGAGGTAGTATTGGTGCGGTGTCAGGCCGGTGTGCTGCCTAAAAAGGCGAGAATAATGATACTTGCTCATATGTACGACCTCTGCCAATTTATTGGCGTCGAATTCTTCCTGCCAGTAGTCGTCGATATATTCCTTGCCCTTAATAATCTCTTCTCTGCCGTGATAATGGCGGCTTGTGGTGAAGACAGTTACGATGTATAGCAAGCGGTCGTTCTTATCGCGAATCGGAAATGCCGTCATGTTCTGAAACATGCTGCCGTCCACCGATTTATTATCATCCCCCAACCGCTGGTTGATCTCCTGAAGGGGTACTTTTACATCATGGATGTGGACAACTTCTCCCTGGTATGCCTGCAGCATAAAATCTTTAATGCCCCATCTTTCCAGGGCTGGATTAAGCAAGATATTGTGTTTCTTGTACAGTCTTTGGGGATTGGATATTCCGGCAAACTTCAAGAACTCTTCATTGGCCAAGAGCAGGGTTCCATCCGGCGCGCAGATATGCATAGGATAAGGGAAGCGCTTAACAATCTCGACAAAGAGATCCTTATTCTCGTACAAAGAGTCAAAAAGCCATTCACAATTATTCTTCCTCTGGTGAAACAAATCATATATATCCTTGCTTACTGCAATTTCCTTTTCGCTGGAGGGGAGGTCATGCCCTCGCCCATCCGGCTTAAGGGCATTTTGAGGGATGAGCCACAGGCCGCCTTTTTTTACGGCACCTGGTATTTGGCCCTCGGCGCAGTACAGCATGACAATCCCGCAGTCAAGCTCCCATTTTTCACCGGCTTCTTTTACAGTCAGATAATTCATGCCGCATACCACCTATAAGCATTATCATACACATGGCGCAGAGAACCCTTGGCTTTTCATCCGCGGCTTTTTGACTATTACTGACTCCCGGTCAAGGCTGCCAGGGCCTTGCCCACACCGTCATTTTCATTGGTGTCGGTGATGTACATGGCCCTGGCCTTGAGATTGGGGCTGGCATTGCCCATGGCCACCGAGACCCCGGCCAAGGCAAAGGCGGGGATGTCGTTATCGTAGTCGCCAAAGACGCAGACTTCCGCTAAGGGAATTTTGTAGTAATCGGCCACGAACTGAATACCGGTGCCCTTGTCTGTTCCCTTGGCGTGAATCTCCACAAAGGACCGGTCGCTATAAGAATAGGTAAAGCCGGGCTGAGCCTCCAAGTACTGGCGGATTGGCTCAAAGTTGTACTCGGCCGGGATGTTCAAAGTCGCTTTAAGGACGGGGTCCCCACCGGAGTAGCGAAAATCTTCGGCTAAAAAACCGACTTGGTCTTCTCCCAAGCCAAACTTCCGGGCCAGTTCCTCTAGCCATTCGGGAGTAAAATGCTCCTGATCCCGAGAGTAAAAGACTCCATCCTTGGTCTGCAAGGAGAGGCGGAGGCCTTTATCTCGTATAAAGGCGCAGAGCCTGTCCACCTGGGCTTTTGTCAGGGGCTTACTGAAGAGGACGGCGTCGTCGGCGCTGTGGGCAATGAGGCAGCCGTTGCCGGCCACATATGGCCCGATAAAGCCCATCTGTTCAACGTAGCGACGCTGGGCATAGGGCATGCGCCCCGAACAGACGGTCACTTTAATCCCTCTTGCCATGAGCTGGTGAAGAGTGGAGATATTGGAGTCGAGGATGCGCCGCTGGCGGTTCAGCAAGGTCCCATCCAGGTCGAACGCCAGTAAAGAGATTTTCGGTCTATGGCCAAGCTGCATGGAATTCTCCTTTTTTCACGTCCTAGGGGTAAGAATCGCCCTCGGTATCAATTATACCCGGGATTGGGACCTGAGGGAAGGGTGAGTCTGGGGGCTTTATGTGCAAAAATACCCGGCAAGGAATTAGCGCCGGGTACTTTTTTATACTGGGATACTAACCTACTACCTGCAGCTCCTTGGGGTAGTGGTTCAGGACTTCGACACCGTCCTCGGTGACCACCACCAGGTCTTCTATCCGCACGCCCCAGCGGCCGGGCAAGTAGATCCCGGGCTCGATGGAAAAGCACATGCCGGGCCGGGCAATCGCCGTGCTGGTAGCGCTGCAATCCGGAGGCTCATGGACGTCCAGGCCGATGCCATGGCCCAAGCGGTGGGTGAAGTACTGGCCGTAGCCGGCCCCTTCTATCACCCGGCGGGCGGCGGCATCGATTTCCATTAGGGGGACCCCGGGAGCGACGGCGGCAAGGCCGGCCAGGTTGGCCGCTTTTACTACCTCATAGACCTCTCTTTGTTCTGCGCTCACGGACCGGTAAAAAACTGTCCGGGTCATGTCGCACCAGTAGCGGCGAACCGGAGCAAAGATGTCCAGGATGACGCTGTCTCCTTCTTGGAGGGTGGCGGGGCCGGATTCGTGATGGGGCTCGCTGGACCCTGCCCCGAAGCAGATTAGCTGGGGCAGGGCCCCGTCTGCTCCGTGCTTGACGTGGAGGTCGCCCACTACGCCCACCATCTCGCTCTCGCTGATCCCTGCCGCCAAGGCGGCAATGGCCTGGGCCATTACGGCGTCGTTGACCCGGGAAGCGGCTCGCATGAGGGCGACTTCTTCCGGGTCTTTGGCCATGCGGGCGTCGTCGACGGCGGCGGAGCCCAAGACAGGCTGGATTGCCCGGCCCCTGGCCAAAAGGGGCAGTAAGAAACGGGCGGGCCAGACTTTGTCCACACCCAGGGGACCGTCAGCCAGGGCTTCGGCCAGCATCCCCAGGCCGTCCTCCCCATCGCTGTGGTAAATGATCTTCAACCCTTCGCCCTCCGGCAAGGGAAAGAGCCGGTTGTTGAAGAGGGTGGCGCTGCCATCGCCCTTGATCAACAAGGCGAATAGGCGCTCGCCGGGATCGATGGCCAGACCGGTCAGGTAGTAAATCGAAAAGGGGTCGCTGATAATCCCTTGGCCCAGGCCCATCTCTTTCAGGTTGACGACGACTTGGGCAAGCCTGCTCTTTTTCATCCTGCTACTCGGCGGCCCTTACTTGTTCCGGGTCCAGGGTAAGGCGGGACTTGCGGTTGACATTCCAGACGTAGATGCCTAGGGCCATGCCGATGATGCCGTAGGCCATAAACGTGCGAAAATACTCGCCCAGGAGGGCGTTGCCAAAGACGACCTTGCCGATCTCGGGGGACATGATAAACATGGAGTTGAAGAGCAAGGTGCCGACGAGGGCCTGGGGGACCGTGGCCTTGCGCACCGACGCTCCTCCTACCAAGAGAGCGGCCACTGAAAATAAGCCGATCTGGGTATGGGCGCCATAGACGTTGAGGGTGCCCATGTCCTGGACGTATGCAATCTGCCCCCATGCGGCAAAGACGGTGGAAACAATGACGGCGGTAATCCGCGTCTTGTCCACGTTGATGCCGTTGGCCTGGGCTATGCGCTGGTCCTGGCCTACGCTGCGGAAGTCCTGGCCCAGCTTAGTCCGCATGATCAGCTCGGTAAAGAGACAGAGGAGACCGATGAGGAAAATCGTCGCTGTCGGGACCTTCTTTACACTCATGATGCTGCTGTTAGTGACGATTGAGTAGACACAAAAAACGATCAGGGCAAGCAAGAGTCCGGTTTTGATCAAGAATCCGGTGGCCTTAGTCTTTTTATCCGCCCTCTTTTTCGCCAATATGCGGAAAAGGACGACCATCGACAAGAGCAGCAGGGCGACGCCCAGGACTGCCCAGATAAAGGGGATTCGCCCTATTCTGTCCAGCGAATAATGGAGGTCGCCCATGTCCACCGTCATGCGCACCCCGATGCCGTCAGGCTTGATGATTGGGTGATCAGCCCGTACGGGTATGATTTTGCCAACGGCAAAGAGAAGGAGGAATTGGTAAATGCCGTTAGCGAAGAAGCCGACAATGAGGCTGGCGATCATCTCCTGGCCCCGGGTCCGGTTGTACAGCTTGCCGGTGAGGAAGCCGATAAAAGCGGCGATGGGCAGAGTAAGGATAAAACAGAAGACCAGCTCCCAAAAACCGCTGAGGTGAAAATAGGCGATGCTGAAGTAGCGGACCAAGAGCATGGCCAACTGGCCGCTCATCGCCCCGATGACGATGCCAAAGTTGAGGCCCAGACCGGCGATTACGGGAATGATCAGGGAAAGGACGATGAAAGCATTCCGATAAAACCGGCTGGTCAGCTCAGAGATGAAAAAGTTGACGGGCACCCCGGTAGATATGATAAAGCCCAAAATTGTAAAGGCGATAAAGATGATGGGCACGGTGTTATCCGCCAGAAAAGGCGCCTGCTTGCGGACAAAACTCTTTACCTTTTCCACTACTTTGCACCTCCTTTGACCTGAGTGAGGGCATAGAGGATGATGCCATTTTGCAGGATCGCTCGAATCGGTTCGGACAGGTCAGTCCCGGGCAAAAGGCGGTTAGCCAGGGGCAGGGAGGCGGTGAGCATGCCCTGGAAGAGAAAAGTTCCAATTATCACGTGGGATACTTTGGCCTTGGAAGCGGTGGCCCCGCCGATGAGGACTGCGGCGGCGGCGGGAAAGGCCATCATCAGGGGCCCCTGGTAGAGCTGGAAGAATCCGTAGCTTTGGGAGTAGAGAATTATCCCCAAGGCCCCCAGGATGGTGGATAAGATGTTGGCGATTACCCGATACTTGTCGATATTGACCCCCGAAGCAGCGGCAAATTCTGGATTGCTGCCCCCGGCGGTGATGGCTACGCCGGTCTTGGTCCTGAAGAACAACCAGACCAGGAGGCAGGAAGCAAAGAAGATCAGAAGCATGCCGGTGGGAACGGTGACGCCAAAGATCTTGAAGGACAAGAAATTATTAAAGATTTGGGCCGCACCTAGCTTTTCCAGACCAATTGTCTCCCGCAGGCCCTTGCCCATCATCCAGCCCATGGCTTTATTCTTGAATGGGGCCATGAGCCAAACCAGGGACATGAGGGCGACGATGGAAAAACCCGTATAAGTGGCGATAGTCATCTCCGCTCCCTTGACCGCATTCAAAAGCTTGCCGTAAAAATACCCAAAAATGGTGGCAAAGACGGCAGCCATGAGAGAGACCAGCACAATCAGTTTCAAGCCGACAAAGCCCAGCTCTATCCCGATGGTTAAGGCCAGCAAACCGCAGATGATGCCAACGGGGAGAGCAAAGTTGGGGCCTGCCCCCGATTTGATGGCCGGAACCATGGCCAAAACCAGGAGGCCGTTCATGCCAAAGCGGCGCAAGGTATCGCTGATGAGCACCGGCAGGGACATGCCGACGGCGGTTGCCGTTACCAGCACCAAGATAAAGAAAACGGTAATTATCAAAGTGGGCAATCCGATTGCCTCAACGAGAGCGCTTATCTTTTTCTTTTCAGTTACAGGGCTGCTTTTCCCAAGATTAATTGACATAGTTCACCATCCCTTTACTGAGAGTCAGCCCGGGTGCCGGACATCATCAGGCCAAATTCAGCATTGGAAGCGTCGGGGGGCAGAATGCCCTCTACTTTTCCTGAACAGACGATGACGATCCGATCGCAGACATTCCTCAGCTCAGCCAGCTCGGAAGAGGTCATGACGATGGTCATTCCCCGCTCTTTATTGAGCTCCTTGAGCAGGTCGAGGATCAACTTTTTCGCGCCCACATCGATGCCCCGGGTCGGTTCGCTGACCAACAGTAGTTTTGGCTTTTGGGTCAGGGCCCTGGCCATGCACACTTTCTGCTGATTGCCCCCGGATAAACTGCCCACATTCTGCTTGGAAGAAGTGCAGCGTATGTCCAGGTCCTGGATCATCTTCAAAGTGTGGTTGCGGATTAAGCGGGACCTCATGATTCGGGTAAAGCCGAGATTGGATAGGAATTCATTGTGTATTTGCATGCTGGTGAAAACAGTATTGAGCTCAATGGACTCATTTAAAAGAAGCCCCACTCCTTTTCTGTCTTCGCTGAGAAAGGCCAGGCCGCTGGCGAGGGCGTCCCGGGGATTATTCAGGACATGGGGACGACCGGCAAAAGTCACCTGGCCCCGGGCCGGGTATATGCCCATAATGCCGTTGGCCACCCCCAGTTTACCTTGGCCGGCCAGACCGCCGATGCCGACAATCTCACCTTGACGGACTTCTAGATCAAAGCCCTTGACTTGTTCGCCGGGCATATTGACCTCAAGATCTTTGATGCTGAGGATAATCTCGCTGCCAACTTGGCGGACCCCGGAATTTGTTCGTTCCAGGGTGACTTGGCGCCCCACCATCAGTTCGGCAATTTCATACAGGCTGGTGTCCCCGGTTGCCTTGGTGACCACATGTTCCCCGTCCCGGAGAATAGTGATCCGGTCGGCAATCTGCATCACTTCATCCAGGCGGTGGCTGATGAAGATGATGCCAATGCCCTGGGCGGCAAATTTCTTTATGGCAATCAGCAAGCTCTGGGTTTCGCTTTCCGTCAAAACGGCGGTGGGTTCGTCAAAGACCAAGAGTTTAAGGCCGGTCTTGTCGATCTCCCGGGCGATTTCGACAAATTGCATGTGGCCCACAGGCAGGCCCGCTACTAAAGTGTATTCCTCAATGCCCATACCCATGGTGTCCAGAGCTTGGCGGGCATCGGCATTCATTTTTTTGCTGTCTAAACCCTCATATTTCTTGCCAAATACCTTGCTGACGATGTTGGGAATAGTCAGTTCTCTATTGACCTTGATGTTTTCGGTGATGGTGAAACCGGGGATGAGCATAAATTCCTGGTGAACCATGCCGATACCCAGGCCCATAGCCTCATGGGGAGAACCGATTTCAGTTTCTTTGCCCTCCACCAGGATGCTGCCCTGGTAGCCGCCGGACTCACGTATCACAGGCATGCCAAAAAGGATATTCATTAAAGTGGACTTGCCCGCCCCGTTTTCACCTACCAGGGCGTGTATTTCACCTTTTTTTATCTCCAGGTTGATGTCGTCGAGAACTCTATTCCCGGAATACTCCTTTGTTATATTTACCAGTCTGAGAAGGTTTTCTTCCAACATAGCACCTCCTGTGAATAAGCGGTATGCAAAAATAATGAGGATGCCTCAAGCCGAAAAGTATTGAAACATCCTCATTATCAATTACTTCTCAGTCGCCAAAGAGGCAACTAAAAGGTCAAGCCGTTCCTAGTTTGGCAGCTCTCCGTAGGTAAGGAAGTCCATGAGGAAGAACAAGTAGTTATTGTAGGTGACGCCGCTTTCAACGTAAGGTTCGAGGGAAATATCCATTCCCGCATAGTCGGCCATGCACTGTTCCAAAACCTTGAGGTCGACCTTGCCTTCAGTCTCGCCGTTAATCCACTTGACGGCGTATTCGGCGCTGGCGATGGTGGCCATCATGGCAGCCGGCACCGGCCAGGTGGAAAAGCGGCCCGAAAGACCGGCATCGACAATGATCTGGGTAGTCTGATCAATGACATCCTGGAGGCCGCCCACGATGTCCTCGGGAACACTCAACTCCAAAGCTGAGGGGAAACCATGGTAGGGAGAGGGGCAGCAAGGCTGGGAATAAATTGCGCCCTCGTCAAAAGCCGCCTTGATTAGGGGTACCTGCATCGAGCAGTTGGTGGAGAAGAAGGATGTATCCTTGCCGTATTCGGTGACCTTCTTGGGCACGTCTTCAAGAATAAACTGGTGGGAAGCGCTGACGCCGCCTTCACCGGTGGGGTCGGGCGCGGTTTCATCGACAAAGGTGAGACCAATCTTTTCACACTCGGCCCGCATCAAGTCCCGTCTTTCCGCCAGCATGGGGATGGACATGTGCCGGGGAAACGAATAGTGGACCAATGTCTTCGCTCCCTGGGCTTTTGCCTGGTTGGGAATAGTCTTGCCCATGGCCAGCTCGTCGGGCTGCAGGATGAAGTCGGCCCGGACAGAAACGTCGGGGGCGTTTTCCTGAGGGGAGGCATAGACGATTAGCACATCGTCCTTATCCCTGGTCTCAAGGAACTTGTCCACAGCGGGGTTGGTGCCGGGGACTGCTTGATTGATGATAATCGCCCGGATATCGGGGTCAGCGGCCAGCTTGGTCAGGACGCTTATCATCTGCTCCTGTTCAGTCATGAAGTTGTCCGGCCAGAGTTCATGGACGATCTTGTCCTTGCCATACTTTTTCTGGACGAACTCGGCGGAACGGTACTCCTCCTCATTCTGAGAGACCGTGTTGGTGATGATGGCGATTTTCCACTTAGTTTCGCCACTGGGGGTCTCTGCCGGGGTGCACGCGGCCAAGGCCATGGCCAGGGACAGCACTAATACAAAAACCAAAACCCTCTTCATTAACCCTTCCTCCTCTTTTTTTCTCTATGAGGTTTTTTATAACATTCCCCCATAATAACATTATACTCTCAAAAATCATCCCGTCAATCACCCTTTATCCCCGCGGCGACCCCGGGGGGTCGTTTACCCCGCCCCTACCCTATTTACGCGGCTATTTAGCTACTTATGCCTTGGGGCCTCAAGTCTTCATCCCGTAGAACTTGCCGGGGAAGGATTTTCCCCGCCGGTTTTAGAATAGTATCAGTCCGGAGGTGAAGGGAATGCCTTTTCAGATTGTCAGGAACGATCTTACCAAAATGCGGGTGGACGCAATAGTAAACGCCGCCAACCCCCTTTTGCAAGAAGGTGGCGGCGTCTGCGGTGCCATTTTTCGGGCTGCCGGTCCCGAGGAACTGCAGAGAGAGTGCGACGCCATCGGCGGCTGCAAAACGGGCCAAGCAGTGATAACCAGGGGCTACGGGCTTCCCGCCCCGTACATCATCCACACCGTGGGCCCGGTCTGGCGCGGAGGCGACCAAAAAGAGGCAGAACAGCTTACGGCCTGCTACCAGAACTCATTGGTTCTGGCCAAGGAGAAGGGCCTGGATTCCCTAGCTTTCCCCCTGATATCTGCAGGGATCTATGGCTATCCCCGGGCCCAGGCCTTGGCGGTGGCCACCGGTGCCATCACCCGGTTCCTTACGGCGAACGACCTGCAGGTCTACTTAGTGCTCTTTGACAGGGAACCTTTTCCCCTTGGCGAAAAACTTCTGAGCCCCCTGCGTGCTTTTATCGACCGGCACATCACGGCCGAGTACGCTGTTTTCCATAACTGCTATAAACTCCCGACCAGCCTTTCCAATATAAAGGAAAAGACCGGGGCCCCCTTTAGCCCAAGGGACCTGGTAGCACGTCTGGACGAGTCCTTTTCCCAGACCCTCCTCCGCCTCATCGATGCCAAGGGCTTAACCGATGTGGAGGTATACAAGCGGGCCAACCTGGACCGCAAGCTCTTTTCCAAAATCCGCAGCAAGAAAGACTACCGGCCCAGCAAAAAAACGGCGGCGGCCCTGGCCCTCGCCCTTAAGCTCGATTTAGGGGAAACCCGGGATTTGCTGGACCGGGCCGGCTACTCCCTCTCCCGCAGCCAACTGTTTGACCTGGTTATCGAATACTTCATCACCGAGGGTATCTACGATATCTATGCCATCAACGAAGCCCTGTTCTACTTTGATCAGCCCCTGCTGGGCGGCTGATTTGTCGCCCGGCATGCGACCCGTGCAGGGCCCGAAGAATGTTATCCTCTGGCTACAATGGAAAAAGGGAGGATAAAGATGAATAAGAGAACAGAATTGGTGTTTATCTTGGACAGGAGCGGTTCTATGTCCGGTTTGGAGAGCGATACCATCGGGGGATACAATTCGATGCTGCAAAAACAGCAGGCGCTCCCCGGAGAAGCGGTGGTCACCACCGTGCTCTTCGACGACAAGTACGAACTGCTCCATGACCGCATCGACCTGAAAGCCGTGGTACCGATCACCGGTGAGGATTACTTCGTGCGGGGTTCCACCGCCCTTTTGGATGCCATGGGCAGGACAATCCAAAAGATCAAGGCCGCCCAGGATAAAACCCGGGATGAATTTCGGGCGGAAAGGGTCCTGTTCGTCATCACCACCGACGGGTTGGAAAACGCCAGCCGGGAGTACACCTATGAAAAGGTGAAAAATATGGTGGAAGAGCAGAAGGAAAGGGAGGGCTGGGAATTCCTCTTCCTGGGGGCAAACATTGACGCCATAGAAACCGCCGGCCATTTTGGCATTCATGGGGACCGGGCCGCCAGCTACCACGCCGACAGCCGGGGAACAGCCCTCAACTACCAGACAATCAGCTCAGCCATCACCGAGCTCAGGGAAGGCGCCGCCCTCCCCGAAAACTGGAAGCAAAAAATCGAAGAGGACTACCGAGACCGGAAAAAACACTAAAGGGCAGTGGCAACGGGGACCTCAAGCGCCGAGTTTCAGTGCCGGATAGCAAGGCAAAATCATAAAAAAGGGGCCCTCGTCAGCGGAGGGCCCTATTCTAGTGTGCTGTTAGCGGTGGGCACTCTCAGGTCGTAGCCCAGCTCATAGTATTGATTATCGTTAAATTCAAAGGCCTTGATTATGTCCAAGCCCAACTTGGTATGGGCTTGAAGGGAGCGGGGGTTGGCTTGGTTAATGAAGGTGATGAGGATGGGGTAGCGGGCCGCCATCTGCCTCCGGGAAAATTCAAAGAGATTGGGCAGTACTTCTGTCCCCCGATAGTCCCGCTGGATGCAAATTGGCCCGTACTGGTATGAATTAGTGATAGAGAGCTTTTGCCCCAGGTATTCGGTGCGGGGCAGGTCTTGAATCATGTGGCGGAAAAGGGGCCAGGCCGACCAGTACCCCCAGGAAGCGGCCATGGCATAGGCCGCCACCTGCTCCCCGTCCAGGGCGATGGCCAGGCCGTTCTCCTCTTCAATGAGCTGGCAAAATTGCTCCTGGCTGAAAAGAGTAGTGACAAAACCGTCGGAACGGTCCTCCGGGCTGATGGTGGCCACATGGTATTGCCGCTGCAAGCGGGCGACGGCCGGGATGTCCTCTACCCCGGCGTTCTTGTACTTAAACATTTTCCTCCTCCTTATCTATGAGTAAGGGGTGAACAGGTTCCAGGGCCGGCCCCCGGGGGGTGGCTGGGTGAAAACCATGGGCTCCCGGCGGGTGGGGTGCTGACAGGACACCTGGGCGCAAAAGAGGGCAATCTGCTGGCCGGGGCGGTTTACCTCCGGCCCGTACCTCTGGTCTCCGTAGAGGGGGTGGCCGATGGCGCTTAGCTGAACCCGGACTTGGTGGGACCTGCCGGTGACCAGGTTGACCCTGACCAGGCTCAAGCCCTCGGCCTCATCCAAACGCTCATAGTCCAGGATTGCTTCCCGGGCACCCTTCGCCTCTCGAGAAGCCAGGGTGACGGTGTTCGTTTCCGGCTCTTTGACCAGGTAGTGCCGCAAGCGGCCTCCCGGCTTTGGCCGCCCGTGGACGACAGCCAAGTAGACCTTGTGAAATTCCCGGCGGCGGATTTGGTCTGAAAGACGAGAAGCGGCCTTTGATGTCTTGGCAAAGACCATCACGCCTCCCACCGGCCGATCGAGGCGGTGGACCAGGCCCAAAAAGACATTGCCAGGTTTGTTGTACCTGCGCTTAAGGTCTTTTTTCAGTATAGTGAGCAGGTCTTCATCCCCGGTCTTGTCGCCCTGGGACAAGATATTCGGGGGCTTATTGACCACCAGCAGGTGGTTGTCTTCATAGATCAGCGAAATTTCCATCCCTTTTCCCCCCCACTGATGCTTCGTTTTAAGATTACTTATCCGCTACTTTTTCCCCTTGGCCCATTATCATCTTTTCCCGCCAAGCGCCCTTTCGATACAGGACCAGGGTGATCAGCGCCCCCAACGTCCAGGAAACCAGGAGGGAGATAAAAGTCGATTCCGGCCGCCCCGTGGGGTAAAGGGGCCCCTTGGTGAAGTGGGCGATGCCGTAGGCAACGGGAACCCGAAGGACGACAGTGGAGATTAGGGAAATCCACATGGGGGTCATGGCGTCTCCCGCCCCCCGCATTACCCCGGACAGGCACTGAGTTACTGCCACCGCAATGTAGCCAAGGGCGAGTATCCGCAGCATCCGCATGCTCAGGGCCACCAGTTCGGGAGTTTTGGTAAAAACATTCATGAGGTGGCGGCCAAAGAGCAGGAGCACCGCCGTTATTGCCGCCGAAACTGCCACTGCGATCACCGTTCCGTCTCGGCTGCCCTTTTCCACCCTCTCTAGCTTGCGGGCCCCGATGTTTTGGCCGGCAAAGGTGGTCATAGCGCTGCCAAAGGAGAAATTAGGCATCATGGCAAAGCCGTCAACTCTCATCACAATCACATTGGCGGCGATTACCTGCTCGCCAAAGCTGTTGGTCAGGGACTGGACGACGATCATGGCCAGGGAAAAAATCGCCTGGGTGAGGCCCGAAGGAAGCCCCAACCGCACCACGGTGCCGGAAAGCTTCCGGCTGGGCTTGAGCAGGGACCAGCCGAGATCAAAGTGTTCGGTCATGCGCAGCAGTTTGATCAGGCAAAATACCGCCGATATTCCCTGGGCCAGCACGGTGGCCAGAGCCACCCCGGGCACGCCCAGGCCAAAACGGGCGACAAAGAGGATGTCCAGACCCACATTGAGGGCGGTGGAAATGAGCAAAAAAATCAGGGCAGAAATAGAATCCCCCAGTCCCCGCAGAATGCCGGCCAAGATGTTGTAATAGGAAAAACCCGCTATGCCCCAGAAGAAAATATTCAGGTAGCCGGCGCACCAATCAATTATCGAGGGCGGGGTGTTGAGGAGCTCCAAAAGGGGCCTGCTCACCAGGGGGCCCACCACCATAATGATGAGGGAAGCGACAGCCGTCAGGGTGATACAGGTACCGATGGTATGGGAAAGGTTCTCCCGCTGCCTGGCCCCGAAGTACTGAGCCACCATTATCCCCGCTCCCACCGAGATGCCGACAAAGAGCACCAGGAGCAGGTTCAAAATCGGGCCGGCGCTGCCTACGGCGGCCAGGGCGTTGTCCCCCACATAGCGGCCGACAATGATTGAGTCGGCGGTGTTGTAGAGCTGTTGGACGATGTTGCCCAGGAGCATGGGAATGGTGAATTCCACGATTCTTTTCCAAGGCGTGCCCACCGTCAAGTCCTTTGCCGTAAAGAGTCTCCTGCTTGCCGCCATAGCCCACCTCCTCAGCCCGGGTAAAAAAAAAGTAACCCTGCACGGCCTTTCTTGCATACTGCACTAATGTTAATGCCCAGTTCCTCCCCTGTCAAGAGAAGGTGAATGACCAGTACTTTTCTTAATTATTGTTCTTTCTTGACAGTATCCGACAGCTATGCTAACATCGGCTGGAAAATGATTACTACTTCGTCAACGGAGGGATGAAATGAACGATTCTCCCACAAAGAGACTGGTTCTGGCCGGGCTTTTCCTCGCCCTGGGGCTCCTTCTGCCCTTTTTAACCCTGCAGGTGCCCAGCATCGGAAAGATGCTGCTCCCCATGCACATCCCCGTTCTCCTGGCCGGCTTCGTCCTGGGCGGACCCTATGGCCTGATTGTCGGCCAGGTCCTGCCCCCCTTGCGCAGCCTCATCTTCGGCCTGCCGCCTCTTTTCCCCGGCGCTGCCGCCATGAGCTTTGAGTTGGCAGCCTATGGCTTGTTCACCGGCATCCTCTACCGGCTACTGCCCAAGAAGAATTGGGGGCTCTACCTTGCCCTGGCATTCGCCATGGTCCTGGGCCGGGCAGTCTGGGGGGCCGCCAGCTTGCTGTTCTTCGATCTCCTGGGCAATACGTTCACTTGGAAGCTATTTATTGCCGGCGCTTTTTTGGAAGCGTACCCCGGGATCATCCTCCAGTTTATCCTCATTCCCCCCTTGCTCGCCCTCTTAAAAAAGGCCGGGTTCATGGAAACCAACTGACCTGTTCACCGCCCCTCTTGGGGGCGTTTTTT
>DGZR01000088.1 GCA_002397155.1 Firmicutes bacterium UBA4975 | reverse complement strand
AGACCCGCTTTTGCTCACCCCAGGCCAGATTGGTCTGGAAACCCACCAGGTAAAAAAGGCTGCCTCCCACATTTCCCCGCCGTAGCTGCACCGCTGCATAGGGTGCCTGGCCGGTACGGGGGTCAACGAGCCCTACGGGCTTAAGGGGACCATAGCGCATAGTCTCCGGGCCCCGCCTAGCCAGAACCTCCAGGGGCAGGCAGCTTTCAAAATAGGATTCTTTTTCAAAGTCCTTCAGGGTAACCGTTTCAGCCGTGATCAGGGCTTGGTAAAAGCTTTGGTATTCTTGGCGGTCCAAGGGGCAATTGAGGTAGTCCGCCCCGCCCTTGCCATAGCGGGAAGCCCAAAACACCCGGCTTTTGTCGATACTATCCGCCTCGACAATCGGCGAAGCAGCGTCGTAAAAAAAGAGCATGTCCCTGCCGAATTTTGCCTGGAGCGCGGCGGCAAAACCCGGTTCAGTCAGGGGACCGGTGGCGATGATGGCGGGTTTTGGCGGAAACCGGTCCCATACCTCCCGGTGCACCCGGATGTTGGGGCAGCCCAGGATTTTATCGGTCACGCCCTGGGCAAACTTTTCCCGGTCCACTGCCAGGGCCCCCCCGGCCGGCACCCGGGCTCGGTCGGCGCAGGCCATGATCATGGAGCCCAGTTGGCGCAGTTCTTCTTTTAGGAGCCCGCCGGCGCTGTCCAAGCCGCTAGCCCCCAGAGAATTGCTGCACACCAATTCGGCCAGGTAGCCGCTTGAATGGGCGGGGGTCGATCTCTCGGGGCGCATCTCGAATAAGTCCACCGGGCAACCCCTTATTCCTAACTGCCAGGCGGCTTCGCTGCCGGCCAGACCTCCCCCTACCACCGTTACCCTGGTCATCACTGCTCTCCGGAGCGGGAAAAGTCACAGCCGGGGTTACTGCAGGCCAAGAGATCTTTTTTCTCCACCACTAGCAAAGCGCCGCAGCGGGGGCATTTTTCATTAACCGGCCGCTTCCACGAGACATAGTCGCAGTCCGGGTACTTTTCGCAGCCATAAAAAGGTCGCCCCTTCTTGCTCCGGCGCAGGACTACTGCATTGCCGCACTTTGGGCAAGGCACGTTGATTTTAGTCAGTAAGGGCTTGGTATTCTTGCACTCCGGATAGCCCGGGCAGGCGAGGAATTTGCCAAACCGGCCCCTTTTTACCACCATGTTCCGGCCGCAGTTTTCGCAGACCACATCGCTCACTTCATCCTCGACGGCGACCATGTCCATCTCCCGCTGGGCCACTTCCACATCCTTGCTAAACTTGGCGTAAAAACCGCCCACCACCTGGCGCCATTCCAGTTTACCCTCCCCCACCAGGTCCAGCCGGTCCTCTAGCTCGGCGGTAAAGTCCAGGCTGAGGATGTCGGGGAAAAACTGGCGCAAAAGGTTATTGACCGTTATCCCCAAGTCGGTGGGCAGGAGGACGGTGTTTTTTTTCTCCACGTAGTCCCGGGCCAGCAAGGTCTCGATCGTAGGGGCGTAAGTGCTGGGCCGTCCTATTCCCTTGCTCTCCATCTCCTTGACCAGGAGGGCCTCGCTGTATTGGGGCGGTGGCTGGGTAAAGTGCTGCTTGGGGAAAATCTCCAGTAAACGAGCGGGACTCCCCTCTTTTAGCTCCTCCAGATTGACCCCTGCTTTTTCCTGTTCCCCGTCCTTGTCTTGGGCGGCCAAAAACCCGGGAAAGACCAAGGTCAGCTCCGAAGCGACAAAGACCAAGTCCCCCCCGCTGATGGTGGCCGTCTGCTGTTTGTACAGAGCCGGCTTCATTTGACTCATGACGTAGCGCTGCCAGATCAGGCGGTAGAGGGCGAATTGCTCGGCACTCAGGTGGGATTTGACCAAGTCGGGCTCCAGAGTGACGTCGGTAGGCCTGATGGCTTCGTGGGCCTCTTGGGCGCCCCGGCGGGAGCTGTATTTTGGCGGCAGGTCGGGTACATACTGGGGGCCAAAGCGTTTTTTTAAAAACTCCTGGGTCTCCTTTTGTATCTCCGGAGAAACCCGGACCGAATCGGTGCGCATGTAAGTGATTAGCCCCGTAGTCCCCCGCTTGCCCAGGGCAATCCCCTCGTAGAGCTGCTGAGCGATGGCCATGGTCCGCCGGGCGCTAAAGCCCAGGCGGCTGCCGGCCTGCTGCTGCAGGGTGCTGGTGATAAAGGGGGGCTTGGCTTTTTTCTCCCGGGGCCGAGAGGCCAGCTTGCTCAGGATAAAGTCTGTCTCCTTTGCCTGCCGGGCCAGGGCCAGGGCCCCCTCCTCATCCTCCAGAACTGGTTTTTTGCCCCCAACTTTTGAAAGGAGGGCCCGGACCCGCAGGGATTCAATGGAAAAGTCCCCCTCAATGGTCCAGTATTCCCTGGAGATAAAGGCCTCAATTTCTTCTTGGCGCAGGCAGAGCATGTTCAGAGCCGCCGACTGGACCCGGCCGGCACTCAGGCCCCTCCGCACTTTTTCCCAGAGAATCGGGCTGATTTTGTAGCCTACCAGCCGGTCCAGCACCCGCCTGGCCTGTTGGGCGTCGACTAAGTCGTAGTCGATGAGCCGAGGACTGGCAAAGGCCTTGAGTATGGCCTGCTTAGTGATCTCATTAAATTCCACCCGGCGGGGGACGGCACTGTCCTGCTTAAATTCTTGCTGCAGGTGCCAAGCAATGGCCTCTCCCTCCCGGTCGGGGTCAGTCGCGAGAAAGATCTGGTCCGCCTTGGCCGCGTACTTCCGCAGTTCGGCCAGGATCTTGCCCCGGCCCCGGATTGTTATGTACTTTACTTTAAAGTCATCTTCCGGCTCCACCCCCAACTGGCTCCGGGGTAAGTCGATCAGATGCCCCATTGAGGGCTTGACGATGTACTTTGAGCCCAGGAATTTATTGATTGTCTTTGCCTTAGCCGGGGATTCAACAATAACCAAGTTCACGAAGTTGCACCTCCGCTGCGAGTCAGTATGTATTCTTGGCCTGGCAACCGCTGCACCAATCCCTTTAGTTCCAAGGCCACCAGCCGGGCCAGCACCACTCCGCCGGCTGCTCCCAGCTGGTAACAGAGGTCATCCAGGCTCACCCCTTGTTCGTCCAGCAGAGCCAAAAGTTCCGCCTCTTCCTTTTCCAAGGCCGGCCCGGGACGGGCTTGGGCCCGTAAGGGGAGGTCCAGGCCGTATTCTTCTAGTATATCCTTGGCAGTCAAGGCCGGTTTCGCCCCCAGGCGGACGAGATGGTTGGCGCCGGCGCTTTCCGGGCTGTCGATGTTGCCGGGCACGGCAAAAACATCCCGGCCTTGCTCCAGGGCAAAACCCACGGTGATCATGGCGCCGCTCTTTATCCCTGCCTCGATTACCAGGACCCCCCGGCTAAGCCCGCTGATGATGCGGTTGCGGCGGGGAAAATGGTCGGGCCGAGGCTTGGTGCCCGGGGGAAACTCACTTAAAAGGCAGCCTTCCCCCGCCAGTATGTCCTTTTGCAGCCGATTATTTTCCCAAGGGTAGTAAAGATCCACCCCGTTGCCCAGGACGGCCAGGGTGTAGCCCTTTTCTTCCAGGCAAGCTTTGTGGGCCCAGGCGTCGATGCCCACCGCCAGGCCGCTGACGATGCCCAAGCCTGCTTGGCACAGGGGAGGGATGAGTTTTGCTATCCCTCGGCGTCCGTACCCGGTGGCCCGGCGCGAGCCCACCACCGCCAGCAGATCCTGCCGGGGCAGGGCACCCCGGTAGTAGAGAACCGGCGGCGGGTCGTGGCTTTCCAGCAATAGGGCGGGATAGTCCGGGGACTGGGGGCAGATGACCCCTATGCCCTTTTGCCGGCATTCCTCGGCCATCCTCCGGCCCTGTTCCAGGTCAACGGCCCCCACCATGGTCTCCACCAGTTCCGGCTTTAGCTTCATGACCTGGGAAAGGCGAGAACTGTCCCCCGCAAAAAAGCTGTCTATACTGCCCAATTCCCGGTACACCGCGGCAATTCGCCTGGGACCCAGGCCCGACACATATGTAAGGGCAATCCATTTCTCGATTGCGTTCACGCTATCGCCCCTGATTAGGAAGGTATCAAGAAATTAGTCAATTGTCAAATAAAAGGGACGGTTTTAATCGGCCCCCGGGGGATTGTCGGGGGCGGAGACCGCCCCCCTACATTTTTAAGGATTATCGGGGAGGACCCCCAGTAATTGCAGGGGAGGACCCCCAGTAATTGTCGGGGAAGTTCACCCATTAATTGCAGGGGAGGACCCCCAGTAATTGTCGGGGAAGTTAACCCAGTATTTGTAGGGGAGGGGTCACCCCTCCCCTAGAGGGTGTAGGCCAGAGGCGGGAAGAAAATAGGCGCCGAAAGGGGCGCCTATTTTCTTCCTTCCCTTTTATTGGGGTAGAAGAAAACCCGATTCTCCCAGGTCCTGAGCACCGCCTGTTCCGGGGTGAGCCGGAGCAGGTAGTCGGGCAGGACCGGGGTCTTGCCCCCGCCCAGGGGGGCGTTAATTATATAGCTGGGCACCGCCAGGCCGGATGTGTAACCTCGGAGCTTTTCCATTATTTCCAGGCCAGCCTCGACGCTGGTGGCAAAATGGGCCGTTCCCTTTACCTCTTTGGCGTGGAAGATGTAGTAGGGCCGGACCAGAATCTTTAATAGTTCCTGGTTGAGTTTTTTCATGGTGTGAGGGTCGTCGTTTATCCCTTTTAGGAGCACCGCCTGATTGCCCAAGGGCACACCGGCCTGGGCCAGCCGGGCGCAGGCCTCTTTAGCATCCGCCGTCACTTCCAGGGGATGGTTAAACTGGGTGTTGACGTAGACGGGGTGGTGGCGTTTGAGGATTTCGCAGAGCTCCGGGGTAACGCGCTGGGGCATTGTCACCGGCGTCCGCGTCCCCAGGCGCTTAATTTCCACCGTGGGGATGGCGTCCAGTTCTGTGAGCAGCCAGTCCAGGGTCTTGTCTGGCAGGAGAAAGGCGTCTCCCCCCGTGAGGAGGACGTCACGAATCTCCGGGTTTTCCCGGATGTAGGCCAGGCTCTTTAGCAGATGGCCCTTGGTCGTGTGATGATCCACCTCGCCGATGTTGCGGCGGCGCTGGCAATGACGGCAGTACATGGCGCATTGATTGGTCACGTAGATGATCAGGCGGTCGGGGTAGCGGCGGGTGATGCCCACTTCCGGCGAGGTAAAAGCCTCGGCCATTGGGTCCATAGTCCCTTTCCCGTCCATGACTTCCGCCAACTGGGGCACCCCCTGGCGCCGCACAGGACAGTCCGGGTCATCGGGGTCCATCAAGCTGGCGTAGTAGGGGGAGATTGCCCAGCGAAACTGGGCCCCGGTGGTCCTTATCTCTTCCAGTTCTTGAGGCGAGAGATTGATGATTTCTTTCAGGGCCAGGGGGTCGGTGATTCGGTTGGCCACCTGCCACTGCCAACTTTGCCAATCTTCTTCTCTTCCCCCCAGGAACCCAAGGATCCGTTCTTTTTGGGCCTGAATCCGCTCCCGGCAAATTTCCCCGGTAGGTATGCGGACACAGGCTTCCAAGTAATCTCCTATCCTTTCCTTTAGCTCTCGGGCCCGGTCCAGGGCTTGCCCCCGCTTGGACACTGCCATTTTTTTTCACCCCCGCTTAATTATTCCACCTCCCTGGTCGGCAACACACACGCTACAAATTTTCCCTCCACCCAGGACTTCATCGCCATCGTATACTACGGCGGCTTGCCCCGGGGCGATGGCCCGCTGGGGCCGGTTAAATTCAATCCTTACCCGCCCCTCCGCCAAGGCCCTTACCCTGGCCGGCTGGGGTTGGGCGTTGTACCGTATGGCCACCTCCGCCATAAAGTCGGCGCTGGGACTCCGGCCGCTAATCCAATTAAAGTCGCTGACGACAAAGGCCTTTTTCTCCAGTTCTTGTGCGCTGCCCGCAATGACAGTGTTGCTCGCGGCATCAATTGCCAGGACATAGAGAGGGATGCCGTCGGCAATCCCCAGGCCCCGGCGCTGGCCGATGGTGTAGTTATATATCCCCTGGTGCCGGCCGATGACTTTGCCCCCGGTGTCCAGAATCTGGCCGGGACGGACCGGCAGTTCTCCCTGGGCGCGCAAAAATTCTTTGTAGTCCTGGCCGGAAAGAAAGCAGATTTCCTGAGAATCGGGCTTGTCGGCGATTGCCAGGTTGTAGTCCTTGGCCAGTTCTCTAATTTGGTCCTTGGAGTACTGGCCAAGGGGAAAGAGGATTTTTTTTAACTTGTCCTCGGTAAGGGTATAGAGAAAATAGCTCTGGTCCCGCTTTTTATCCTGGCCGCGGAAGAGCTTTGCCCCTCCCCCCCCCCGGATTATCTTGGCGTAATGCCCGGTGGCGACGAATTGGATCCCCGCTTTTTCCGCCTCCGCCAGGAGGAGCCCAAACTTTATGGCCCGGTTGCAGAGAATGCAGGGGTTGGGGGTCTTTCCTAATTTGTATTCCTGGATAAATAGATCTATGACCTCACGCCGAAAACTTTCTTGATAGTCCAGGACCAAGAAGGGCAGGCCCAGGCTGTCCGCCACCCGGCGGGCGTCTTCATCGGCCTTGCTGGCAGGCCACATTTTGATTGTGGCCCCCGTCACTTGGTATCCCTGGTCTTGTAATAGAGCGGCGGTCACTGAACTGTCCACCCCGCCGCTCATTGCCACTAAGACACTCTTTGCCACCCTTGCTCACCTCTGGTAAACTGTCTCCCCCTGGACCAAGACGGTATCCGGTCTGTTCTTTGCCAAATTAGCGGGGTTGAATTCTGCATAAATTGCCAGGTCAGCCCAGCAACCCGGGGCTATCCGGCCAGAACTCTTCCAGCCGGCCAGGCGGGCGGGGGCTGAGGTAAAAAGAGCCAGGGCCTGTTCCAAGCTGAGGGATTCATCCCGGCGCCAGGAAGAGGCAAAACGCCCTGCCCCGTCCCGGCGAGTGACGGCGGCATCGATGCCCAGCCAGGGATTGGCGTCTTCGACGGGGGAATCGGAGCCGCCGTTTAAAAAGAGCCCCGCCTCTGCCAAGGTGCGCCAGCAGTAGCTCTCTTGCAGCCGCTCCTGGCCCAGGCGGCTTTCCACCCAGTGCATGTCCGTCCGCAAAAACACCGGCTGGATCTCGATGGCCAAGCCCAGGGCTTTGGCCCTATCAATTTGGGACCGATTGGTCACCTGAAAGTGCACGAGCCGGTGGGGAATTCCAGCTTTGTACCCTCCCCGTTCCCGGGAAAGAGCCGCTAAAAACTGCTCCACTCCCCCATCGCCGATGACATGCACGGCCAGTTGGACCTTGGCCCTCTCGGCCAAGCCGACCAGCTCTCTCACGGTATCGTCGGGGTGGACCAGGACCCCTGAGTTGCCGGGATCATCCTGGTAGTCCGCCAAAAGAGCCGCTGTCCTCGCTCCCAGGGAGCCATCGATAAAGATCTTTACCGCCCCTTTGTGAATAAATTCGGTGTCGGCAATCTCCGGGGCCAAGCGGATGAAATCCTCCAGCTCCTGGGGAGTAGAGGCGGAGTAGTGCAGTTGAACCCGGAGAGGATAAGAAGCGGTGACCTGTTCATACAGCTCCCATAAGTCCTCGTACTTGCCGATCTGGCCTCGGTCGTCGGTGTGGACGCCGGTGATGCCTCGGCAGTGGACGTATTGAATGGCTTTTACTAAGGCACTATAGAGAGTAGCCCGGCTTGCGGCGGGAACAGGGGCGTAAACCAGGGAAGTGGCGTTTTCCTCCAGGACGCCGGTTAGCTTGCCCTCGTCATCCTTTTTCAGCACCCCGCCCTCCACAACCGTGTCCTCGGTTATACCGGCCAGCTTCAGGGCCAGGCTGTTGGCCGCCACCACATGGTGGCAGGCCCGGGCAAGGATGACCGGCCGCTGGGGACAGAGTTCGTCCAAAAGCCGACGATCAGGAGTAAAACCCAGCTTGTTCTGATCCCAGCCCCGGCCCAAAAGCCACTGGTCGGGACAGGTGACGGCATAGTCGGCCAGGGCTTTCTTGAATTCCGCCATCCCGGGGCAGTCCTGTAAGCTGAGCCGCTGCAAGGAGAGGCCCAAGCCCAGCAAGTGAAGGTGGGAATCGATAAACCCAGGAGTGACCAGGGAAGCGCCTGATCCCCCTTCGATTGAGCTGATTTTGCCCCCCCGGATTCGGATTAGGCCGCCCTCGCTAAACTTATCTCCGGTGTATAATTTGCCCGCCCCAATTTCCATTTATCTATCACCTTTATTCTACAAGATTGGAGACCTTTAAAAAATGGCCTACCCGCCTTATTATATTATTAAAAATGAGCTGCAACAATCGCTTCTGGCCGGTATTCTCCAGGTTGTCGCCCAGGAACAAGAGTACATCAGACAAATCCGAGACACTAAGAATGAAAAGAGCAGGAAAATTGAGCTCGTTCTGCGACCGGGCTTGGAGAAAATGGGGTTTAGTCATTCGGTGACTAACCGCCAGTACCCTCTTTTTGCCCCGGGCTGCCTTTTTGAAGTGGACTACTTTAATCCTCACTTGGGGGCGGCCATTGAGATTGAGCGGAGCAATCTCTATACAAAGGTCTGGCTAGCCCTGGTGAAACTCTTGGAGGCCAAGGAAATCCGCCACGGTCTCATCATGGTTCCCGCCTGCCGGGTCTTCCGCAACAAACCGGAAGCTTCGGCGGAAATAACGTACAAGAGATTGAGGGACGGGGCCCGCAACCTCCTTTGCCATCTGGACAGTCTAATTGTCATCGGTTACTAAGCGGTTACCGCCTCATCCTCCAGCCCCTCCACCCTGAGGTAGATGTGCACTTCCCCCTCCGGGGTGATCCAGTGGTTGCTGCTGTGGTCAGTGTAGGGCGGCTTGCTGGCCCAAATCTGCCAGTTCCCCCCCTCGACGTTAGCGAAACAAAAACGGCCGCCGTCGTCGCTGCGGCTATAGTGGACCCGGCCGGCGCCCAGACAGCTCAAGACCACTCCTCCTACCGGTTGACCTGTATGCCCATCCAAAACCCTTCCCCCAAACACCCAACTCCTCCTCTCCTCTTCTGGCCCGCTATTATAGGATACGCCGGAAGGAGGAGAAATGTGTTATAGGGCAGGCTCTTTGCCCAGAGCGGATAGATATTTTACCCCCTGATCAGCCATAACCCCGGCGGAGGTTTAAGCCGGTTGAGGACCTGCAGGTGAAATACCGTGTACCTTCGGGGCTCCAGACCGGCGCACCAGCCTGCCACCCCTTGTTCTTCCTCTTCTCCCCCCGGATGTCCGGGGTAGGTTGTAATGGAGATAAGCCCCCCGGGGCCCAAGAGGGAGAGGCCGCTGGCCAGGGCCCCCAGGGTTTCCTGGGGCCTGGTGATAACCTCCTTATCCCCCCCGGGCAGGTAGCCCAGGTTGAACATTATCCCCTGGACGGGACGGTCTAGGTATTCGGCCATACGGGCATGGGAAGCCAGGTGCAGCCGGACCCTTTCCTCCAGGCCCTCTTCTTTCAGCCTTTTTCCCGCCCGGTCCAGGGCGGTTTTTTGGATGTCAAATGCGTGGACCCGGCCGGCAGGACCCACCAATCCGGCCAGGAAGACGGTGTCGCCGCCGTTGCCGGCGGTGGCATCCACCACTGTATCCCCCGGACGGACCGAGCGGGCAATGAAGAAATGACTGGCGGCCACGATGTCATTAATAGCGATCATCTCCTTGCCAGGATAGACTGCGGTAAGATAGGGCTTCCGCCATGTCCTCTCCCCGGATGCCCTCTTGGCCCGCCAGGTCGGCGATGGTGCGGGCCACTTTGAGCAGGCGCTGGTGGGCTCGGGCGCTCAGGCCCAAGCGGCGGAAAGCCTCTTTGAGCAGGCTTTCCCCGGCGGCGTCCAGGGAACAGTAAGTTTCAACCTGGTGGGAGTCCATGGCGGCGTTGAGCTGGCCGCCGCCGAAACGGCGCCCCTGAATTTCCCTGGCCGCCACCACCCTTTTCCGCACGACGGCGGAAGGCTCTTCCCCACCTCGCTGGCGCAGTTTTTCATAATCTACCGGAGGCACATCCAGCCAAAGATCGATGCGGTCCAGGAGGGGGCCGGAAAACCGGCTGCGGTAGCGGCTGATCTGTCCGGCGGTGCAGCGGCACCTGCCCCCGGGGACGGCAAAAAAGCCGCAGGGACAAGGGTTAGCCGCCGCCACCAACAAGAAGCGACTGGGAAAAGTGTGGGTGGACTGGGTGCGGGCTATGGTTATCCGCCCTTCTTCTAAGGGCTGGCGGAGCACCTCGAGAACTGAGCGGCGAAACTCGGGGAATTCATCCATAAAGAGCACGCCCCGATGGGCCAGGCTGATCTCCCCCGGCCGGGGCACTGCCCCGCCCCCCACGATACCCCCCAGACTGGCGGAATGATGGGGGCTGCGAAAAGGGGGTTCACTGACCAGGCGGCCATGGGGCAGCAGCCCGGCCACGCTGTATATCTGGCTTACTTCTAGGGACTGTTCCTGGCTTAAGGAGGGCAGCAGGGAGGGCAGGCAGTTGGCCAGCATGGTCTTGCCCGAGCCGGGGGGGCCGACCAGGAGCAGATTGTGACCGCCTGCCGCGGCCAGTTCCAGGGCTCGCTTTGCCCCGTGCTGTCCTTTGACCCGCGCCAGGTCGGCTAGACTGGCGGGGTCGGGGCCGCAGTGGCTTATGGGGACCGCCGGTTCTAACTCTACCCGGCCCAGGCACCAGGCCACCAGCTCCTTAAGGCTGGACACCGGCAGCGCCCGGACCCCGGGAATAGCCGCCCCTTCCTGGGCGTTTTCCACCGGCAAGGCCAGAGCGGGCAGGCGGTTTTTTTCGGCGGCGATGGCCATGGAGAGCACGCCCTTGACCGGCCGTATCTTTCCCTCTAGGGACAGCTCGCCGGCGACCAGGGTGTTCTGCAATTTTTCGCTCAGCGGTATCTGGCCGCTAGCCGCCAAGATACCCAGGGCGATGGGCAGATCGAGGCCTGGCCCGCGCTTTTGAATGGACGCCGGGGCCAAATTGACGGTAATGCGCTCCGAGGGCAGCTTAAAGCCGTTATTAGTGAGGGCGGCCCGCACCCTCTCCTTGGATTCCTTCACTGCCGTATCCGCCAGACCCACGATGTCGAAATGGGGAAAACCCCTGGCCACATTGACTTCAACCAGGGTGAGAACCCCTTCATAACCTGAGAGCGTGCAACTTTTTAAAACCGCCAGCATTTTATTAAAACCTCCAGCCCTTGCTAGAGATAAGTTCAAGCCTGGCGACGAATTATCCTGCTTATTGAAAGAAGAATGTAAATCTTGCCCGGGCAATCATATTATTCGACATTTTTCCCGGCCTTTAAAAAGCGTCTTGGAACCAGCGGTAGCGCCGTCCCCTATCCAGGGAGACGGTAAAGACGTCCAGGCGAAAGTTAATGGCGGCCAAGCCCCGTTCCCGCACATACCAAGACGCCACCCGGCGGATTCGCTCTTGCTTGGCTGGGGTAACCGCCTCCCAGGCCTCGCCGTACGTTTCCCCCCGGCGGGTTTTCACCTCGACAAAGACTACCGTCTCCCCTTTTTCGAGGATGAGGTCGATCTCACCCAGGGGGCAGCGGTAATTGGCCTCCAGCAAGCGGTACCCCTGGGCCAGGGCCACTTCTAGGGCCAGTTCTTCACCCCGTTTCCCCAAGGAGAGCCTATTCATTGACCACACCCCGAAAGGAGAGGCGGTGCAGGGGGGTAACCCCGTACCGGCGCAGGGCCAAAAAGTGTTCCCGGGTGGGGTAGCCCTTGTTATGTAAAAAATTGTACTGGGGGTAGGCCAGGTGGTACCAGGCCATCAGCCGGTCGCGGTACACTTTGGCCACGATTGAAGCCGCGGCTATTGCCGCCGACAGGCTGTCTCCCTTGATGATTCCCTCCAGGGGCACCTGGGCGGCCAGGACCTCGGGTTCCAGGGCGTCCACCAGGAGGTAGTCGGGTTTTAGGCGCAGGTTGCGCCAGGCCTGGCCCATGGCCAGTTTTGTCGCGTTGAGGATGTTGACCGAATCGATAGTCTCGTTGTCCGCCAAGCCGATGCCCACCGCGGCGGCCCGGCCCAGGATTGCCCGGCTCAGCTCCAAGCGCCTCTTGGGGGACAGCTCTTTGGAATCGGCCAGGTTGTCCAGGCAAGGGCTATCGAAAACTGCGATAGCGGCCACCACCGGGCCCGCCAAGGGACCCCGGCCCACTTCGTCACAGCCCCCTACCAGGATGCGCCCCGATTGCCAGAGGACGGTTTCTCTCTCCCAGTCTGCCACTTACTTTCCCCCCTCCAAGCTGATCCGGCCCAGCCGGCCGGAGCGAAAGTCCCGGAGCAAGAGGATAGCCGCTTTTTCCAGGTCCAGGTCCCCCCCCTTGCTCACCGCTCCCATGCTTTTTGCCACCGCCGCCAAGTCCCGGCCCGAAAATCGTTCCAGGGCCAGGGGGTATTCACGACTTAAAAAACCCAGAAGCCAGGTGGCCACCTCGGCAATCGGCAAAATCTCGTCCCGGATGCAGCCGGCGGCGGCCAGTTTAACGCTGACCGACCTGTCCTCTACCTTTGGCCATAAAATGCCGGGGGTATCCAGCATTTCCAGCTCTGCTGAAATTTTGATCCACTGCCGGCTCCGGGTGATTCCCGGCCGGTCCCCCACCTTGGCCGATCGCCGACCGGCCAGCAGGTTGATCAGGGTGGACTTGCCCACATTGGGAATGCCCACCACCATTACCCGCCAAGGCCGGATAAAGCGGCGGCGCTGGGTTTTTTCCAGACCTTCCGTGATAAAAGCCAGCAGCTCCGGTTTTATCCGGTTATCTCGCAGGGAGAGGGCGATGGTGTCCCCCCCCTTGAGCCAGGCCCGGGTCCTGCCAGGATCGGCCAGGTCCGCCTTGGCCAGCACCAGCAGGGTGGGCTTATTTTTTGCCAGCTCGTAGAGCAGGGGATTCTGGCTGCTCTTGGGCAGGCGGGCGTCAGCCAGGTGGATTACCCCGTCCACTAATTTTAGGGATTCGGAAATCAGCCGACGGGTCTTGGCCATGTGCCCGGGATACCAATGGATGTCCATCCCTGCTCCCTCCTCTTATTTTTTAAAAACAGGGGACTCTTTGTCCCCTGTTAACGTCTGGCTTCTTTGATCCGGGCGGCCTTGCCGGTGCGCTGGCGCAGGTAGTAAAGTTTGGCCCGGCGCACGCGGCCCCGGCGGGCCACTTCGATTTTGTCCACTTTGGGGGCGTGCAGGGGAAAAGTCCGCTCCACGCCGACGCCGTAGCTGATCCGGCGCAGGGTAAAGGTCTCCCGCAGGCCGTAGCCCTGGCGCCGAATGACCACGCCTTCAAAGACTTGAATCCGTTCCCGGCTGCCTTCGACCACGCGGACATGGGCCCTGACGGTATCCCCCGGTTTAAAATTGGGGATGTCGGTTTTAAATTGCTCTTTTTCTAACTCGTCGAGTATATTGCTCATTGTTTATGCCTCCCTTCTGGGTGCTAAAGCTTCTTCGGCCAGCAGCTCCGGTCTCAGCTCGCGGGTTTTGGCCCGGGCTTGCTCCTGCCGCCAGCGCTTTATCTCTTGGTGATTGCCCGAGAGTAAAACCTCGGGGACCTGCAGGCCCCGGTATTCAGCGGGCCTGGTATACTGGGGGTGTTCCAGCATCCCCCCCTGAAAGGATTCGGTGGTCAGGGACTCTTCATTGCCCAGAACCCCCGGCAGGAGCCGGATTACGGCGTCAGCCACCACTAAGGCCGGCAATTCACCGCCGGTCAAGACATAGTCGCCGATGGACAACTCCCTGTCCACCAAGGAGTCCAGGACTCGCTGGTCGATGCCCTCGTAGTGGCCGCAGATGAGGATCAAGTGGCGAGCCTGGGCCAGGTTTGCTGCTACGGCCTGGGTAAAGGTCTCGCCGGCGGGAGTCAGGGCGATGACGGCGTCGGGGCAATTGTCCCGGCTCAAGTCCTCCACGGCGCGGAACAGGGGTTCGGGCTTTAGCACCATGCCGGCCCCGCCCCCGTAGGGAGAATCGTCCACTTGCTTGTGCCTGTCCCGGGTGTAGTCCCGAAGGTTGACCGCATTGACCGCCACTAAGCCGCTGTCCCGGGCCCGCTTGACCATGCTGTAATCGCTTAGGCACCGGATGGCTTCGGGGAAAATGGTGATGATGTCAATCCTCATTCCAGCATTCCCTCCGGGAGGGACACGTACATTCGCCCCTGAACTAAGTCCACCTGGCGGACCACACTCTTGAGGGCGGGGATTAGGACCTCCCGGCCGTCGGGCCCACTCACCCGGTAGACGGCATTCGCCGGCAAGTGCAACACTTCTGTTAAGCGGCCCAGGCACTGATCGCCCTCGGCCCTGTAGACCTGGAGACCTTCTAACTGGTGGTCGTAGAAATGGTCCCGGGGCAGGGATACCGCCTGCTGATAAGGAATGACCAACTCCCAGCCCCGCAGTTCTTCAGCTTGGTTGCGGCTGGTGATTTCCCGGAATTCCAGGAGAACGATGTTCTTGTGGGTCCGGACCCGGGCCAGATGGAGTTCACGGGCTTGCCCGCCCTTTCGCAGGCTGACCTGGGTCAACTGGGAAAAGCGCTGGGGAAAATCGGTGAGGGGATAGACCTTTACCTCACCCCGCACCCCGTGGGGCCCGACAATTTCACCGATGACAAGCACTAGACTTCACTCCAGCTAGATAATGTCCACGTTGACCCGTTTGTCGGTGTCAAGAGCAGCGGCGGAGACAATCAGGCGCAGGGCCTTGGCGATTCTTCCCCTCTTGCCGATGACCTTGCCCATGTCCGGCGGCGCCACCGTAAGTTCGAGGGTGATTTCGCTGCTGGTAATCCTCTTGGAGACTTTGACGGCGTCGGGGTCATCCACCAGTGATTTGACCATGTGTTCCAGCAGTGCATCCATAAAAACTACCTCCCTAGATAATGCCCTGAGATTTTAAGAGGCTCTTTACAGTATCTGAGGGCTGCGCGCCGGTTGCCAGCCACTTTTTTGCTTTTTCGGCGTCTACCTGCAGATCTGCGGGGTCGGAAATGGGGTTGTAAAAACCGATCTCTTCGATCACCCGTCCGTCTCTAGGGGAGCGGGAATCGGCAACCACGATGCGGTAAGAAGGGCGCTTTTTTGCCCCCATTTTTCTAAGACGAATCCTAACGGCCATGATTCTTCACCTCCAGCTTTATAGTCATATTCTCATATTTTAAAGGGAAAAGGGAGTTTCCCCTTTTTGGCTTTTTTCGGGTCAAGCTGTTTCATGAACTTTTGCAGCAGGGCAAATTGCTTGAGCACTTTGTTTACCTGCTGGACGCTAGTGCCGCTGCCCAGGGCGATGCGCTTGCGCCGGCTTCCGTTGATTATAGCCGGGGCCTGCCTCTCCCTTGGGGTCATGGAGGAGATGATGGCGTCCATGCGCCGGAGTTCTTTTTCATCCATCTGCATTTTGCCCAGCTTTGCTCCCCCGGGCAAGAGGTCGGCCACTTGACTTAGTGAACCCGCGCCCTGAAACTGGCGAAGCTGCTCCCGAAAATCATCCAGGTCAAATTGCTGTTTTCGCAGCTTTTCCTGGAGCTTAGCCGCCTGATCCCGGTCAAAGGCCGCCTCAGCCTTTTCAATCAAGGTGAGGACGTCCCCCATGCCTAGAATCTGGGAGGCCATGCGGTCGGGATGAAATTGTTCCAGTTGGTCGGCCTTCTCGCCGGCGCCCACGTACTTGATGGGCTTGCCCGTAACCGCCGAGACCGAGAGGGCGGCGCCGCCGCGGGTGTCGCTGTCCAGCTTGGTGAGGATGATGCTGTCCACCAGGTCCCGTTGAGAGAAGCCCTGAGCGATGTTGACGGCGTCTTGCCCCGTCATGGCGTCCAAGACCAGGATTATCTCCTGGGGTTTTACTAGTCCCTTTAGCTCTACCAGCTCCGCCATCAGGGCTTCATCCAGGTGCATGCGGCCGGCGGTGTCAAAAAAGATGCAGTCGTGGGGGGTGTTCTGGGCCCAGTCCAGGGCGTTTCGCGCTAAGGTCAGGGGTTCTGCCCCCGGGGCACGGTAGCAGTCCACCCCGGCGGCTGCGGCGGCAATTTCTAGTTGTTCGATGGCGGCCGGGCGGTAAGTGTCCAAACTGACCACCAGGGGTCTCTTGCCCTTGGCCGCCAGGGACCGAGCCAGTTTGACCGTGGTGGTGGTCTTGCCTGAACCCTGCAGCCCCACCAGGAGAAAAAAGGACTTGCTCCGGGTAAAATTCAGGCCCCGGCCGGCCGTTCCCAGCAAGGCCGTGAGTTCATCCCGGACAATTTTGATCACCTGTTGGCCGGGAGTGAGGGAGTTCAGTATTTCCGCGCCCTGGCACCGCTCCTGGAGTTTGGCGGTAAAGTCCTTGACCACTTTGTAATTGACGTCCGCCTCCAACAGGGCCAGTTTTATCTCGCGGAGGGCGTCCTTGACCTCGGCTTCGCTCAGCCGACCCCGCCCCCGCAACTTGCTGACTATATCTTGTAAGCGTTGAGAAAGCCCCGAAAAAATCATTAAAATTACCCTTTCACCCGTTTTTTAAGCGCTCAAGCAAGTCCCGGGCCCCGGCCAGATCACCGGCGGCCAAAACCTCCTCGAGTTGGGCCAGCCAGCCCAAGCGCTGGCCGTGCCGGCCGGCCAGTTCCAGGCGTTCCTCATAGTACTCCAACTGCCGGGCGGTTCGGCCTAAAAGATCGTGGACGGCCTGGCGGCTGATCCCCAGATTGGCGGCTATTTCCCCCAGGGATAAATCCTCTTGAAAATGCATTTCAAAAAATTGCCTTTGCCGCCCGGTGAGCAATTCTCCGTAAAAATCGTAGAGCAGATTCAGCCTCAATCTCCTTGATACTTGCACTTTATCACCTGCTTGTAAAGGAAAAATACTTTACACTAGAGCAGTTTACTGGTTCCAGCGGTAAAAGTCAACTGTTCCACCAGAAAAATAGCAACATAGAGAAAAAAAAAGAGCGCAAAATAAAAGCGAGAGGAGGGATTTTGGTGAAAAAGGATTTTCGCCAGCTTTTCAATCGGCAGAGGTTTGAAGAGGAACTAGCAGAAGAGATCGCCAAGGACCTAAAAAAAAATAAGCCCAACTCCTCAGACACCGGGAATAACCGCCGCTGATTCCGGCGGTTATTCCTTTTGGGGCAGGAGGGAATCCACGTAATCTTGGGCCCGGAAGGGCAGGAGGTCAGCCGGGCCCTCTCCTGTTCCCACGTACTTGATGGGGATGCCGTACTTGGCCGCCAGGGCTACAGCAATGCCCCCCTTGGCGCTGCCGTCCAGCTTGGTGAGGATGAGCCCCGAGGGCTGGGCCGCTTGCTGAAAAATTTCCATCTGCTGAAGGGCGTTCTGGCCGGTGGCGGCGTCCAAGGTGAGGAGGGTTTCCAGGCCCTCGGGCCGGACCCGCCGTCCCACCCCCATGATCTTTGCCAACTCTTGCATGAGATTTTTATTGCTGTGGAGCCGGCCGGCAGTGTCGACGAGAACATAGTCTGCTTTTTTCCCCTCGGCGGAGGCAAGGCCGTCAAAGAGCACCGAAGCGGGATCGCTGCCGGCCTTGCCCAAGAGGCAGGGGATTTGGGCCCGCCGACACCACTGTTCTAACTGGCGGTCAGCCGCTGCGCGAAAAGTATCTGTCCCTATTACATACACCCTTTTCCCCGCCCTAGCCAAGGCAAACCCCAGCTTGCCCAAGGAAGTGGTCTTGCCGCTGCCATTAATCCCGACAAAGACCTTTACCGGCAGGTCGGGGCTTGCCAAATCGAGGATGCCGATCAGTTCTTCTCGGAGAGCGGCCATGGGGTCGGTGCTTTTCTTTGCCCGCACCCCGGCGACAATTGCCCCAGCCGTTTCCCCCCCCACATCGGCCAGGAGCAATGCTTCTTCCAGCCCATCCCAGTCCGGGGCGGCACCCTTTAGAAAGACAGCTTGAAAGGCCTGGGCCATTTTGGCCCGGGTCTTGCCCAGGCTTTTGTTAATTTTTGCCGTCAGGCTCATGCTTGGGCCACCTCTCGCAACTGGGGATCGATTTTGACTGAAATTGGCTGGGAAGCCCCTTCTTTATTGAGGGTTATGCCATAGAGACTGTCGGACTGCTCCATGGTTTCCCGGCGATGGGTGATGAGAATAAATTGCCGGTCCTCGGCCAGCCCGCGCAAGTAGCCGGTAAAGCGGAGGATATTACTGTCGTCTAAAGCCGCTTCGATTTCGTCGAGGATGCAAAAAGGCGAAGGGCGGACTGACTGCAGGGCGAAGAGCAAGGCGATGGCGGTCATGGCCATCTCCCCCCCCGAAAGCAAGGTCAGGGATTGGCTGCGCTTGCCCAAGGGCCGGGCAAAGACCTCCACCCCTGCCTCCAGGAGGTCTTCCTCTTCTCTCAGGGCCAGGTAAGCGCTACCCCCGGCAAAGAGTATTTTAAAAATCCGGGCAAAGTGCTCTTGCACCTGGCTGAAAGTCTCCTGAAAGAGAGTGCGAATGGTTTTGTCCAGTTCGGCGATGAGGCCGGTGATATCTTGGGAAGCCCGGGCCAGGTCTTCCCGCTGTTCCGCTAAAAAGGAGAGCCGCCGACAGAGTTTGTCGTACTGGGAAATCGCCGCCAGGTTGACTTCGCCCAGGCGGCTTATCTGTTCCTGGACTTCCTTGGCCCGATTGGCGAGCTGGTACGGGGTGTAGCGGCTGTCGAGCGCGGCCAGGCCCTTTTCCGGGCTGAGCCCGTGCTGGGCCAAGAGCTGGGCCGCCAGGGCTTCCGCCTCGGTCTGAAACCGGGCTTTTTTTACTTCTAGGTCTTGGCTGGCAATCCGGGCCTCTTCGATCTCTTGGCGCAATTCAGCCAAGGCCGCGTTTTTTTCTTGGATTTTTTTCTGCCCCAGGCTGCGGAATGAAAATTGGCCCTCCAAGCTGGCGCTCACCGTATCCAAACCGGCGGCGATTTCCGCCAAGGCCTGGCGGGAGGCGGCAATGCTTTCGGCCAGGTTTTCTGTTTGCTTTTCCCGGCTGTCGGTTTCCGCCAAGAGGGCCCCTCCTTCCGCCTCAAGCCCCCTTACCTGGTTAGCCAGGGAAGAGAGCTGCCTGGCGATATTTTCCCCCTGGTTTTGCCAAGAATACACTGCCAGGTGCAAGCTGTTTTGCCGGGAAGACCAGAGGGCCACCTCGTCTTTCAGGGCGCCTTCCCAGCGATTCAGTTCTTCTTTTTGCTTTTGCAGCCGGTCTAAACCGGCTTTATCCTCCTGCTGCAGGGAAGCAAAGCCCCGGAACGCTTCCCGCAGCCCTGAGAGCTCCCCTTCCAGTTGAGCCAGGCGCTCCCGGCAAGTCCTCCTTCGTTCCTCAACCAGGCTTCTCTGCTTATCTCCTTGACCCCTTAGGGTCTCCAGGCGAACTAACTCCCGGGCCAAGCCTTCCTGCTCGGCCCGGGCCTGGTCCAATTCGGCCTGAAGCCGGTCTTTTTCCTCTCCAAGGCGCCCTTGTTCCCGCTCAAGGGCCAAGAGCTCCTCAGCCAGGAGGGCCCTTTTTCCCGCCAGTTCTTCCCGGGCAGCCCGCCGCTGCAAGGGGCCGCCTGCTCCGGACTTGGCGGAGAAGCCGCCGGTAAAAAGCCCCCGGCTGATCACCTCTCCCTCGATGGTGACGATCTTGTGGCGATACCTGGTGGCCTGAGCCAACTCGGCGGCCCTTTTTAGGTCCTCTACGACCAGGACATTGCCCAGGAGCATGGCCATTGCCGGTTCCGCCTCTTGGGGGCAGCAGACCAACTGGTCGGCCCAACCCAGGACGGCGGGGCCAAAATCCTCGGCTTTCTTACGGTCCTGAGCCCGGGCAGCGGTCAGGGGCAGAAAAGTCGCCCTCCCCCCCCGTTCGGCTTTTAACAGCTCGATAGCCCGGCGGCAATCCTCGTCGGTCTTGCAGACCAGGTATTGCATGGCCCCGCCCAGGGCGGTCTCGATAGCCAGGCTGTGCCTGGGGTCTTGGGGCCGAACCAACTCTCCCACCAGGCCCAGGATGCCGGAAAGACGCCCTTCTTGGCTGGCCCGGAGGGCGGTCCGGGCGCCGGCGCCCACCCCTTGCATTTCAAGGTCCATTGCTTCCAGGACGCTTATCCGCTGTTCCAGGACCCGGACTTCCCTGCTCTTTTCTTCCTGTTGGCGGCGGCCGGCGACCAGGGCGGCTTTTTGCGCCGCCAGTTTTTCTTCCAGAACCCGGGTTTTACGGTTCAAATGGGCAAGCTTATCCTCGGCCAGGGCCCGGTCCCCTTCATACCCCTCGCTTTCCCGCTTAAGCTCCAGAAGATCCCCTTCCAGGGCCCCCAGCTCCCGCCCCAGGGAATCCAACTGGCCCGCCAGCTCCGCTTCTTGTTCTCGGTTCTTTTCTCGGTCGGCGGCAGCAGCCGTGCTGTCTTTTGCCGCCTGGAAGATCAGTTCATCGGCCCGGCCCCGGTATTTTTCTGCCGCGGCCAGCAACCTGCGCACCAGGGAGGCCGGGGTCCCCCGCCGGGCCTGGGCGGCAGTAAACAGGCTTAAAGCGCTCTTGGCCGCTTGCTCCTCCCCGTTCAGGCGGTCCTGCCCCGACTTTAGTTCTTCAAGTTTATTCTCTAAATCCAGCAAGCGCTGGCGCCCGGCCCGGACCATCTTGGCAAAGTCCTCCTGGCGCTGGCGGGCCAGCTCCAATTGGTATTCTTGCTGAGTTTTATCCCCTTTGAGCCGGGAATGATTGCTTTCCAAGGCGGCGATGACCTGGACGCACTCCTGAACGGCCCCGGCGATATCGGCTAGCTCCCCTTCTAGGACCCTGACCCTTTCCGCCCCTTTTTCCCGGCTGGCCAGCAAGGGCAGCCGCCGTTTTTCCAGTTCCTGAAGGCGCTGTTGGAGTTCGGCGTACTTGGCGGCCCAGGCCGAAAGCTCCAGCTCATCGGCCCGGGCCTTTAGGTCCAAGAATGTCCGGGCTGTGGCGGCGCTTTCCCCCAGTTCCTCTTCCTGGTTACTCAGTTCGTGAATTATGTCGTCCAGCCGGTCCAGGTGCCCCTGGGTGTCTCCCAGTTTTTTTAGGGCTTCGCCTTTGCGCAGCTTGTACAGGGCGATACCCGCCGCTTCTTCAATCATCAGGCGGCGGTCTTCGGGGCGGCTGCTGATCACTTCCGCCACTTGGCCCTGGCCGATTATGGAGTATGTACCCTTGCCCAGGGGAGTGGAGGCCAAAACCTCGGCTATGTCCTTAAGGCGGCAGGGAACTCGGTTGAGGAAGTACTCGCTTTCCCCCGAGCGGTAATAGCGCCGGGCGAGAGAGACCTCCTGATAATCCAAGGGGATTTCTTTGTCCCGGTTGTCCAGGACCAGCACCACCTCGGCAAAGTTCTTTTGCTCGCTCTGTTCGGTGCCGCCGTAGATTAAGTCAGCCATCTTGTTAGCCCGGAGAACCCGGGGATTTTGTTCTCCCAGGACCCAGCGGATGGCGTCCACCACATTGCTCTTGCCGCAGCCGTTGGGGCCGACAAAGGTGGTGATGCCCGGGGAGAAACTGAATTCGACCTTATCGGCAAAGGATTTAAAACCGTACAGTTCCAGCCTGATTAAATGCATGCCCTCGCCTCCCCGGTTATTTTACCACTGGCCCGGGGGAAAGTCGATTGGCCAGGGCCTTGCGGGCAGCCTCCTGTTCCGCCTGTTTCTTGGTCTTGCCCTTGCCCCAGGCCAGCGCCTTGCCCTCCACCATGAGTTCCACCCAAAAAGTCTTATCGTGGGGGGGGCCGGCCTCCCGGGTCACGGCGTACGCCACCTCTTCCACCCCCGCCCCCTGCAGGATCTCCTGCAGTTCGGTCTTGTAATCCCGGCCCAAGTGACCGGCGCAGGCCTGGTCCAGGTGGTCGGCAAAAAGGTCCAGGACAAAGGAACGGGTCTTTTCCAAGCCGGCGGACAGGTAGATGGCGGCGATTACCGCTTCCAGGGTATCGGCCAGTAGCGAGGGGCGCCGGCGGCCTCCCGACCGGTCCTCGCCCTTGCCCAGCAGGGCCTTGTCCCCTAAGTCCAGCTTTTCCGCCATCAAGGCCAGGGACTCTTCTCTCACTAGCGCCGCCCGAATCTGGGACATTCGCCCTTCCGAGAGGACGCCGGGATGAGTGTAAAGCCACTGGCTGATTATCATGCTCAGCACCGAATCCCCCAAAAACTCCAGGCGCTCGTTGTGGACTTCTTCGCCCGTGGAAGAATGGGTGAGGGCCTCCCGGTACAGGTCGGGATCGATTATTTTAGAGATGTCCATCCATCCTCATGCCTCCTGATGCTAATCAAGGCCCGAAAAGGGCCTTGAGTGATTATGCTTTGCTGATGTAGTTGACGATATCGCCAATGGTTTGAATCTTGCCAAGTTCCTCATCGGGGATTTGCATATCGAACTCCTCTTCCAAAACCAGGAGCAAATCCATGATGTCTAATGAGTCCAGCTCAAGATCCGTTTGCAGGCTGGTGCTGTCAGTGAGGGTATCTTCGGCAGCTCCGGCATTCTCGGCAATGAGCCTGATGACTTTGTCCCTAATAGAGTTGCTCACTTTACCAATCCTCCCTTCGAGTGCTATTTTACAAGGATTTACCGCTTAAGGCAAGTCGAGTTTTTGCAGGATAAAACCGATTGTCCCCGGGCCGGTATGGGTGCCGATTACGCTGCCGATATCCCTTATATAAGTGGTCCTGACCGGGATACGGGCGGCGATTCTATTCAGCAGCTCAGTGCCCAACTGGTGATCCAAGGTATGGATGACGGCTAAGTCCACATTTCCGGCGTAGCCCCGGACAAATTCTTGAGCCCCCTCCAGCAGGTAGGGGATGAACTTGTTGCCCCCGCGGACTTTGCCCTGGGGCGCGACAAATCCATCGGCGTCGACGGTGAGCACCGGTTTAATGTTCAAAAAGCCGCCGATGAGTTTGGCTGCCCGGCCGATGCGGCCGTTGCGGTGGAGGTACTCCAGGGTATCCACGCCAAACATGATCTTTTGCTGGCCGGAAAGCCAGGCGGCATAGGCGGCCCCTTTTTCTCCGTCGGCGCCGGCCGCGACCTTATCCCAGGTGTTGAGGACGATGAGGCCCAAGCCCATTGAGGCGGACTTGGAATCGACCACCCAAATGTCTTCCTGGGGCAACATTGAGCGGGCGATGGTGGCGGACTGCCAGGTGCCGCTGAGTTCGCGGGAAATATGAATAGAGATAATTCCGGTGAATCCCGAAGCCAGAAGGGAGAGGTAGAGTTCATGAAACTCTCCCGGTGAGGGCTGGGAAGTGCGGGGCGGGACTTGAGCCGCCTCGAGCTTAGTGAAAAAGGTCTTTTGGTCCAGGTCGATGCCGTCTTTATAAACTTCGTCTTCAAAGTGCAGGTTGAGGGGTATGACGGAGATTCCCTTTTCCCGGGCTAAGCCCGGGTCCAGGTCGGCGGTGCTGTCGGTGACGATGGCTATTTTGGGCATCCTCATCCCTCCGTGATTTTGGTAATCAAGGCAATGGTCCGGCCCTTGGCGAGCAAGTATGCCTGCTTGAGCACAGCGTTCTTGACGGTGGTAGCGTCGGCGGAACCGTGGCATTTTATGCAGACGCCGTTGATACCCAGCAAGGGCGAACCACCGTGTTGAGAGTAATCCAGCTTGTCTTTCAGGGCCTGCAGAGTGTTTTTTAAGAGCAGGGCCCCCAGTTTGCTTTGAACACCTCCTTTGCTGATCGCGCTCTTCATCTGGGAAAACAGGGCTTGGGCCACCCCTTCCATGGACTTGAGGAGCACGTTGCCGGTAAAGCCGTCGCAGATCAAGACGTCTGTTTTCCCTTCCATCACTTCCCGCGCTTCAATATTGCCGACAAAATTCAAGCTCGACTGAGCCAAGAGGGCGTAGGCCTCCTTGGCCAGTTCATTCCCCTTTTGCGGTTCAACTCCCACGTTGAGCAGGCCTACCCGGGGCCGGGCCAGGTCGAGAATCGCCTGGGCGTAGAGACTGCCCATGCGGGCATACTGGAGCAGGTTGTCCGGCTTGGGGTCCATTGTGGCCCCGATATCAAGGGCCACCGTCCCTCTGCCATCCACCGTTGGCAGCACTGGCGCCAGGGCTGGCTTTAGGATGCCGGGGATTCTGCCCACGATGAGGCTGGCCCCGGCCATGAAAGCCCCCGTATTGCCGGCGCTGACCAGGGCGTGGACCGCCCCTTCCTTCAGCATCTGCAGGCCGACGACCAGGGACGAATCCCGTTTCCGCCTGAGGGCCATCAGGGGTTTTTCTTCATTCCCGATGACTTCCGTCGCTGGGACCAAGCTGACATTGTCCGGCAGGGAGGTCAGGGCCCTGATCCGGCTCTCCTGCCCCACCAAGACAATTTCCAGGTCCCCCCGTTCCCCGGCTGCGGCCAGGGCGCCCCGCACAACTGCTTCTGGGGCGTTGTCCCCGCCCATGGCATCGACGGCGATTTTAATCATCTTTCTCCTTCCCCTTTCTGGGTGTGAAAAGTAAATCGGCCCCAAAATACATCAGAACCGGCGCTGCTAGTCCGTACTTCGACGGTGACCCGGCCTTTTACCCCGGGGTCCAGGACCCCCGTCGAGACCATCCTCTCCCCGGCATAGACCGGCCGGTAGAACTGGATGGCGGCCTCCGTCTCCACTTCTCCCAAACCGGCTAAAAAAGCGGCCAAAGAATTGGCTTGGGCAAAGATATGTTCACGGCGAACGGTCATGGTGGGGTCGTAGATCATGTCCATGGTCACATCCAGGCTGGAAGCCGCCCCCACCCCGGGCTGGTAGTCCTGGAGGTTGCCCACCAGCTCCTCTTCGCCCAGGGAACGCAGTTTGGCGTAGGCGTCATTGGCCACCATCTTCACCCGCTCCCGCAGCTCGGGAATGCCCAGTTCCATCCTGTCCAAGCGGATGGTCTGGATGCTGACGCTAAACCGCTCCGAGAGCTCTTGGTCGCTTAAAAAAGGGTTGCTGTCCAATAAACTTTGCAATTCCGATTGCCGCTGGCGTTTTCGGGCGCGCATTGCTACCCCCCCCTTGTAATAGCACCGACTATTATTACCTGCTTCCAACTATAGCACTTTTTCACTTCCTTGGCAATAAAAAAAAGAACAGGATGGCTCCTATTCTTGACTGATGACTGTCTTGTCCTTGTAAAAGCCGCAGTTAGGGCAGACGCGATGAGGCAGCTTCAGTTCGTGACATTGGGGGCATGCAATCAGATTGGGACCGGTCAGCTTCCACTGAGAGCGCCTTTTGGCCTGCCGGGCTTTTGAAGTCTTTCGCTTTGGTACTGCCACTGTGGGGACACCTCCTGACTTACTTGCTGATGAGTTTTGCCAAGGCGGCCAGGCGGGGATCGACGGCCTTGGGCTTGCATTGGCACTGGCCCTGATTCAGATCTGTGCCGCACTGAGGGCACAAACCCTTACAGTCCGGCGAACACAAGGGTTTTACCGGGAGGGCGAGGATGGCGTTTTCCCGCAATACCTCGGTTATGTCCAGCTCGTCTCCCCGGAAAAAACAGCAGTCCTCGCTTTCCTGGTGCTGGTAGGGAGAAAATTGCGCCAATACCGAGGCCGCCAGGGGAACCTCCACCGGCGCCAAGCAGCGGCTGCATTGCTGGGAAGTGCTGCTTTCCAGCCTGCCCTCCAGCACATAGAGGTCCCCGGCGTTGGTGCAGGTAAAGTCAAAGGTCAGGGGATGCCAGACGCCCTTAGGACTGGTCAGTTCTAATTCTTCTGGCCGGAGGGTAAAGCGGCCCGCCACCTGGCCGGACTTGTTTTCCCGTATCTGGTGCACGTTTATCTTGATCGGCATATCTTACACTCCCATTAAAAAAGCCAATATTGATGTTAGTATACGCCGAAACAGATGTCAAGAGCCAGCCCCCGCTATTTTTGCCGTATCCCTGGCAATCATCAGTTCTTCGTTGGTGGGAATGACATAGACCGCCACCCGGGAAGTAGCGGCGCTGATCAGGGCCTCTTGGCCCCGGACGGCATTTTTCCCGGGGTCGAGCTCCACCCCCAGGTAGCCGAGGTTTTTACAGATCTCCGCCCGGGTTTCCTTGGAGTTTTCCCCCAAGCCGGCGGTAAACACCAGCAAGTCCACCCCGTTCATCACTGCCCCGTAAGCGCCGATGTACTTCATCGCCTGGTAGTAAAAGGTCTCCAGGGCCAATTGCGCCCTTTCGTTGCCGTCGGCCGCAGCTTTTTCTACGTCGCGAAAGTCGCTGCTCACCCCGGAAATGCCGTAGATGCCCGATTTTTTGTTGAGGATATCGCTCACTTCGGCGACGGACATGTGCAGCTCTTTTTGCAGGTGCAGGATAATTGAGGGGTCGATGTCCCCGGAACGAGTGCCCATGATCAGGCCCTCCAGCGGGGTAAAGCCCATGCTGGTCTCCACCGAACGGCCCCGGTCGATGGCGGCGATGCTGGCCCCGTTGCCCAGGTGGCAGGTGATAATCTTTAATTCTTCCAAAGGACGGCCGAGCAAAACCGCCCCCCGCAGGGCCACGTACTTGTGCGATGTGCCGTGGAAGCCGTAGCGGCGAATACCGTGCTTTTCGTAAAGCTCGTAGGGCAGGCCGTAGAGAAAGGCGTACTTGGGCATTGTCTGGTGAAAAGCCGTATCGAAGACGGCTACTTGGGGCACCCGGGGGAGGATCTCCCGGCAGGCCTCAATCCCCATTATATTGGGCGGGTTGTGCAGGGGCGCCAAGTCTATGTTGTCTTTTACCGCCTCCATGACCAGGTCGTCGATTTTCACCGAACCGGCAAAAGCTTCCCCGCCGTGGACTACTCGGTGGCCGATGGCGTCGATGTCTTCGTAGCGAGCCAGCGGGCCCATCTCTCCGTCGGTAAGGGTGTCCAAGACCAGGCTGATCGCCTCTTTGTGGTTGGCCATGGGGGTTTGGATCCGCACCTTGTCCTGGTCCCGGTTGGCAACGGTGAGGACCGAACCCGCCATCCCGATTCGCTCCACCAGGCCCCGGGCCAGCACCCTTTCCCCCTCCATGCAGAAAAGCTGGTACTTGAGGGACGAACTGCCGCAGTTGATGACTAGAATGATCATGAGCTTTACCTCCGTTAGGGTGAAATGGTATATTTTCTTTAGCAACTTTAACTAAGGGGACGGGAAAATGACTGGAATACTGGGGATAATCGCCGAGTACAATCCCTTGCACACTGGCCACGCCCTCCACTTGGAGCGGGCCCTCTTGGAGAGCCGCTGCCAGTACGGGATAATCGCCCTGAGCGGCAATTTTGTCCAGCGGGGGGCGCCCGCCCTGGCCGATAAGTGGAGCCGGGCGAGAATGGCGGTGGCGGCGGGGGCGGACCTGGTGCTGGAAATTCCGGTGTGGTTTGTCCTCAGGAGCGCTGAAGGGTATGCCCGGGCCGGAGTCAGTATCTTGGCGGCCTGCGGCGCCAGCAGCTTGAGTTTTGGCAGCGAGTCCGGCAGTCTGGCAGACTTGGGCCGGCTGGCCTCCTGGCTGGAAAAACCGGGGGCCCAAGCAGCAATCCGCCGGGGGCTGGCAAGGGGTATTCCTTACGCCGCCGCCATCCAGCAAGCGGCCGGTGCCTGCCGGCCCTCTTTCGCCTCCCTTTTGCAGGGTCCGAATAACGTCCTAGGCCTGGAGTACCTGCGGGCCCTGGCCAAGACCGCCATCACCCCCCACACCCTCAAGCGGGAGGAAGGGGGAATTCGGGCCGGCCAAGTGCGAAGGCTCCTGGGCTTAGGCCGGGAAGATGAGGCTTTTGCCCACATCCCTCCGGATGCCGCCCCGATCTTGCGGGCCGCCCTGGCGGGGGCAGGCCTACGCGGGGCCGAGGACTTTACCCAGGGGATTTTTTACGCCCTGACCCGCCTGGGGGCGCCGGGGATCAAAGCCCTGCCCGCCTGCTCCGAGGGCCTGGAAAACCGAGTCTGCCGGGCTTTAGCCCAGAGTTCCAGCCTAGCTGAATTGCTGGCGGCAATCAAGAGCAAGCGCTATCCCTTGGTGCGGCTCCAGCGCCTGGTCTTCCAGGCCTTGCTGGGCTTTGAAAGCTATAGTTACACCGGGCCCGTCCCCTACCTGCGGGTTTTGGCCGTCGCTCCCCGGGGCAAGGAACTGCTGCCCCGGCTGGCCCGGTCCGGCGTCCCCCTGCTCTATTCGGCCCGGGACATTCCCCGCTTGGACCCGGCGGCCAAAAAACTGCTGGACTTAGACCTTCTTGCCGAAAAGGTATACCGTTTAGGGCAAGGCGGCAAACCCTGACCCCCGGGGTCTTTTTTTTTACCGGCCTGCCGCCTCGAGGCAGGCGGGAAACTGAGCCAAAGCCTCTTCCGCCGCCGCTTCGCCCAGGGCCACCAGTTCATCCACCCGCTGAAAGTGGGTGAGGCCGATGTGGCCGACTTGGGGCCGGATGAGGACATCCGCTTTCTGGAGACTGGCCCCCAGGTTCTTTTTTTCCATGATCTCCAAGGTCTGAAACATGACGTCAATGATGTTATTTACCGGCTGGTATCCTCCTTGCCGGTTTACATCCACGGCAAGGCAAAAGTCCGCCCCCATTTCTTTTACCACCTGCACCGGCACCTGGTCCACCAGGCCGCCGTCCACTAAGAGGCGGCCTCCTAAGGGGACGGGCTTGAAGACCACGGGGATGCTGCAGCTAGCCCGAACCGCCGGGGCCAGTTTCCCCTGGCGGAGCACCACCCGCTCCCCCCGCTCGATATCGGTGGCCACGGCGGCAAAGGGCGTTTCCAGATCGGCAAAAGACCGGTCCCGGGTCAAGAGGCGGAGCAGGGCCTCTACCTTATTCCCGCTGATGAAGCCCCTCTTGGGCAAGCCCAGGTCGACCCAGGAGGTGGCTTTTAGCTGGTTGGCAAACTTGATCATAAAGTCCGGTCCCAGGCCGCAGGCATAGAGACAGCCCAGGAGAGCCCCCATACTGGAACCGGCCAAGAAATCCACGGCAATCCGGCGTCTTTCCAGGACCCGCAGCACCCCGAGATGGGCCAGGCCCCTGGCGGCGCCCGCCCCGAGGGCCAGGCCGATTTTCGCTCTTTTCATAAAGTCAACCTCCAGTTATATATTGGCCGCCGGGGTAATAATGGTAATACTGTAAGGAGGGTCCCGTGATGAACCTTAAGCACTACCTGGCCGCCGGGTTCGCCATCCTCTTGGTCGCCGCCCTGGTGGCCTGCCCCCAGGCTACTTATGCCGCTTCGGCGGAGGGGCTGGCTTTATGGTGGAACGTCGTCCTCCCCTCCCTGCTCCCATTTTTTGTCGGGGCGGAGCTGCTCATGGGGTTGGGCGCAGTGCACTGTCTGGGGGTGCTTTTGGAGCCGGTGATGAGGCCGCTGTTTCGCGTGCCCGGGAGCGGCGGCTTCGTCTTGGCCGTCAGTCTCGCTTCAGGCTTCCCCATGGGCGCCATGCTTGCCTCCCAGTACCGGCAAAAAGGGGTATTGAGCAAAAAAGAGGGGGAAAGGCTCCTCTCCTTTGCCAGTACCGCCGGCCCCCTTTTTATGACGGGGGCGGTGGCCACGGGCCTCTTGGGCTGGCCGGAAGGAGGTCCGGTCATCCTCCTGGCCCACTACTTATCCTGCTTGGTCACCGGCCTGGCTCTGCGTTTCCACGGCGGCGGCGGGCTTGAGAAACCCCCGCCGCAAAGGACCGGGCCCCTCCTGGGCCGGGCGGCCGCCGCCCTGGTCGCGGCCCGCCGGGCAGATGGTCGGCCCCTGGGAACACTCTTGGGCGATGCGGTAAAAAAAGCTTTTGCCTCCTTGACCTTGGTTGGAGGCTTTATCATCAGCTTTTCTGTGCTGATCGAACTGGTCGGTGTATCTGGCTTGACCGATGGGCTTGCCGCCCTCTTCCAGGTTCCGGGCCAAACCGTCAAACTGATTCTCACCGGGTTCCTCGAAGTGACCAACGGCTGCCGCTTGGCGGCCCAGTCCTCGCTGACCATGGGGGCAAAAGTGGTTGCCATGAGCGCCATGATTGCCTGGGGCGGCCTCTCGGTCCAGGGGCAGGCAGCCAGTTTTGCCGGGAACACCGACCTCTCCCTCAAGCCCTTTTATCTCGCCCGGGCTCTCCAGGCAGCCCTTGCCGCTCTCTTTGCTTTCTTGCTCCTCCGCTGTACCTGGCTGCCCCCCCTGCCGACAGCCGCCCTCTATGTAACCTTGAGTCTGGGCCGGAAATACCTGTTCAGTCTGGCAGGACTCGCCCTGTCCCTGCTGATCCCGGCAGGGGTCGGCTTGACTTTGGCCTTTTTTTCCGCTCTGGGCCGGGTAAAACTGGCGGTCTTCAAAATAAATCAGCCCCGGAGCTGATTTAGGATATCATCGTGGACCGAAGGCGGCACCAGATCCTTGATGCTGCCCCCCAAGCGGGCCACTTCTTTGACTAAACTGGAACTAAGGTAGGAGTAATTAGTGCAGGTAGCCATAAAAAGGGTCTCCACGTCCTCCCCCAGTTTTTTGTTCATCAGGGCCATCTGAAACTCAAATTCAAAATCAGATATGGCCCGCAAGCCCTTGATGATGATCTTGGTCCCGTATTTATTGGCCGCATCCACCAGGAGGCCGTCAAAAGTCACGACTTCGACGTTTTTTAGGCCGCAGGTGGCGGTCCGGAGGTGAGCCATCCGCTGTTCGGTGGTAAAGAGCGGGCTCTTGCTCAGGTTTACCGCTACTGCCACGTAGACCCGGTCGAAGATGCGGGCCGAACGCCGAATGATGTCCAAGTGTCCCATGGTGACGGGATCAAAACTGCCGGGATACACTGCCTCTGCCACTAAACTCTCCCCTTCCGGTAATATGAGACCCCTGTCCGTCCGTACTCCCTGGTCTTTAGGGGCCAAGCCCAGGGTAAAACCGGCTGCCAGTCCCGCCGGTGTTCGATAACCACCAGCCCCTCGGGCGCTAAAAGCGCGGGCAAAAGGGCCAGCGCCGCCCCATACAGATCCTGGTCGCCGTAAGGGGGGTCCAGGTAGGCCACACTGATAATTTGCCCGTGTTCTGCGGCGATGAGAGCGCAGGCCTTTTCCGCGTCGGCCTTAAAAAGGCGAGCCCGGTCAGGGCCCAGACCCAGGGTGGCCAAGTTTTTCCTGATTACCGCCCAGGCCAGGCGGTCGTCGTCGGCAAAAAAACAGTAAGCCGCTCCCCGGCTCAGGGCCTCAATTCCCATGGCGCCGCTGCCGGCAAAAAGGTCCAGCCATACCGAACCGGGGGTTTCTGCCATAAGGCTGCTGAAAATCGCTTCCCGCACCTTGCCGGCCGTGGGCCGGGTCCGGCACCCGGGGGGAGTGAGCAAAGGCCGACCCTTGAAACTGCCCGCCACAACCCTCATTTCCATCACCGCCACCTTTGATATTATCACAAAACGAAAATCGCCGCCAAAGCAAAATAACTTGCGGTCGTGTCAAGTTACTGTAG
>DGZR01000071.1 GCA_002397155.1 Firmicutes bacterium UBA4975 | reverse complement strand
AGGACGGCGGCCGCAATCGGCGGCCTGACTAACCTGAAAGTAGTCGACGCCTGCCTGACCAGGCTGCGCCTCCAGGTCTGGGCGCCGGAAAAAATTGACCAAGAAGCCCTAAGTAAGCTGCCGGCGGCGGGGGTAAGTATGCTGGGAGAGGGCAACCTGCAGATCGTCTACGGCGGGGAAAGCGACCTCATCGCCGACGCCCTGCGCACCCTCAAGGATGAAGGGGGGATTGTGGAAATGCTCTCGCCCTTGGATGGCGAGATAATCCCTCTGGCTCAGTTGCCCGATCCGGTCTTTGCCCAGGGGCTGGTGGGGGTGGGAGTGGGGTTCATGCCTTCCGGCTCTGTGCTCACGGCACCGGTGGCCGGGGAAATCGCCAAGGTCTTTCCCGGGGCCCATGCCCTGGTGATGAAGACCCCGGAGGGACTGGAGATCTTGCTGCACTTGGGCCTGGACACCGTTGAACTGGGGGGCAAGGGCTTTGTCCAGCTCTGCCAAGAAGGGCAAATGGTCCGTCCGGGAGAAGAGCTGGTCAAATTCGACAGCCAGGTTATCCGCGGGGCCGGCAAGGAGCTCTACTCGGCCCTGGTAGTGACCAACCAAGAAGTCCTCTTAGAGTATACCGTCCTGGCCCAGGGAAGAGTGAGCCGGGGAAAGGACCCTGTCTTCGTCCTCCGGGTCCGGGAATAATTGGTTTTTGCCGCCTTTTGGCGGTTTTTTTCTGGGGGAGCAGGACTTGAGCTTGGCGGGGGCGAATACCTTGGAAAGAAATCTTTCCAGGAGGCGGAGCGATGCGTCTAAAAATTAGCACGGCCGACCGGGTGGGCATGGTGCTGGATGTGCTCCAGCTCTTTTCACCCCTGGGCATTGACATTCAAGCCATGGAAGTTGAGCCCGGGGCCATCTACATCCGCTTTCCCTCCAGCCAGTATACTCAAATTCGCTCCCGCCTCCAGGGCCTGGACGGGGTCCACGCTCTGGAGGAAATAGTCAGCATGCCCCAGGAACAGCGGCGTCGGGAGATTCAAGCCATCGTCGAAGCGGTGGGGGAAGGCCTGGTGGCCATCGATGCCAAGGGCCGGATAACCCTGTTCAACGCTGCTGCTGAAGCAATCCTCGGCCTCAGAGCCGCCGCAGTGCTGGGCAAGGAAATCGGCACGGTGCTCCGGCCCGACGTGCCAATGCTGGCCACTTTGCTCTCTGGCCAGAGCTACGACAACCAAGAGATCGTCATGAGCAAGGGGCCCCATAGAGCTAGGTACATGACCAGCGGCCGGCCCTTGCTGGATCAGGAGGGCCGGGTGACGGGGGTGGTGGCCAGCCTCAAGGACGCCGGCCAGATCCGGGCCTTGGTCCACTCGGTGACCCGGGCACCCGAGCTGACCTTTGCCCACATCGTGGGCCAGAGCGGGGAGATGAAGGACCTGGTGGCGCTGGCCCAGCAAGTGGCGCAAAGGGACGCCACCATCCTCATCTACGGCGAGAGCGGAACCGGCAAGGAACTCTTTGCCCGGGCCATTCACGCCGCCAGTCCCCGCCGGGAAGGGGCCTTTGTCCCCATCAACTGCGGCGCCTTGCCCGACGCCCTCCTAGAAAGCGAACTTTTTGGCTACGAAGGCGGGGCTTTTACCGGCTCCCGCCGGGGAGGGCGGATGGGCCTCTTTGAGTTCGGTCACGGGGGCACGGTGTTTCTCGATGAAGTGGCGGAAATGCCCCCCCACCTGCAGCCCAAGCTGCTCCGAGCCCTGCAGTCAGGCAGTATCCGCCGGGTGGGGGGCAATGAAGAGATCCAGGTGGATGTGCGCATAATCGCCGCCACTAACAATGATCTGGCCCGTCTGGTCCGGGAACAAAAGTTCCGGGAGGACCTCTACTACAGGCTCAACGTCATTCCCCTGACAATTCCTCCCCTGCGCCGACGGCGGGAAGACATACCCCTCCTGGTCGAGCACCTGCTGGCTCGGGGCCGGGCTGGCATCGACCCCGGGGCCATGGCTGCCCTTGGCCGCCATCCCTGGCCCGGCAATGTCCGAGAGCTGGAGAATGTCCTGGAGCGGGCCCAGACTTTTGCCGCCGGTAAAATCATCCGCCTGGAGCACTTGCTGCTGGAAGATGAAGAGCCGGGCGGGGCCGGGACGCTCAAGGAACAAGTGGGGCATCTGGAACAGAGGCTGGTGGGGGAAGCCCTAAAAAAACACGGCAGCGCCCGGCGGGCAGGGGAGGCCCTGGGCTTGTCCCACACCGCCGTCCTCAACAAGGTTAGGCGCTATGGTTTGGAAACTTTCCTTGCCAATCGGAAAGAATAGTTTCCAGGGGCTGTTCCCGGGGGCCCCTGATCCCCTGCTCCACCCTTGGCATGGGAATTGCAGCAATGGTTGCCGAATCTAGATTATCCGGAGGCGAAAAAATGAAAACTGAGAAGAAATTGGGCTTTGCCACCCGGGCAATTCACGCCGGCCAGGAGCCCGACCCTCTGTACGGCGCCCTCAGCACTCCAATCTACCAGACATCCACTTTTGTCTTTGCCAATGCGGCCCAGGGAGCGGCTCGCTTTGCCGGCAGCCAGGAGGGGTACATCTATACCCGTTTGGGCAATCCCACCGTCACTGCTCTGGAAGAAAAAATCGCCGACTTAGAAGGGGGCGGGGCCGCCGCTGCCTGCGCTACCGGCATGGCGGCGATCTCCGCCACCCTGATGGCCTTGGTGGGTCAGGGGGACCACATCGTCCATTCCGCCGCACTCTACGGCTGCACCTATGCTTTTTTACATGACATTGCGCCCCGCTTTGGCATCCAGGCCACTGCCGTGGACACCGCCGACCTGGCTGCCGTAAAAGGGGCGATTGGGCCCAACACCAAGGTGGTATACCTTGAATCTCCCACTAACCCCACCATGCGCATCAGCGACATCCGGGCAATCGCCGACTTGGCCCGGGCCCATGGGGCCAGGGTGGTGGTGGACAACACTTTCATGTCCCCCTACCTGCAGCGCCCCCTCGCCCTGGGGGCGGACGTGGTGGTGCACAGCGCCACTAAGTACATCAACGGACATGGCGACGTGGTGGCGGGCTTGATCATTTCCGACCAGGAGACGATTAAAGAGATCAAGATGACCACCCTCAAGGACTTTGGCGGGACCATAAGTCCTTTTGACGCCTGGCTCATCCTCAGGGGGGCCAAGACCCTGCCTCTGCGCATGGAGCGTCATTGCCAAAACGCCATGGCTATCGCCGAATACTTGGAGGGCCATCCGGCTGTCGCCCAGGTGTACTATCCCGGCCTGCCTTCCTTTCCCCAGCACGAGCTGGCCACAAAGCAGATGAGCGCTTTTGGCGGCATAATGGCCTTTGAACTAAAGGGGGGGTACCCGGCAGGAGTCGCCCTGATGAACGGGGTAAAGCTCTGCCACTTGGCGGTCAGCTTAGGGGACATCGACACCCTCATTCAGCACCCGGCTTCAATGACCCACTCAGTTGTGCCCGAAGCCCAGAGGTTGTCAGCCAGCATCACCCCTGGCCTGGTCCGACTGGCCGTGGGCCTAGAAGACCCGGCGGACATCATCGCCGACCTGGACCAGGCT
>DGZR01000080.1:11165-12687 GCA_002397155.1 Firmicutes bacterium UBA4975 | reverse complement strand
AATGGCCTACCTCCTACCCGATTACATGGATATTCCGGATATCTAAATAAATTCGTCCGGGCCAGCAAAAGACAGAAAAAGAGAGAGGCGGGGGATTTTCCCGGGGAAATAGGGTTTGTCAGGGACAGGCCCATATGCTAAGATTAGCAGTGTGAATTTCTTACGGGGGCGAAGATATGAAATCCTTCAAAACTTTAAAAGCTTTTTTTATGGCCAATATTTGGCGCTATGTCCTCGGAATATTTTGGCTGACCAGCGTAAACTACGTAAACCTGCAAATACCCCGCCTCTTGGGCAAGGTGACTGACCTCATTCAAACCAGGGAGATAGACGCCGCCGGACTCCTCCGCTATGGAGGGTTTATTTTGGCTATCGCCGCCTTCATGGCCTTGGGCCGCTATTTTTGGCGGATTTACATCATGGGCTCGGCCCGGCGCCTGGAGTATTACTTGCGCAACCGCCTGTTCGCCCACCTGGAGACCCTGTCGGTCAACTTTTTTAATAACCACAAAACGGGAGACCTGATGGCCCACGCCACTAACGACATAAACGCCATCCGCATGGCCATGGGGCCGGGGATCCTCATGCTCATGGACTCGGTTTTCCTGACGGTGGTCACTGTCTACACCATGGCCGCCAAGATCGATTGGCGTCTGACCCTTTTGGCCCTGCTGCCCCTGCCTTTTTTGGCCGCTCTCGCTTCTTACTTTGGCAAGCGGGTCCACGCCCTCTTCCGGGGAGTGCAACAGGCCTTTTCTTCCCTGACCGACCGGGTTCAGGAGACCTTTTCCGGCATCCGGGTAGTGAAATCCTTTGTCCAGGAAGAGGCCGAGCTGGGCCGGTTTGACGCGGCCGCCAAGGACTACGCCGATAAGAACATGCGCATGATCAAGATCTGGGGCCTGATGTGGCCGATGATCCAACTGATCTCCGGGGTCAGCTTCATGATTGTCTTGGGCTACGGGGGCATCCAGGTGATCAATGCCCGGATCACCCTGGGTGAATTTGTGGCCTTCAACTCCTACTTGGGTATGCTCATCTGGCCGATGATGGCCGTAGGCCGGGTCATAAATGTTCTGCAGCGGGGCGCCGCCTCCATGGAACGGCTGAACACCCTTTTCCGGGAAAAACCCGAGGTCTATGACGACCCGGCCCTGGTGGGGGCGGTGACCGAGGTGGAGGGTAGAATCCAGTTTAAAAACCTGGACTTTACTTACCCCGACGGTACCAGGGCCCTGAAGAATATCGACATCGACCTGCCGGCGGGCAAGACCCTGGCCATCGTGGGCAGGACGGGCAGCGGCAAGACCACCCTGGTCAACCTGCTCTTGCGCCTGTACAATTCTCCGCCGGGGCAGCTTTTCATTGACGGCCTCGACATCAACGAGATACCCCTGGCCATTCTGCGGGAGAACATCGGCTATGTGCCCCAGGACAACTTCCTCTTTTCCGACACGATTGCCAACAACATCGGCTTTGCCGGTTCTTATGATTCTGAGGAAGTAGAAAACGCCGCCCGCCT
>DGZR01000080.1:3383-10912 GCA_002397155.1 Firmicutes bacterium UBA4975 | reverse complement strand
GAAAGGGGAGTCACCCTCTCCGGCGGGCAAAAACAGCGGGTCGCCATTGCCCGGGCCCTGATCAAGGACCCGAAAATCCTCATCCTGGACGACTGCCTATCGGCGGTGGACACCCAGACTGAGGAAAAGATCCTCCAGGGCCTGCGCCAGGTCAGGCAGGGGCGCACCAGCATCATCATCTCCCACCGCATCTCCACCGTCGAGGACGCAGACGAGATCATCGTCCTGGCAGACGGCGCTATCGCCGAGCGGGGCGACCACGAGTCCCTGGTGCGCCAAGGCGGTATTTACCAGCACTTGTACCTAAAACAACAGCTTGAAAAGCAAGTCTCAGAAGCGTAAGGGGGGGAGAGACGGTGCAAAATTACCACGAAGAAGAAGCAATAGGCAAGGCGTATGATTCCCGCTTGATGAAGCGCCTCCTCACTTATACCAAGCCCTACCGCTGGATTTTATTGTTGGCGGTCCTGCTCCTGGTCGTCCTCACCCTGGTGGACCTGGCCAAGCCCTGGCTTGTGCGCACGGCCATCGACGATTACATCAACGCCAAAGTCTACACGGGCTGGGACCCCGGGGAAGAGCCCTTTGCCGGGGCTCTCGTCAACGGCAAAGTCCTGCTGCCTGCCAGAAAGGCCGAGGACCAGCCCGGCGGCAACCCCTACCTGGTGGTGGCCCACCGGGGTCAGCACTACTTGATCGAAGGTTCTTTTGGCATTGACTACACTGTTCAGGAAGAGGGGGGCCAGGTCTACCTGGTCAGCGCCGGTGCCCGCCATCCGGCCCAACTCATCGCCAAGGAAGAGTACGGGGACTTGCGCCAACCGGATATCAGCGCCCTTATCCGTCTGGCGGCCGCTTACCTGGTCGTCCTTTTTGCCGGGTTCGCCATCAACTACCTCCAGGTCTACCTGCTCAACAAGACGGGGCAAAAGATCATCTTCGACCTGCGTCACCAGGTCTTTTCCCACATCCAAAACCTCTCCATGCGCTTTTTTGACTCCAACCCAGTGGGCAGGCTGATCACCCGGGTGACCAACGACACCGAGACCCTAAACGACCTCTTTGCCGACGTGCTGGTCAACCTGTTCAAAGACTTTTTTACTCTCTTTGGCATAGTCTTCGTCATGCTCCGCCTGGACTGGCGGATAGCCCTGATCTGTTTTGCCCTCCTGCCCCTGGTGACGGTTGCCACCGTCCTTTACCGCCGAAAAGCGCGGGACGCTTACCGCCTGGTGCGGGTGCGCCTGGCCCGGATCAACGCCTCCCTGCAGGAGAGCATTTCCGGCATGCGGGTCATCCAGATTTTCCACCGGGAAAAGGAGCAGTACGAAAAGTTTGATAAAATTAACACCGAGCACTTTGAAGCAAGCTATGGCGAACTGCGGGTCTTTGCTGTCTTCCGCCCCTTCATCAACTCAATGTACTCCATCGGCCTCGCTCTCTTAGTCTGGTTTGGCGGCGGGCAGGTCCTACGGGGGGCCATCGAGTTCGGCGTGCTCTTTGCCTTCATCGATTACATCAAGATGTTCTTTGAGCCCATAAACAACCTGGCCGAACGGTACAATGTCATGCAGGCGGCCATGGCCTCTTCCGAGCGGATATTCAAACTCTTGGACACCGAATCGGAAATTGAAAACGTCCTCGAGCCCGTTGAACAGGGCATCCTGGGTAAAATTGAGTTTCGCCACGTCTGGTTTGCCTACAATCCGGGGGAATGGGTCCTGGAAGATGTCAGCTTTACGGTGGAAAAGGGCGAGACGGCGGCTTTTGTGGGGGCGACCGGGGCCGGCAAGACCACCATTATCAGCTTGATCAGCCGCCTCTACGACATCCAGCAGGGACAGATACTCATCGACGGGGTCGACATCAAGGACTTTGACTTGGACGAGCTGCGCAGCAGCGTGGCCGTCGTCCTCCAGGACGTCTTCATGTTTTCCGGGTCTATTGCCGACAACATCCGCCTCAACAATCGGGAAATCGACGACCAGAAGATTCATCAGATTGCCAAGGCCGTGGACGCGGACAAGTTCATCTCGTCCTTGCCCCAGCGCTATGAAAGCGAAGTCAAGGAGCGGGGGGCCACCCTGTCGGCGGGGCAGCGCCAGCTCTTGGCCTTTGCCCGGGCTTTGGCCTTCAACCCAAAGATTTTAGTCTTGGACGAAGCCACCGCCAACATCGACACCGAGACGGAGCAGGTAATTCAAAAGGCCATGCGCACTATCTCCCGGGGCCGCACCACCCTGGTGGTAGCCCACCGCCTTTCGACCATCCAAAACGCCGACAAGATTATCGTCATGCACAAGGGAAAAATCCGGGAGATGGGGAGCCACCAGGTCTTGCTGGCCCAAGGGGGTCTCTACTTCCAGCTCTACCAGCTCCAGTACAAAGATCAAGAACAAATTGTCAGTTAGCCTGCGCTCGGCGCAGGTTTTTTTTAGGCAAAAGGATATTGTCCCTTGCCAGCGAATAGATTTAAGTAGCTTACTATGAACGGAGGAGGGTGGCAATGGCGGGCAAGATAGCCTTTATCTACAATTGGGTGCCCACGGTTGAGCGAAAGGGTGTGTACAGCGAGTGTTCCACCAGGCGGACGGTGGAATCCGTGGAAGAAGCCCTCTACTTTGGCGGCTACCAGGTGATGTCGATTAACCTCCAGTCCCGGCGGCAGTTGGAGCAGCGCTTTCGCGCGGGTAAGCCAGATTTTGCCCTGGTCATTGCCGAGGGATTTTTGGACAGCCCAGCCACCCTCTACGACGGCACCGGCGCCGCCCTGGTCCGGCAATCTTTAGCCGAGCTGGGCATTCCCAGCTCCCATTCCCCGGCAGCGTCGATGGAGCTGTGCCGGCACAAGGAGCTGACCTATGGGGCCCTCAGCCGGGCCGGGGTGCGGGTCCCCTGGAACCAGCCCCTGGCCGACCCGGCGGCCGCCCGGGCTTTTGCCGGGGCCAACGAGAAGTACCCCCTCTTTGTCAAACCTGCCGGAGGGGGGAACAGCGTGGGCATCGACGAGGCTTCGGTGGTCAGGAGCCCGGGAGAACTGGTCCGGCGGATGGAAGAGCTCTATGATCTCTTGGGGCCAATCAGCCTGGTCGTCGAAGAGTTCTTGCCGGGGGTCGAGTACACCGTGGGGGTAATCGGCAACGGCAATCCGGTGGTCCTGCCACCGGTGGCCTTTCCCCACTGCCTCGTCCGTTCGACGGCAGTGAAAAAGGCCGAGTCTATGGACAAAGTAGCCTTGGCGATCGTCTCTCCCCAGGATGGCCGGTATCCTCCTCTGCGGGATATTTCTCTTAAGGCCTATGCCGCCCTGGGCTGTGCTGATGTGGTCCGCATCGATTTTAAGGCCGACGGAGAGGGCCAACTGTATGTAATCGACGTCAACGGCACGCCCTCCCTGGGCCGGGCCAGCTCCTTGGCCCGGATGACGGCGGCGGTGAACGTGGACTACTATGGCTTTATCAATTTGGTGCTGTACTACGGCCTGAAGCGCAGCGGCTTGGCGGCGGAACTGTCGGAGCCGGTGGCGGCGGCCAAGGAAAAACTGGTCAGCTTGAGCCGGGGGGGCCAGGTGGCCTAAAGCCAGGGGAGACCCTGGCTTTAGGTTATAAAGGGCGATCCCTTTGAATAACGATAGCAAAAATGGACTTTGGGGAGGTAGACTGTGAATTTGCTTTCGGCATTTCCCGGCAAGCGTTACCTCGTTCTCAAAATAAAGGATCCGCTGGCTAGGCGGCAAGCAGACTGTTTGGGGATGGGAGAGGGGGAAGAGGTCTATTGCGTAGCCCGAAAAGCCAACGGCCCGGTCATCCTGGGCCGGGGCGGGCAGATGGTGGCGGTGGGGGGAAAGATTGCCCGGGGCATACAAATCTCGCCCCGGCGGGGGCCAAAGAGATAGTCCTGGTCGGCAATCCCAATGTGGGCAAATCCGTCGTCTTCATGAGTCTGGCCAAGAAGTACGCCGAAGTCTCCAACTTTCCCGGGACCACAGTGGAGGTCAGCCGGGGCAAGTGGCGGGGCAATCCCCTGACCGACACCCCGGGAGTGTACGGCCTGGCCGGGGCCAATGAAGAAGAAAAGCTGGCAGAGGCCCTGCTCGCCCAGGCCGACCTGGCCGTCAACGTGGTGGACGCCACCCGCCTCAGCCGTGATTTGTTTTTGACCCTGCAGCTCTTGGACCGGGGGCTGCCCCTGGTCGTCGTTGTGAACATGATGGACGAGGCCCGGAACGGGGGACTATTTCTCGATCTGGCCAAGCTGGAGGCCCTTTTACACGTTCCCGTGATCCCGGCAACGGCGGTGAAGGGCGAAGGCATGGCCGAACTGGCCCTGGCTCTGGAGTCCTTGCTAAAAAAAGAAAAAAAAAGCCCCCGGCGGCAAGAAGAGAGCGCCGAGCTTAGAATCCGGGCCAATTCAATTTATCGGCAAGTCGCCCCCCCCCTGGCAAAACCCGCCTTTTCCCGCCTGGACCGCTGGCTGACCGGGGGGCTGACCGGTCTTTTCAGTGCCGCTCTCGTTCTGGCCATGATCTGGTGGCTCTTGGGCGGGGTGGTGGCGGGCAAGCTTGTGGATTTTACCGAGGGGGTGGTCTTCAACCGCTGGCTGCTGCCCCCGCTGGTCCGGCTCCTGGGGGGGCTGCTGCCTCCCGGCCTGCTGCGCCAGGTGCTGATCGGCGATTTTGGCCTTTTCACTATGGCCCTGGCATATGCAATCGGCCTCCTCCTGCCCCTGGTCTTCAGCTTTTACCTGCTCCTGGCTCTTTTGGAGGATTCCGGCTACCTGCCCCGTCTGGCCGTGCTGCTGGACAACAGTTTCCGCCCCCTGGGCCTGAACGGCAGAGCGGTAATCCCCCTCATCCTCGGTTTCGGCTGCGTCACCATGGCCGTCGTCTCCACCCGGATGCTCTCCAGCCGCCGGGAAAGGCTGATCCTGATCTTTTTGCTGGGACTGGCTGTCCCCTGTTCTGCCCAGACGGGGATTACCGCCCTGATGCTGGTCCCCCTGGGCATGGGCTGGCTGGTCCTCTATGGCTTGATCCTCATGGGGGTTTTCCTGGCGGTGGGCGGCCTCCTCAACAAATTCTTGCCCGGGCAGGCTACCGGCCTGTTCTTGGAGCTGCCCCCCCTGCGCCTGCCCCGGCTGGGCAACATTTGGCGCAAGGCCTGGAAAAAATCCTGGTCCTTTCTGGGGGACGCAATCCCCCTCTTTGCCCTGGGAGCAGTCTTGGTGGCGAGCTTGGACCACCTGGGAATCCTGGCCCGGTTGGAGCTGACCTTGGCCCCCTGGACCCGGGGCTGGCTGGGCTTGCCCCCCCAGGTGGTGAGTTCTTTTATCCTGGGGATGATCCGGCGGGACTTTGGCGCCGCCGGGCTAATGGCCCTGGCCCTGGCTCCGGCCCAGCGCTTTATCGCCCTGATGACCCTGACCCTGTTTGTGCCCTGTATCGCCACCCTGCTGGTCACCGTCAAGGAGCAGGGACTGCTCATGGCCCTGGCCGTCTGGTTCAGTTCCGTCCTCACCGCCCTGGCGGTGGGCGGCCTGCTCAACCTGGTCCTATAAAAGGTCTGTCTCCAACGGAGACTTTTTTTAACTCTTCAGAGCGACGACGACGCATTCTTCCCCGCCGGAGTAAGGGGCGTAGGTATAGTCCCGGTAAAGGCCCTGCACGGTAAAGCCGCCTGCTTCCAAAAGCTTTGCTAGGCGAGAGGCGGAAATTGAGGCCTCCACACTGGCGCTAACTTCAATCCGGGAGTGGGGGCCGCGAAAGCGGTAAGTCACTATGTTCACCACCCGCAAGTCCTGGGTCAGTTGGTTGATCTGGACGGTTTGCACCACCACCCCGTCGGCCTCCACGGTCTGGAATCCCAGCCAGGGCTTGCCCAGGCCCGGCTCGCCCCTACCGGCATCAAAGTCAAAGGCCAGCATTCCCCCGGGGGCCAGGTGGCGGCGGCAGCCCTCGATGACCCGGCTGCGCTCTTCATCGGTGGTCATGTAGATCATGGCGAAGTAGGGAATGAGGATGAGGGAAAATTCCTCCTCCAGGGAAAAGTCCCGCATGTCCCCCCGGTAGAGTTCCGGGGTAAAGCCGGCCCGGCGCGCTTTTTGTCGGGCCAGGTCCAGCATATGGGGGGACAGGTCCATCCCCACCACCCGGTGGCCCGCCCGGAGCAAGGGGAGAAGGACCCGGCCGGTGCCGCAGCCGATGTCCAGAATCGGCCCCTTTTGTCTCTTGGCCAGGCCTAAGTAAAAGTCCAGGTCGGCGGTGAAATGGATGGCCGTGTCGTAGGTATTATTTTCGTCGTAGGACTGAGTTTCCTCTGCCAGCCCCTTAGCCAGGAGTTCCTTGGCCAGGCCAAAGTACAGTTCCACGGGATTCCCCCTTTTTATATTCTTCTTTTAGCCCACCCAATCAAGGATGGCTATATCGGCCTGTATTATATCAGAGGAGGGGGGGGAATTGCTATTTGCCGCCCCGGTTCTTGCCCCGGTTTACACACCCGAAAACAGGAGAATCCTAGAGAAATTGTCTATTATTCCCCCTCCAAGCAGGAATCTATCTTTTTATGTTGAAATGTAATTGTAATACTTGGGGGGGTGGCGAAGTATGGGTGAGATAATTTTCTATCGAAAAGAATATCTGCCCCGGGTGATAAGGTTGTTTCACCCTGAGGTGGAGCAGGTCGACGGCTGGATACCCCATTACCAGCAGCTTTTCTCGCTGTACCAGCCCGACCCCGAACAGTCCTGTCTCCTGCTCCGGGGTGCCGACAAGCTATTGGCCTGTGCCTACTTTGTCTCCCTGGAAAAGCTGCAGCCCAACCTGCTCTACGCGTATATCCAGGCCGACCGGGCTTTGCCCCGGGGAGAATGGAATGTCTTTTGGCAGCGCTGTCTTGAGCTGGCTCAGTCCTTAGTGCCCGGCGCTCCGGTTCTGCGCACCGCGGCAAAAGAGAACTCAAACATTCAAGCTACCTGGGGTTTTCGGGTTGTGCGGGAACAGGTGGAAATGCGGGCCGCCCTGGGCAATCTGCCCCCGGTCCAGGAACGGGCGGAAAACTTTAGCGTGATTTCCCTGGCCGACGCTCCCCACTACCAACAGTCCTGGATTGAAATCTTCAACCAGGGACTTTCGGTATTTTACAACTTGCCTCCCTTCGATCTCCCTTGCCTAGAGCGCTTGCAAAGCGCTCCCGGGTATGACGGGGCGGCTTTTCGCTTGGGGCTGGTGGAGGAGGAGGCCCTGGCCGCTCTCTTCTACTGGGTGCTGGACGCCGATCTCGGCTTGGTCAGAATCAATGCCCCCGCTTCTTCCTCGGGGGGCCGGGGTCGGGGCTTTGGCCGCCGAATGCTGAAAGAAACTCTGAACCACCTTGAGCACAGGGGCTTTACCCAAGCGGTCCTCTATGCCGATGCCGCCAGCCAGGCCACCAGTTTACTCTATAAAATGCTGGGCTTTACCCCCCAGGGCAAGATCAAGATCATGGAATACCAGGTTTCCCCGGCCCGGGTAGAAGTGGCCGCCACCAAGGAAG
>DGZR01000080.1:0-3067 GCA_002397155.1 Firmicutes bacterium UBA4975 | reverse complement strand
CATCCGGTTTTTTGCCGCTCGGGGCTTGGGGGCAAGAAAAGGAGGAATACCCCGGTCCCTTGGCCAATACTAGGGATAAAGAAGCATAACGAAGGAGGATATGGGGATGAAGATATCGATTATCGGCGGCGGCAGCGCTTACACCCCGGGCCTGATCGAGGGACTGTTGAAAATAAGGGATGAAGTGCCCTTTACCGAAGTCTGTCTCATGGACATTGACAGGGCCAAGCTGGCCACGGTAGGGGCCCTCAGCGCCAAGATTATCGCCCGGGCTCTGCCCCAGGTAAAGGTCAGCAGCACCGAGGACCGGGTGGAGGCGATTAAGGGCAGTGCTTTTATCCTCTGCCAGATCAGGGTGGGGGGCTTGGCCGGTCGGGTATTGGACGAAAAGATTCCCCTCGGCTATGGAGTAATCGGCCAGGAGACGGTGGGCCCCGGAGGTTTTGCCATGGCCCTGCGCACCCTGCCGGAAATGTACGCCCTGGCCCGGGACATCAAGGAGTATGCCCCCGAAGCCTGGCTCATAAACTATACCAATCCGTCGGGAATGGTGGCGGCAATGCTGGCTAAGTACACCGAGATCAACGCCATCAGCATCTGCGACGTGCCCATCGGCATTCAGCACTTCATCGCTTCTTTGCTGGAACTGCCCCGAGCCAAAGTCAAGCTGGACTATGTGGGACTCAATCACCTGGGCTGGTTTCGCCGGGTCCTGGTGGAGGGCCGGGACATCATGCCCAAGCTGCGGGAACTGGCCAAGACCACCGATATTATCTCCCGCCTGCCCACCGATGATGAGAAGACGGTGGAAGAGAGCGAAATGATGCTGCGGATTTTCAAGATTCTCGGCTTTATCCCCTCGCCCTACCTGCAGTACTATTACTTGAGCCGGGAGGCCCTGGCCAAGCAGATGGCGGCGGAAAAGACCCGGGGTGAAGTGGTCCAGGCCATCGAGAAAGAATTGCTGGCCCATTTCGGGCAGGTAGTTAGGGGCGAGGACATCCGGCTGTGGAAGAGCCGGGGGGGGCAGTGGCATTCGGAACTGATGGTGGGCATGCTCAGCGCGATTTACAACGACAAGGGCGAGGAATACGTCGTGAACGTCCTCAATCAAGGGGCGGTGCCGGGTATGCCGGCGGATTCTTGCGTGGAAATTCCCTGCCTCATCGACAAGGGGGGGGTGCGCCCTCTCACGGTGGCCAAGCCCGACGTGGACATGCTGGGCCTGATGAACCTGGTCGCCGCCTATGAGGCGCTGACGGTGGAGGCGGCGATGGAGCAAAGTTACGCCAAGGCCCTGCGGGCCCTGAACCTCAACCCCCTGGTCCCCTCCCTGGAAGTGGCGGAATCGATCCTCCGGGACTACCTTAAAGCCCACGGGGCCCTGATCCAACTGCACTGATGGTTCATCTGATCATCAACGCCGACGATTTCGGCCTCACCGAGGGGGTAAACCGGGGAGTCATCCGCGCCCATCGCGAAGGGGTTCTTACCTCCGCCACCCTGATGGCGGGAGGCCTGGCTTGGCGGGAAGCGGTGGCCCTGGCGGCGGCTCAGCCCTCCCTGGGGGTGGGGGTACACCTCACTTTGACCGCTCTTCAGCCCGTGCTGCCCCCGGAACAGGTGCCCTCCTTAGTGGACCGGTCCGGCCGCTTCCGCCGCCAATTTTGGCGGGCACCCCTTTTGCCGCCGGGCCAAGTGGAGGCGGAGTGGCGGGCCCAGATCCTCCGCTTGCTGGAGGCGGGGCTTAAACCCACCCATCTGGACAGCCACCATCACATTCACTTATGGCCCCCTTTTACGGCAATAATCTGCCGCCTGGCCAGGGAACTGGGCATTCCCGGGGTGCGAATGATCAGCCCCGAGAGCTTTCGGGCGATGACTGCGCCGAGATACCAGCGGGCCTTGGCCGCCCGGGCTTGGCACCGGGCCCGGAAGTTTGCCCTGGCCCGGCCGGCGACGGTGGCCCCCTTGGAAATGGTGGCCCGGAGCCGGGAGGATTTCGCCGCCTACCTGGCAGGGCTGTGTCCCGGAGTTCATGAACTATACTGCCATCCCGGCAGCCCCGGCGACAGCTCCCTGGCTTCTCTCAGCTCTCTGACGGAAAAGAGGGCCAGGGAGGGAGAGCTGCTGCTGGCCCCCTGGCTGGCCAATAGTCTGACCCTGGCTGGGGTAGTCCCCGCCAGTTATAAAATTTTTGCGGAGGAGAGGGTGTAATGAACTGGAAGGGGATTATGCAGCGGGTGGCTAAAGCCCTGATGGTGCCCATCGTCGTCATGCCGGTGGCGGCGCTCTTTATCGCCATCGGCCAATTTGGGCCCAGCTTTTTCACCGCCGCCGGCAATGCCCTGATCGTGGATTTTCTGCCCGTTCTCTTTGCGGTGGGGGTGGCCATCGGCTTTACCGACTCTGATGGCATGGCCGCCTTTGCCGCAGTAGCCGGTCACGTGGTGCTGGTGGCGGTGATGAGGGCCGTCAACCCGGGCATCACCTTGGCCAGCGGCGAGTTTCAGCCCAACGACATGAGCGTCCTGGGGGGTATAATCGTCGGGGCGTACACCGCCGCCCTCTACCGGCGCTTTCGCAGTATCCGCTTTCCCGAGTTTTTGGGCTTTTTCTCCGGCAAGCGCTTTGTCCCGATTATCACGGCCCTGGTCTCCCTGGTGCTGGGGGTTTTCTTCGGCTACCTCTGGCCGCCGATCAACCGGGTCATCCTCGGCATCAGCGACTGGGTCTTCGCTACCGGCCAGTACGGCGCTTTTACCTATGGGGTCTTAAATCGGCTGCTCATCCCCACCGGCCTGCACCACATTCTCCAGAGTCTGCTGCTCCATGTTTTCGGCAGCTTTATCACGCCTGAGGGTAAATTGGTCACCGGGGAGCTGGCCCGGTTTTTCGCCGGGGACCCCAGCGCCGGCGCCTTTTCCGGAGGTTACTTTATCACCATGATCTTTGCCATTCCGGCGGCAGCCCTGGCCATGGTCCACGAGGCCCGCCCGGAAAACCGAAAAAAAGTGGCGGGAATAATGCTCACCGCCGCCCTCACTTCCATCATCACCGGCATCAC
>DGZR01000055.1:26754-29338 GCA_002397155.1 Firmicutes bacterium UBA4975 | reverse complement strand
CTCGCCACGAGCTGGGCTGCGGCTGTTCCGGGGATACCCGAGCCGCCGGCTCGGGTGCCCAGCAGGGCGAGAGCGGCTTGAAGGGGCACCACCTGGGCCTGGGGGTCCCTGAGGCCGCCCAGGCAATCGATGATCAGGGTCACCGGGTCCCGGGCCTGAGCTTCTTCGTAGCTGTCGTAGCAGGGAAAGAGGAAGGGTCCTTCCAGCCCGGGCCCCGCCGCCCAGAGAACCTGGCCCGAGAGCTCCCGGGCCAGCCTCTCTACCTGAGCGCCGTCCCCTGCATAAATGCCGATTCGCATAGTTAATCCCCTCTCATCCATTTAAAAAAGCTTTTTTATTTGTCCGGCCGTCCCAGTTTGGCGATGGCGTCGCTGTAAATCTCCGCCAGCTTGACCAGGTGGGAGGTTGTGATGTATTCATCAGGTTGGTGGGCCAATTCCGGCTGCCCGGGAAAGACCGGGCCAAAGGCGACGGCATTATCCAGGGCCCGGGCGTAGGTGCCCCCCCCAATGGAGAGAAGGCGGGCTTCTTCGCCGGTGTGCTTTTCGTACACCCGCTGTAAAACCTGGATGAGGGGTGAATCCCCCTCCACATACAGGGGCCCGTGACCGCCCAAGACCGAAAGGGAAACGTCCCGCGGCAGTCCCGCCCTCAGTCTCTCGACGATCTGTTCCTGGGTATAGCTGACGGGGTAGCGGATATCCACCAGGACTTTGACTGTCTCACCCTCCATAAAGATAACCCCCATGTTGGCGGTGAGGGGTCCCGATACCCCATCTTTCACTTCAATATTCAAGCCCCGGCCGTCATGGCTGAAACCGATATTATTATAGAGGTAGCTGATTATGCCCTGGGCAAACCCCAGGTCGTCCAGCATGGCCAGGGCGTAGCTGATGGCGTTCACTCCCGTTTCGGGGGTGCTGCCGTGGGCGGACACGCCTTTAAAGACCAGGGTAATCCCCGAATCGTCCCGCTCTATGTCCATCTTGGCCCCGATCTTTGCCGCTCCTTTGACCAGGGGGCCCTCATCTTCCAGACCAGTCAGTTTAACCCGGCAGCGGTCGGGGACCATGTTGGGCCGGTTTCCCCCCCGGATGTCCGCCAGGGTGACGCCCTGGGGATTTTGCAGCCGCCCGGACAGTTCGACCATGAGGATTCCCTTTTCACTGTTGATGACGGGAAATTCGGCGTCGGGGGTAAAGCCCACTTCCGGCTTGCCCGCCAGGGGCAAGTAGTGGTTCATACACTCCCAGCCGCTTTCTTCATCGCAGCCCAGGATGATGCGGATGCGCCGCTGGGGCTGCCAGCCCGAATCCTTCAGGGCCGCCAGGGCATAGAGCACTGCCATCGCAGGTCCCTTGTCGTCGATGGCGCCCCGGCCGTAGAGTTTGCCCTCGACAAGCTCGCCCCCGAAGGGATCGACGCTCCAGCCCTCCCCGGCGGGAACGACGTCTAAATGGACTAAGATGCCCAAGGTCTCGGGGCCGTCGCCATACTCGATATGGCCGGCGTAGCCGTCAAAGTTTTCTGTCTTAAAACCCAGTTCCCGGCCCTTGGCCAGGACATAGTCAAGAGCCTGGGCAATACCCGGGCCAAAGGGCTTGCCCTGGCCGGCCCCGGGCTCTTTAACACTGGCGATCCGGATAACCTCCTGAGTCGCCTGAATGAGCTCATCCCGCTTAGCAATAATCATCATCGCACCTCCACGAAATCCTAGGTTTTACTTAGTCTTGCCAAACCTGCGCTCGGTCCCTGCCCGCAGCGCCTTTATGTTAGTCTTGTGCCGCCAGAGGCCGATCAGGAGCAAGAGCACTCCCAGCCCCTTAAACCAGGGAGTCATCTCGGAAAAAAGCAACAAGACCGCCAGGGTCATGATGTACACAAGAGAGCCCAGGGACACGTAGTTGGTCACAAGGACGATCAAAACAGCGGAAAGCAAGGCGCCGACGGCCAGGGTGGGAAAGAGGAAGAAAGAGGAGCTTATCGTGACAGCGATGCCCTTTCCTCCCCGAAAACCCACATAGAGAGACCAGTTATGGCCGATGACGGCGGCTAAAACGGCGACAGCCAGGGCGGGGTCAGTGGCCAGCCAGGCCCGGGTGATGCCGAGGGCGCAAAAAGCTTTGCTGACATCCATCAAGGCCACCAGTACACCAAGCCCGGGGCCCAAAACCCGGTAGGCGTTGGTGCCGCCAATATTGCCGCTGCCTTCGCTGGTTATATCCTTACCTCTAATCCGGCCAATTATATAGGCCGACGGAATTGCCCCAAGCAGGTAGCTGTATAGGAAAACAAGAGCATATTGCATCCGATCCCTCCGCTCGCCGCGACTCTATTCGCCGGGCGCTATGTAGTAGTATAGTTGGCAAAATTCCCGGTAGCCGAGAGATTCCAAAAGAGCCGGTTCCTCGTCGCTTTCCGCCCGCACCACCACGGGGCAGTCCCGGGCGAGCAGGTTGGCGGTAACGGCGCCAAGGGCCTGCTCGGTCCAGTACTGGCCGGACCTCAGCGGCGCCCATTTCATAACTTCCTGCCAAGGCGGCACCGCCGACTGACTGGAACAGGTGGCGACTAAGCCCTCGGG
>DGZR01000055.1:4329-26439 GCA_002397155.1 Firmicutes bacterium UBA4975 | reverse complement strand
AGCCAGCGGGCCAGCATATCCAGGACGCCTGGATCGGCGGTATAAAAGCGGTAGACCTCCAGTTCCGGCAGTTGGGCGAGGAGGGGTTCCAAGCGGGTCTCATCGGTCAGACTGAGCCAGGCGCACCGGCGGTGGACCGCCAAGAGCCCCATATCCCAGGGAAAGGAACCCAGGCCAAAGACAGCGCCGGCTCCGGTCTCCAGACAGGATTCGAGCACCCAGAGCATTTCGTAATTATGTAGGGGCTCTTTTTTCATAGAATGGTGGAGCTCCTTAAGCTGGGTCCTGCTCAGTTTGACTGCTTCCAAGAAGCTCACCTCATTTGGGTAAAGTATACCACAAACCCCCGGAAATCCAGCTAGTATAATTTATCTCTTCTAGCCCCAAACTAAATAGGACCAAAATACAAATTTAGGAGGCGCATACATGCCAGGAATGACCCACAAAGAATTGCAGTACCTGGAGGACTGCCTCAAGGCAGAGCAACTGGCCGTCCACAAGTGCAATTTCTTCAGCTCCGAATCCCAGGACCCGGAAATTCAAGAGGTTTGTATGAACATGGCAAACAAACACCAACAACATTATAACACACTGCTGAGGCATTTACAGAGCAGCAGCGGGGTCCAATAGGAGGGAAAATGACAACTAACTCTAACGTTTGCTGGACCGCAAGCAACATACTGGAGGACTCCCTGTCCTGCCAAAAATACTTAGCCGGCCTCTACAACACCGCAACCACCGAATCGAGCACCACTGCCATCCGGGACGATTTTCGCAACATCCTCCTGGACACCTACCAATTGCACCAAGACCTTTTTTCGGTGATGCAGCGCCGGGGCCTCTACATGACCCCAGCCGCCCCCAATCAGGAGGTAAATCAGGCCTGGCAAAAATTCAGTTCCCAACAATAGAGTGAAAAAGAGGGTGTGGCGAGCACCCTCTTTTTACATACTTAGATTTCTTCAAAAAAGTCCTTGCTCACACCGCATTCGGGGCACTCCCAATCGTCGGGCAGGTCTTCAAAGGCGATTCCGCCCTCTAGGTCGGGATCGTATATATACTCACAGACAGTACAGCGCCACTTGCTCATCTACACACCTCCCTCCTCATAAAAGCTGGTTTGAGATTATGCAAATTATACCAAGGCGTCAGCCCTTTTACAATACGGGAGGGAGGACTTATGGGCTTTTAATCAGACGGGTTTCGAGGCCGGCCAAGGCCTGGGCCACCAGGTCCTGCACATCCAGGCTTTCTTCTGCTCTGGCCGCCTGGGCCAGGGTGGGACGGGTCTTGGGGTGGGGGGAGACGAAGAGGGCGCAGCAATCGGGAAAAGGCTCAATTGAGACGTCGTAGGTCCCGATCTTCCGGGCCTGGTCCATTATCTCCACCTTGTCCAGGGCCACCACCGGGCGCAGCACCGGCAGGGACACCACCTCATTTATGACCAGCATGCTCTCCAGGGTCTGGCTGGCCACTTGGCCCGCGCTCTCGCCGGTGATGAGGGCCAAAGCCCCTTCCCGGCGAGCCAGGGCTTGGGCTACCCGGAACATGAAGCGGCGCATCACCGTTATGGTCAGGTCCTCGGGTACCCGCTCCAGCAGGGAACGCTGCACCGGAGTAAAATTCACTACGTGGAGGTTGACGGGCGCCCACTGGGCCAGGATCTTCGCTAACTTTTCTACCTTGGCCAGGGCTCGGGGCGAGGTAAAGGGCGGGGTATCGAAGTACAGGGCCTCCAAGGCGATTCCCCTCTTCATGGCCAGCCAGCCCGCCACCGGGCTGTCGATGCCGCCGGAAAGGAGGAGCACTCCCTTGCCGGTAACTCCCACCGGCAAGCCGCCGGCCCCGGGATAGACCCGAGAAAAGACGTAGGCCCCTTCCGGCCGCACTTCAACATTGACGACCCGCTGAGGCTGATGGAGGTCGACCTGCAGCCCGGGGCAGTTCTCCAGTAAAAAGCCCCCCAGCTCCCGGTTGATCTCCATCGAATTCAGGGCAAAGCTTTTTAGGGAGCGCCGGGCGGATACGCGAAAAGTCTGGGGCAGGCCCCCCGCCCGCAGCTCTTCCAAAGCGGCGGCTTGAATCCCTTCCATCGTCAGCTCGGCCTGGGCCACCGGGCTGTAAGAGACCAGGCCAAAGACCCGGCCCAGGGCCGGAATGACCGCCTCCAGGCAATCCGGGCCGGGCAGGTCGACAAAGATCCGGCCGTAGGGAGTGCTGACCGAAAAGCCCGAACCCAGGGGGGCCAGGGCCCGCCTTACATTAGCAGCCAAGGCCCGGATAAAGAAGGCCCGATTTTTCCCCTTCAGGCCTACCTCCCCGAAGCGCAGCAAGATTTTTTTGTAGTCCATCAGCTCCTCCTTCCCCGGACAAAGGCCAAGTCCGCCAGCACTTTTTTCACACTTTCCCCGGCATAGTCTATCTCGGCTTCAGTATTCAGCCAGGAAAAACTAAAGCGCAGCAGACCTTCCGCCACCTCCCGGTCCAGCCCCATGGCCCGGGCCACCTGGCTCAGCCCGCCTTTTTTGCCCGAACAGGCCGCCCCGGTAGAGACGTAAACGCCCAGGCCGGAAAGGGCCTGGAGCAGCACCTCCCCCCGAAAACCAGGAAAGGAGACGGCCAAGATGTGGGGGGCCCCGTCACCGGGCGATATGACCCGGCAGGGCAGGCCCTCGATTCCCGCTAAGAAGCGCTGTCTCAGGGCGGCGACCCGGGCCCTCTTTTCCTCCGGGTCCGCCAGGAGCTCTCGGGCCGCCCGGCCAAAGCCCACGATTCCCGGGACATTTTCCGTGCCGGAGCGCAGGCCCCCTTCCTGGCCCCCGCCCTGGAGCAAGGGAAAAAGCCGGTCCCGCCGGCTGAGATAGAGGGCCCCGACTCCCTTGGGGCCATGGATTTTGTGGGCGCTGACCGATGCAAAATCCACCCCCAGCCGGGCCGGGGCAAAGGGGATTTTGCCCAGGGCCTGAACGGCGTCGGTATGAATCGCGGCCCGGGGCTGGCGGGCGCGGACTAAGTCCACCGCTTGGGCCAAGGGCTGAATACTGCCCGTTTCATTGTTCACCGCCATCAAGCTGACGAGCTGGACCGGTCTTTTTAGGGCAGCCTCCAGGGCCGAAAGCTGCACCCGGCCCTGGGAATCCACGGGCAGGCGGCAGACCTCCCACCCCTGGCTCTTTAGCTCGGCGAACACTTCCAGCACCGAGGGGTGCTCAATTTCCGAGGTGACCAAGAGCCCCCGCCGCTGGGAACGGGCCAAAAAGCCCTTTAGCGCCAAGTTGTTGGCTTCGGTCCCCCCCGAAGTAAAGACGAGGTTTTCCGGGGCGACCTCCAGGAGGTCGGCCAGCTCAGCCCGGGCCCCCTCCACCATCTTTTCCGCTTCTAGGCCCAAAGCGTGGAGGGAAGAAGGGTTGGCGTACATGCTCAAAGCCTCGGTCATCGCGGCCAGGACTCCGGGGTGCAAGGGCGTGGTAGCTGCGTTGTCCAAATATACCTTTTCCATTCCAGGTCTCTCCATCTTTTTTTCTCATACTACCATATAATGCCCTTTTGCCTCTACTGCAAGTCCTCAAAGCCCTGGGCTATTTCGGCCGGCCCCAGCCGACCGGCCCAAAATTCCGCCAGCAGGGTGGCCGCCCCCGTCCTCATTTCATCTTCCTCGCGGCGGCCCCTTCGGTCCACCGCCCGGCTGGGGACCCCCTTTTCCCTGGCCGCCAAAAGGATCTCCTTGTATCCGGCCGGTGTTTCCCCGCCGGGCGCCCCCTGGACCCAGGCCGAGACCGCCCCCAAGGGGGGCAGCTCTCCCTGTTCCCGGGCCAGGTAGTGGGCGGCCAAAGCCGCCGCCCGGCTGTGGTCGTCACCCTTGTAGCGGACCTGGCGAAACTGGAGGAGGCTGGCGCCGGCTATCGGGTAAAACCGGTCCGGCCCCACAGAGGGGAGGGGCAGCAGCAAGGCTTCCTTTTCCTGGTTCTCCCAGAGCCAGGCCAAGAGAGCCGGCTCAGTCCCGCCCAGCAGACAGTCCGGGGCGTCGGCCAAAAAGGCGGGCTCCTCGGCGACTAAGCCCCCCTCCACCAGGGCAGCCAGGCCGGCAAAGACCTGGTTCAGCTCCTGGCCGCCCCAGCGGCCCCAACCCCCGCCGGCCGAAGCCAGCAGGGCCTGGCCGCTAAACTCCCCCTCCCAATCGTTTATGGCCAGGCGCAGGTCCCGGCTTTCCAGCCAGTGGGCCAATTCCTCCCATCTCGTGGGAATGGGGAGGGACTGCCCAAGGCCGCTCTCGCTTTCCAAAGCGATGAGGCCCAGGGGCCAAAGCCAGCGGGGCCAAGCCCAGAGCTTGCCCTCGTGGGCGACCAGGTTTTTCCCCGCCTCGGCCAATTCTTCTTGGTCCAGCCAATAGGCGGCGGGCACCTGGAGGACATGGTCCCGGCGGGCCAAACCCAGCCAATCGCCGTAGAGGTCGGGGGGATTGCCCTCCCGCAGGGCTTTTTCCAATTCTCCTTCCGCCTCCACCCAGTCCAGCCAGCGTATCCGCAGGTTGATTCCGGGATTGGCCAAATTAAACTGTGCGGCGATTTCTTCCACCCCGGCTCGATACTGCCGCCGGGGGTCCAGGGCGGGGGGCGGCTGGGCCTCCCAGTACTCGATGATGTACACTTTGTCTTTTGCCAGGGGCACTGCCGGGTCCAGGGACTGGGGCCCTTGAGAGCCACAGCTACTGAGGAGGAAAAGACAAAGGACCAGGGCAATTATTTTGGCGGCCATTCCTCACCCTCCCCTCTGTTGATAAAGGCAAAAACCGACTCATCCACTATCCCGGTGGGCTCTAGACCGTACAGCCTTTGCAGGGATTTGACGGCCCTTTCGGTTTCTGCGTCAAAGACGCCGCCGGCTTCGCCGGGATCGAAGCCCGCCCCCCGCAGAGCCCACTGGACCAAAACCACATCCTGGCCCACCTGGCCCCGGGCCATGGGCAGGCGGAATTTGACCTGGTAGTCCCCGGTAATCTTGATGGAGGTGCCCAGGGGAATCCAGGGGTAGATCAGTTCCACGTCCTGGTTGTACATGCGGATGCAGCCCAGGCTGACCACCCGGCCCACCGACCAGGGGGCGTTGGTGCCGTGAACTCCGTATCCCCCCCAGGGAACGCTGAGGCGCATCCAGCGGGTGCCAAAGGCATCGTTTGGCCGGTAGTTTTTGTGGGTCACCCGCCACTCCCCCATTGGAGAAGGGGTAGCCGGGCGGCCGGAAGCGATGGGAAAAGAAGCGTACTCCTGGCCGTCGGAAAAGACCACCAGCTTTAGTTTATCCAGGTATATTTCTATGTGCACTTTTCCCGGGGGCGGTTCGGTGTTCACCCCCTGGGTCCGCTCTTCGGCATGGTAGAGCAGGGGCCAAAAGGACAGTTCGGCGACGCCGCTCGGTTCCAGCTCCAGGGAGAGCTGGGCCCTTTTTACCCCCTCCGCCGTCAGTTCGTCATAGACCCCATGGGCCTCCCCGGGATAAAAGCCCAGTTCCCGCAGCCTGAGCTGCAGTTCTTCCACATCCGCCCCGGCCAGGGGAGGATCCCGCAGACAGAGCTTGCGATTGTACCGGCAGACATGGCCCGTGGGCACAAAGTGGTCCCGCAGTAAGACCATCGTCACCGCCAGGAGCGCCAAGAGCAATAGGACATTGAGCCACCGCTTCATTTCCCCTCCCCCAATCTGTACAAAACTTATTCCCCGGCCCAATAAAAAATGCCAGCCCGGTTGACGGCGGCGGCGGACTGGCATATCATTTGGGCAAAAGGAGGGATGGCGGTGAAAGAAAAAGTCCTGGTCGTGGAGACCAAACGCCTGAGTTTGCCGACAGAAGAGTACATAAAAAACCCCGAGGAAGTCGCCGCTTTCCTGGGGGCTGCTGCTACTTACTCCTTCATTGATCGGGATCTGGCGGAAAACGATTCCGGCTACAAGCAGTTGATTCCCTATGTGACCCTGATCTGCCGGGATGAGTACCTCGTCTTGGAAAGGACCAAGGCCCAAAGTGAGGCCAGGCTCCACGGCAAATTGTCCTTGGGGGTGGGAGGCCACATAAACCCCGTCGACAAAGGCGCCGACCTGGCGGCCACGATTTCCCGGGCACTGGCCCGTGAACTGGGCGAAGAGATGTGGGTGGAAATGGACAGGCCCCCCGTGCTGGCGGGCCTGATCAATGACGACACAAATTCCGTGGGGTCAGTTCACCTGGGCCTTCACTACCTGCTGCCGGTGGAAAACCGGCCCCGGGTGCGGGAAACCGATAAAATGCGGGCTCGTTGGCTCCCCTTGGCTCAGTTGGCAGATTTACGCCTCCGTCTGGAAACTTGGTCCCAGATCCTCTTGCCCCAGCTAGCCAATTTCCCCCTCCCCCTGGCGATGACGGCCACTCCTGGGACGACCAAGGCAAGGAGGTAAGAGACCAACGCCCCCAGGCGCAGGGTTTCCGAAAAGGTCAGCAGCCGGCGGCCGGTCCGCCTGACCCCGACTATCCGGGACTTTGCGTCAAGGATGTAGAGATTGGGGGTAAATTCGCCGCCGCCGTCCAGGATTTTTTTAACCGCTTCAAAGGTGCCCTCCTGGTAGTATACCTTGCCCGCTTCGGGCATTTTTTGCCGGGCCCAGATTGGCGGCACCAGTTGGTAGCCATAGCGGTCAAGGCCGATCATTTCCACCAGTTCGGGTCTGACCCCGGCCGCCAGGCTGAGGTCGGCATAGTCCTTAGGCCCCTGGAGGGCCTCTTCTGCAGGCTGGCTCAGGACATAAATCCTTTCAAAAAACATTTTCTTTCCCCGCCGGTTGAGGACCACCAGGAATTCGGCGTCCTCCCCCTGTCGGCGCAGGGCTTTGCGCAGGGTATCCGAAAGGCTGACCTGGTAGACGCCGGGACCGTCGCCAGGCACAGAGGCGATTACGTCAAACTGCACGGTCTTCCCCGCTCCCGGCCGCACCTGGCCAAAGGCCACCAGTTCGGTGGACCCGTACTGGCTTTGCAGCAAGAAGAGCAGACTGCCAAGAAGGATAAGCCCCAGGGCAAGCAGGCGCATGTATTTCGGAGAAAATAGCTTTTTCCAATGCAATAGTTTCACTCCCCTCTTAGGCTATCTTAATTCATTCTACTCCTCCCGCCCCTTTCCCTGCCAGAGGTAGCAGGCAATTACTTCTTGTTTTACCCGGCTTTGGCAACGCCCTTTAGTCAAAGGACTACTTTTACCGGCCGCCCGGCTTCCAGCTCAGCGGGAGCGACCCGGCAGTCCACCGCTTTGAGGGACACCCCTTGGGCCTGGGCTTTTTTCAGCCCTTCGCCAAAGGCCCGGTGCGTCCGATAGTTGGGGGAAAAGGACTTGACCCCCTCCATCTGAATGACGAAGAGCATGAGGGCTTTGTACCCCTCGCTCAGGGACCGGCCCAAGTCCGCCAGGTGTTTTAGCCCCCGTTCGGTGGGGGCGTCGGGAAATAGAGCCACCCCCGCCTCTTCCAGGGTCACCCCCTTGACCTCGACAAAGTACTTTTCCCGGGCAGTCTCCAAGTAGAGATCAAGGCGGGAGCTGCCGTACACAGCCTCGGTTTTCAGGGTTTTAATGCCGGGGATGAGCCGGGGCAAGTACTCCGCGGCAACTTTATTGGGAGCTTGGCTGTCGATGTTGACCAGGCGCTGGCCTTTTTTTACCGAGATCAGGTCGTACTGGGTTTTCCTTCCCTCTTTACTAACCTTTTGCAGAAAAACTGGGGCGCCGGGTAAGAGCAGCTCTCTCAAGCGGCCGGTGTTTTTCACATGGCACAGTTCTTCTCTTCCCTCAATTGCCACTGCCGCGACAAAGCGATTAAAGCGGGCAATAAACTTGCCCGCTACGATATCCGGGTATTTCACTTTTACCACCCCCAGGATTATCCCTCGAACTAGAAGGCTTCCCGCCGGTTGGCGTAGCGATTGACCGGCCCGACAAATTCATTGATGGGAAAGGACTCCCGGATGGCATTGGTGATAAAGCGCTTGGCGTCCCGAACGGCGGTGAGCACATCCCTGCCCTTGGCCAGACCGGCGCAAATTGCCGCCGAAGAGGTACAGCCGGCCCCGTGGGTGTAGGCGGTAGTAAATTTTTCCGCTTCCAGCAGGTGGTATTCCCGGCCGTCGAATAAAACGTCCACTGCGGTGTCGCCGATAGCGCCGCCCCCCTTTATCCAGACGTACTTGGGGCCCAGGTCCTTGATCCGCCGAGCCGCCTCTTTTACCTCATCCAGGCTGCGGATCAGGCCCATTCCCGCCAGTTGGGAAGCTTCAAAAAGGTTGGGGGTGATGACGGTAGCCAAGGGTGCCAGGGCCTGCCGGTAGCTCACGGTGTGTTCCGGATGCAGGGGTTCGTCTGTTCCCTTGCAGACCATGACCGGATCGACCACCAGGTTAGGGACATTGTCCTTCTTGACTTTGCGGGCAACCATTTCAATCATCTCACTGGAGCCCAGCATGCCGGTCTTGGCGGCGTCAATTGAACCGATGCCCCGGAGGACGGTGTCTATCTGGGCTTCCACTACATCCATCGGGATGGCGAAGACGTGATGATTCCAACTGGAGTCCATGCTGACAACGGTGGTAAGGGCCGACATGCCGTATACGCCGTATTCGTAAAATGTCGTCAGATCCGCCTGAATCCCAGCGCCGCCGCTGGAGTCGGACCCGGCGATGGTCAGTGCTCTTTTCAATGTCATTTTGTACATCTCCCTTAAAGTTTGTCTTTATTATATGCAAAAACAGGGTAAAAACAAAGATGCCTTCCTTGAGCTCTTTTAGGGATGGCTGGCAAACTCGTTGCATTTTCCTCCCTCCAATGTAATAATTAAGTTATAAAAGGCAGAGGAGGGGAGAAAAGTGGCCAGCAAAATGGTTGTGGCAATTATCAACGATGAGGACCGGGCCGGGCTCAGTGACGCCCTGGTGCGGGAGGGATTTAGCGCAACCAGGCTCTCCAGCACCGGCAGCTTCTTGCGCAAGGGAAACACCACTCTGCTCCTAGGACTAGAAGGAGAAGACGTGCCCAAAGTCCTGGATATTTTTCGGGAGCACTGTCAGTCCAGACAACAGATTGTCCCCCAACTATGGCTGGCTGAGACGGGGATGGATCCCGGCTTCACCAGTACCCTCACCGTCAATGTAGGCGGGGCGACAATTTTTGTCGTCGACGTAGATCAGTTTCTCAAGATATAAAACAGGCCCGGGGCCTGTTTTTTCTCGTTCCGGCCTTTTTCCGCCCTCAGCCCAGGACAGCTAAGGGTGCCCGGTGCAAGTAGCCAAAGTTTATATCGGAAAAAAGCCCTCTTTCCACGAATTTCCTCGCCACCTAAGGCCTTTTTTTGGTAAAATGAGTATAGTCTAGAGGGACAAGCGTGACTAAAATACCCTCTAAAACCAATCTTTAGGACTATGCACCCGAAAGGAGTCAGTTATGAAAAATAGAAGGTTGAGCAGGTTCTGCGGCTTCTTGGCACTACTCTTAATCCTAACTGCTTTAGTCGGCTGTGACAATACCCCCAAGGAACCAGTCGATCCGGACCAAGGAGAAGATAAGCCAGTGGAGTACGAAGAAGTGGAAATGCCGGACAAAAATTTGTTTGTATTTACTACCCAAGATGACTTTGCCAAGGGCCATAACGACAAAACCCAGGTAGTAAACTACGGCAACGGCGCTGTTGCCTTGGCCAACGGCGCGGATAAGGGGACCTACACCTCGCCGATTATTAAGGCTTCGCCCTTTGAGTACATGATCCTCTCTTGGAACGCCGACACCCCTGGAGACAGCAGCGTTACCATCCACGGCCGGGTCCGGGTAAACGGAGAATGGTCAAAGTGGCTATCCTGGGGAACCTGGAGCACTTCCTCTTATCCCAACGCCGAAGGGGAACAGGTCATGCCCGGTTCGGCAACTGCTCCCGAGCAGGACGACAGCCTGGCCAAGGTTGCCACCGATGAACTCTACGTCAAGGGCAGCTCCGGCGAAACTGCCGACGCTTTCCAGTACCGTTTGCTCCTGGATTCCGGCAGCGCTAGCCACCAGCCCCAGGTCCGCCTGGTGGCCTCCACCATTCAAAACACCTTGGCTGGTCAGGTGATACCCGCCGTCGTTCCCGCCGATGCCGCCGGGCTGGCCAAGTTGGACCGCGATCTGGAGGTGCCCGCATACTCCCAAGCCATCCGGGACCCGGCGATTTCCAGCTCGATCTGCAGCCCCACCAGTGTGGCCATGGCCTTGGGCTATTTTGGCCACAACATCTCTCCGGAACAATCTGCCTGGTTTGCCCATGACTATGTGGGCAGCATGTTCGGCAACTGGTCCTTCAACGTGGCCAGCGCCGCCAGCTTTGACCTCTCGGCCTATGTGGCTTACTTTGTCCAAAAAGACGGGGACGACCCCTGGCTCCAGGTCAAAGAACAGATTGCCGCCGGCAACCCCGTCATCGTCAGCGTCAGGTACCGCAGCCCTCAATCTACCGAGTCCTATCCCGTGGTCGAAGGGGTGCCGATCAGCTCGACCGGCGGACACCTGGTCTTGGTCCGGGGCTTTACCTGGGAAGACGGGGTCGAATACGTCATCGTCAATGACTCGGCCGCCGGGGACAATGAGGGAGTGCACAGAAAGTACCGCACCGACCAGTTTGCCCAAGCCTGGGTTAAAAAGGTGGCCTACGTGATCTACTCCGACCCCAGTGAAATTGGAGCCCCTTCGGCGCCAGCCCATATCAGCGCCGAGCTGGTCAAGTCCGGGGAACCCGAAGAAGGCATCCAGAACTTCGAACTGATGGTGGGCGGCGAGGCCCTAAACGTCAGCGATAAAAACATGCGGGCCATCTCTGTCACTTACAACGAAGAAAAATCCACCTTCGTCTCCGTTCGCCCCTCGGTTTTGGCCACCGCCCAGTACTTGCGCTTTGATACCGGCAATAAAGCGGGGAAATACACCTATGTCTTCATCGGCAAGGACAAGAAAACCTACCAGGCGACCATCGTCTGGCCCTAGTCCAACCAAAGGGAGAGCATGGGCTCTCCTTTTTTCCATAGGTCCTGGTTCCTGGGAAAGGGGAGATAGTGATGGTTGCACGGGTTATTGTGGAGTATAATTCCGACGGCTGCTTGGTCCAGGCGGAAAACTATCCCGGAGCTTTTACCCGGGGCAAGACCCCGGAAGAGGCCCTGGCAAAAATGCCGGCGGAGCTGGAGCAGTACCTGCGCTGGACTGGCGGGGGGCCGGGCCCCCGGGCTGTCCAGGTTGTGCTGAGAGTTGAGTGCCCTCTAGAAGTGGCCGACGCCGACAGCGAGGTCATTTTTGCCGGAGAAACCCTGCCTTTCAGCCGGCAGGAATACGAAGAACTAAAAGGGCTGGCCTTAAAAGCTGCCGCTGACTTTCAGGCCCTGTACGATTCTATTCCGGACAAGGACCGCCCCCGCCGGCCGCCCCGGAAGACTTTTTACGGCCAGGTCCCCCAAAGCGCCAGGGAGATGTATGAACACACGAAGAATGTCAACCGCTACTACTTTGGCGAAATCGGCGTGGAAGTGGGCAATGGGCCGGACATCTTGACCTGCCGCCAAGAGGGGTTTCGCCGGGCGGAAAGAATTCCCGGTTTTTTAGCCAACCCGGTAAAAGTGGGCAGCTTCGGGGAAAGCTGGTCCCTAAAAAAGGTCTGCCGCCGCTTTATCTGGCACGACCGCATCCACGGTAAAGCTCTGTACAAGATGGCCCAAGAGCTGTGGGGACCCGAAGGTTCAGCCAATCCCTTCTGCTTTTCTCTTTAAAAACCCGGGTTTTTCCCGTAGAAAAAACCGGGGAGTCTCGGGATCCCCGGAAATTCCAGTCGCTTAGCGGGCTTGGCGATAATGCGCCACAAGGTCGAAATTTGTCGAATCTGCGGCAGAAGGGTACGTCCCTATATTAGTCGGTGCGCAGGGCCACCACCGGGTCCTTCTTGGCGGCGATTCGGGCCGGTATGAGGCCGGCGATTACTGTCAGGGCCACGCTCAAAAGGACCAGGGCCAGGGCGCTTAGCGGGGGCAGAGAGGCAATCCCCGAAACCCCGGCCAGGGACTTGATGATCAGGTTGATCGGGATGTTGAGGAGCCAGGCGATGCCCACGCCCAAGGCGCCGGCCACCAATCCTTCAATTACTGTCTCCGCATTGAACACCCGGGAGATGTCGCTCTTGGAAGCGCCGATGCTCCTGAGGATACCGATCTCCTTTGTGCGCTCCAGCACCGAGATGTAGGTGATGATGGCGATCATGATGGAGGAGACGACCAGGGAAATAGCGACAAAGGCGATGAGGACATAGGTGATGATGTTGATTATCGAGGTCACCGAGGACATGAGGACCGCCACCATGTCGGTATAACTGATGACGTATTCTTCGTGCCCGGCGGCTTTTTGCTCGGTGTTGTATTCATCGATCAAGTCCTCGATTTTGTCCTTGGCCTCAAAATCCTTGGGATGGATGTTGATGGCGTAGGGATCTTTCAAGTCCACCACGCCAAAGCGGGCGTAGTTATCCTCGAGGGTGACGGGGCTGCCGGCGCTGTCCCGCATCACTTCGCCAAACATGACCAGGATATCCTCTTCGCTCATGTTTTGCATCATCGTGCCGAACCGGGCCTGCTGTTCGGCGGGCAGGGTCTGGACGTAGGCGTTGACATCGGCCATGGTGAGGTTTTCCGTGTAATCTTTAATGTCAAAGGGCAGGCCGGTGAGGACGTTGGTCTCCGGGTCGGCCTTTTGTTCTTTCACGATTTCGCTCTCGTTTATTACCCCCACCACGTACTCGGTCAGGGCGCTGGTGTAGGCCACCGAGCCGCTGATAGAGGCGGCGGACACTTCCGGATTGGGCCGCAGGATACCCACAACCTTGAGGGCCATGGCCTCGTTGATGAGGGGCTTCATGAAGGCTTCTTTGTCCCCGTTGTCTAGCCAAAGGCCGTTTTCTTTTTGGTAGACCGCGGTGTTTGGCACCAGTTTAAAAGAAAGGTCCAGCAGGTCTTGGTAGGAAAAGCTGGCGATCTCTGCCGGGGTTATCTCTTCTCCGGCCTGGATTTTTTCCATGGTTGCCGCCAGTTGGTCGGGGTCCAGGACGCCCAGAGAGTAGAGGACGGCATCGCTGAGCTCGTTATTTTTGTCCACCACCAACACGATCTCGTCAAAGTCCTCGGGCCAGGCGCCCGCCAGCAGATCGTATTGCTTGCGCAGTAGTTCTTCGTTGCCGATCAGCTCGCTCCAGGTATTGGCGTTCATGATACTGGCCGCATTGCTGCCCCGGCTGTCCCCGATGCCGACCATGGGCGGGCTGCCCCCCGGAGAGTGGGCCCGGCCCATCCCGGTCAGTTGGGCCAGGGTGTCGCTGGGGTGGACCCGAAGAATCCCCTGGGTGGTGTCGGCTTTGTAGACCTGCAAGTCCAGGTTGTAGCTGTACTGAATAGTATTGGTCAGGGCGGTGATCTCCTGGCCTTCCTCGCTCTCCAGGTAGGACCGGAAATGTTGGAGGTCATTTTTATTTATCTGGGCCGAGATGGACTTGGCCATGTCGTTCATGATGTTATTTGAATAAATCCGCCCGGGGTCTCGTCCCGTGCGATCGGTCTTGTTTGAACCCATCATCGAGGAGATCATACCCCCCAGATCCATGGACTCGCTGGTGATCTGCAAGGGATAAGTGGACAGGGTGTCTTCCTGCATGCTGTTGATGTACGCCTGCATACCTCCGGAAAGGGAAAGGATCAAAGCAATGCCGATGATGCCGATGCTGCCCGCAAAGGAAGTGAGTAAAGTGCGGGTCTTTTTTGTCATCAGATTGTTCAGACTGAGAGAAAGGGCGGTGGTAAACGACATCTTCGCCTTGCCCAGGGCTCTTGACTCTAATGCAGTCTCCTCAGTGGGGGTCGGCGAGAAGGGGTTAGAATCGTCCACAACCGCTCCGTCGTGGAGTTTGACGATGCGGTTGGCATACCGGCCGGCCAGCTCGGAGTTGTGAGTGACCATGATCACCAGGCGGTCCTTGGCGACGGCCTTGAGCAGGTCCATCACCTGAGCGCTTGTTTCGCTGTCCAGGGCGCCGGTGGGCTCGTCGGCCAAGAGGATATCCGGATTGTTCACCAGGGCCCGAGCAATGGCGACCCGCTGCATCTGGCCGCCGGACATCTGGTTGGGGCGCTTGTGGCGCTGCTCGGCCAAGCCCACGTCCTCCAAGGCCGCCATAGCTCTTTTTCGGCGCTCGCCTTTTGAAATGCCCGAGATGGTCAGAGCCAGCTCGACGTTGGCGAGAATGGACTGGTGGGGAATGAGGTTGTAGCTTTGGAAAACAAAGCCGATGGCGTGATTCCGGTAAGCGTCCCAATCCCGATCCTGGTATTCCTTAGTGGAGACTCCGTTGATTACCATGTCGCCGCTGTCGTAGCGGTCCAACCCGCCGATAACATTGAGCAGGGTGGTCTTGCCGGAGCCGCTGGGTCCGAGGACAGCTACAAACTCGCTGTCTCTTAGGTTCAAACTTACATTATCCAAAGCGATTTGGACGAGATCGCCGGTGGTGTATCTTTTGCTGATATTTTTAATCTCTAAGATGGTAGACCCTCCCTTTTTCCGTCTTGCTCCTTTTCCGGGGGACGCCCCGTGGACCCGAAAGCTACTTGAAAACTACTGTGCCCAATTTCTTGGCGTTTACCGCTACTTTTGGGGATGAGCGTACCTAGACCCTAGAGTCTTAAGCGTCTTCTTCCCAGTTAGGCATATGCTGTTGGATAAGCTCTGAAAACCGCTTTAGGAGCCGGATGAAGTCCGACGTATCCCCTTCGCCCAGGTGGGTGAATACCTTGGCCAAACAACCTTGCATTTTTCCCATTTCCCTGACCACCCGCTCTTGACCGGCGGGAGTAAGGGAGACCAAGACATTGCGGCGATTGTTTTTATCAATGCTGCGCTCAACTTGCCCTTTCTTTTCCAACACTCCCAGTAAAACAGAAATCCGCGCGTTGCTGCTCCCGAGGGCCGCACTGAGCTCGGTGGGAAGAACCTTGTCCCGGCTGGAAGCCAAATGATGCAAGACAAAGAGTTCGCCCTTATTTGCCCGATTCAAGTTTTCCATAGCGCCTTTCCGGCTGCTGGCCATGATTTTTTCAAAGGAGAGAACCGCCTCTCTCACATAGGGGAGGGGGTCATTTTGAGCGGTCACTAGCGTTTCACCTCCTGCTCTTTCAACAGCGTTAACGTTTAACGGGGTTAATGATACTACTACCTCAACTTTATGTCAAGGCAAAAAAAAAGTTATTCCTGCCCCCCCTACTCTACTGCCCCAAAGCTTCTAGCAAGCGGGGATAAAAAGAGATGAAATCCGGGTATTGGGCCCGGTTTTTTTCGTACTCTTTCAGGGCTTCAACCAGTATTTCCGTGTAGGCAAAGCCAGCCTCCACCTCTCGGGCCAGGGCCTTGCGCCCCTCGGCCTGGCTGTCGGCCCAGGCCAACCTGGTAGTGACGGCCCGCACCAAGTGTTCGTTTAGGCAGGTCAGCCAAGACCCGTATTCCAAGGCGTCCATTTCCGCCTGAATGGGATTGAGCAAGGCCTGATGCTTCATCGCTTCTTCTTTATACATGTCTGTTACCCGGTTGACAAAACTGTGGCTGAATTCATGCCGCAAGAGCAGCTTAAAAACCGACTTGGTGCCGTACATGGGGATATTCCCCTGGGTCTCACTGTCAAAAGGGATGAGGACGCAGTAAGCGTCCACGCTGTCTGCCCTTTCCACATGGGGGCCAAAACCGCCCCCGCCCCCGTACAGGGACACGGGGATGATGCTAAAGGAGCGGTACTTCAGGCCGAAATAGTCCTGCAGTTCCCCCACATAGTCCCAGTCACCCAGCAGCTCGGCGACCCGGTAGATGTTCTCCCGGTAATAATCTTCATGAGCAGCGTAAAAATCGCTGAATTTGCTTTTTAGGCTGAAATCCCGCAGTGCCCGGCAAAAGTTTACCAGCTGCTCCCGACCGCCCCCTCCCCATAGGACATGGTCCCCCAGCAGGACGCTTTCGTCCAGGTAGAGGCCGTCGGTCAGACTCAAGGCAAAATTCGCCGGGGAACTAAATCGGAACCCCGTTTCCACCATCTCTTCGTACATGGCCACCGCTTCATGGCCCCGGTGCTTGGCAAAATGCCGGTCCACCTCGGCCCGGTAGGCAAAGTCGGCGGTGGTCATCAGTTTCCGGTAGCTGCTGAGATACTGGATTATGGACACCAGCTCTACCCGCGGATCTACTGTGATGCGCAGGTGATTCCTGGTAACAGAGACCGGAAGGATGTAAGGCGGAGCAGCGTCCTTCTTGCAGCCGCCGGGGACCAGTAAGCATAATAGTGCCAGCACCAATCCCAGAGTTCGCTTCAGGGTACGTCCCTCCTTGGGCGCGGCCAGTGCAGGGACTCCTGCAGACAGCCGACGAAGGATTCCAGTCCCCGGGCATCCTCCTGGTCAAAGCGGCCGGTAGAGGGGCTGTCGATATCGAGAACTCCCAGAAGCCTGTCCCCCAGCCGAAGGGGCACGACAATTTCCGAACGGGAGTTAGAGTCGCAAGCGATGTGACCGGGGAAACGGCGCACGTCTTCTACGACTACCGTCCTTCTTTCCTTGGCGGCGGCGCCGCAGACGCCCCGCCCCACTTCTATCCGTACACAGGCCGGCTTGCCCTGGAAAGGCCCCAGAACCAGCTCATCTCCCTTTAGGAGGTAAAAACCGGCCCAATTGATTCCTTCCATGGCCAGGTACAGCAAGGCGGAAGCGTTGGCCAGCCCCGCCAGCCAATCCCCCTCCCCGGCCAGCATGGCACGCAAGCTGCCGTTTAGCTCGCGGTAAAATTCATCTTTACCTATGATGACCAAAATCCATTCCCCTCTCTTTTTTTCTTTGCTGGAGTAATAACTCTCAGCTCTTTTTTATGGCTGGAGCAGACGAGGCAAGCTAATCCATGGCTCCCAGAGGTAATTCTTCGCAAGAGAGAGTATATCCTGCCTGTCCCAGGGGAGTTGGCCGCTAACAGCCAGGGGGAATTTAGTTATAGCCGCCCCCGCTAGAGATTGGGCGGCTATAACTAAAACCCGCGGCTTTCTTACAGGTTCTCTTCTTTTAAGGCGTCGATGATGTTCTCTTTTTTGATGCGCACACTGGAGTACATCATGGTGGTGAAGACTACCGCCAGCACTGCCGCCACCGCCAGGAGGTAGCTGCGCCAGGGCAGGGCATAGCCGAAATCAAAGCCCTGGCTGGCCGAGCGGTAAAGCAGGTAGTGCAGCCCCAGACTAAGGGGCAAGCCAAAGGATAGAGACTTGATCCCGTAAAAAACACTTTCATAGCGGATCATCCGGTTAAACCCCCGGGGAGTCATCCCCACGGATTTTAGCATGGCGAATTCCCGCCGCCGCAGAGCGATGCTGGTGGAGATGGTGTTGACGATGTTGGCTATGCAGATGCCTGTGATGAGGAAGATGAAACCCAAGACAAACACTGTCACCAGGATTTTTACTTGTCTTACCTGGCGGACCGATTGAGCGGCACCCACGTGGTACAGGTTCCAGTTGTCGCTGTCTGCGGGCAAAATACTCCGGGCTGTTTTTTCCACGATATCCCCTTTGGCAGTGACGATGTACAGCGTGCCCCCCTGGGCAGCGACCCCAGCCCGGGCCAGGAGGCTGTTAAAAACCCCTTCGCGGACATAGAGGACCAAGTCCTGGGGATCGTGCCAGACTGTAGAACCCAGGGGAGGTTCTTTTGTTGTCCCCAGCAAAGTTACTTCTTGGACCGAACCGCCAAGGCTGACGGCCAAGGTAGCCCCGGGCCGGATCTTAAAGACCTGGCCCTCCACCCGCTTGTTGTTTTCCGCCGCCGCTTTTTCCGGCTCACTCTCATTCTCCACGGGAAAGACTTGACCCTTGAGGGCCCGAAAGAGGTTGAGGGCGATGACCCCCGGTTGCTCGTCCTTTACTCCGGCGGCCCGGGCAAGAGCGGTATACGTTTCTTCATCCAGGGATTCTAAAAGGACTCGGTAGAGATAGTGCCCCCCTTCGGCATCCCGATTTTGCTGGAGCAGGCTACCGGCCTGAGCCGCCGGAAGCCCCATCTCCCCACTGTACTGCCGGATGAAAGAATGCTTCTCCACCTGGATAAGGCTGCTGATTGTAGCCAAGTTCTCCCGGTCCTGGGGGCCCATGTCCTCCCAACTGATAGCCAAGTCAAAATTCAGACCCGAGTCAAACATGTTGAGGGCCAGGTCGCTGAAATTGGCATAAGAGGAAACCGTCAAAAAGAGGACCAGGCTCACCGTCAGGGAAACTACCGTGGTCCGATAGCGCCGACGGTTGCGCTTGAGGTTTTTCAGGGCCAAGCTGGCCTCAAAACCGAAGAGCAGCCGGGTCAGCCATGAAGTGCGCACCCCCCTGCGGGTCAGTTTTACGTCCTGAGCCTGGCGGATGGCGGTAATCGGGGTAACTTTGGCCGCCCGCCGGGCGGGCAGCCAGGCAGAAATGAAGATGGTCAGAGCGGAGAAAAAGACAGCCGCCCCCAATGACAAGGGGGACACTACTAAGCGCAAGCGGGCAGTGGTCCCTACCAGGTCGGACAGGACTGGACTGACAAAGTGAAAGGTTAGGCCCATGCCCAAGGTTCCGGCCAGCAGCCCCAGGGGGATTCCGAACAGGCCGATGGCCAAGCTCTCATAAAAGACAGTGGCCCGCTTTTGGCTGGCCGTCGCGCCCACGCTGGCCAGCATTCCCAACTGGCGGGACCGCTCTGAGATTGAGATGGCAAAGGCGTTGTAGATGAGGGAAATGGAACCGACCATGATGATGGCGATGGTGACCAGGATAAAGTAATTGAGGATATTGTCAAAGACCCCGTAGGAGGCTACCCCCAGCACCTGGAAAAGGTTCTTGTTGTAGTGGACGGGATAGTAAACCTCACCGGGCACGTCAACCTGGGGGGGAAGGCCGGCCCGGGCCGCCAGCGCTTGGCTGAGCGCGTAGACCCCTTTGTCCAGCTTTTTGTACCGCACCCAGACGTTCACGGGTGCCGAGCTTTCTTCTCCCATACAGGTGACCACAGTGTAGCCCGGGGCGGAATGAGGCTCTATCCAGGGCCGTTCAAAAATGCCCACCACATTGAAGCGCTGGGTAGACTTGGCCTGGAAGGTCTCCCCTGCCCCCCCCTCATCCCCTTTTTGCAAGGGGTCATTCTGGCCCAAGAGGCGGTCATCCCCAAAGCGCTGGCCGATTTCCACTTCTATTTCTTCGCCCACCGGGAGGTCGACGCCGCCGTTATAGTATATGTGGTTGGCAATGGCCACCTCTCCGGGTTCCCGGGGCAGGCGGCCCTCGACCAGGACGAGCCCGACACTTTGCAGGCACTGCTCATCCAGGGCCTGGATGAACAGGTAGGGCTTGGCTTCGTTTGTGCTGCCCGCCAAGAAAGCGTAACCCAGGGTCCGGGCCAGCATCACCTGCTCCACATCGGGAGATTGGTAAAAGACCCCGGTATTTTCCGCCTCGACGTCCTCAAATCTCGCGTGCCAGTTTCCCCAGTTCCTGAGGGTGTCCTGGACCATGAGATCTTGAAAGGAGACAGTAAAGGTGGTGACAGCGGTGATCATCGCCACCGACAGTACCACCCCGATGATGGTCACCAAGGTGCGCCGCTTGTTCAAAAGAAACTGCCGCCAGGTCAATTTGGCCAGGACGTTCACCGCCGCTCATCCCTTTCAATCCGCCCGTCCGCCAGGTTGATGATCCGATCGGCCTGGAGGGCGATACCCTGGTCATGGGTGATGACCAGCAGGGTCTGGTTAAATTTCTGGTTAGAATACTTGAGCAGTTCGATGATTTCCGCGCTGTTCTTGCTGTCCAGATTGCCGGTGGGCTCGTCGGCCAGCACCAGGGCCGGATTGTTGATCAGGGCGCGGCCGATGGATACCCGCTGCTGTTCACCCCCGGAAAGCTGGTTGGGCAGATTTTTCAGGCGGTTTTGCAGGCCCAGGGTGGCGACGATTCCCGCCAGCCGCTCTTTATCTATCCGGCGCTGGTCCAAAAGCAAGGGCAGAGTGAGGTTTTCCTCTACATTGAGCACTGGAATCAGGTTGTAAAACTGGTAGACCAGGCCCACCTGCCGTCGGCGGAAGATGGCCAGCTTGCTCTCATTCAGGTTGTAGATGTCGGTGCCGTCAATAAAGACCTGACCGGCGCTGGGCTTATCCACCCCGCCCAAGATGTGAAGCAGAGTGGACTTACCCGAACCCGAGGGTCCGACGATGGCCAAGAACTCCCCTTTTTCCACGCTGAAGGACACGCCGTCTAGAGCCCGCACTTCGGTGGCACCGCTGCCATAGACTTTAGCTAAATTTTGCACTCGCAATATTTCCATTTTAAAAATCCCTCCTCATCTGCCCCCAGCCTATCTCAGGCAGATTGCGGCCTGGTGACAAAAAAGGTGACATTTCTGCCACATAAGTATGGGAAACCGAAAGTTCAAGCGAGCCCCGGTCGCTTTGAAAAAATTCCACTCAAAAATGCTATTTATAAAAGCGCAGAATAAAGCGGCTTCCCCGCTTATCACTTTTGACCTGAATGCTGCCCCCCTGGCTCACAATTATCCCCCTGGCCATGGCGAGACCAATGCCGATGCTGTCACAGTCGGCATTTTTACCCCGGTAGAACCGCTGGAAAACACGGGGCAGGTCCTCGGGGTCGATTCCGGGCCCGTTGTCCGCCACCACAATTTCGGTGTACAGGGGATTGGTTTCGGCGCTGATCTGGATAGTCCCTCCCCTGGGTGTGTGTTCCACACAATTTTTCAGGATGTTGACCAGCGCTTCTACCGTCCAGTGAAAATCGCAGCAGCAGGAGATTTCCGGGCAGTCCGCCCGCAGTTCCTGCTCCTTTAGCTCCATGCTGATGAGCAGGGGCTCGCAGGCCGCCTCGATTACCCGGCCTAAAAATACCTCTTCCTTTCTGAACTCCACCACTCCCGCATCCAAGCGGGAGAGCTTGAGCAGGCAGGATAGCAGCCACCCGATCCGTTCAAGCTGGGAACGCAGGCGGTCGGTAAATTCCGCCCGCTTCCCTTCCGGCAGCTCCCCGCACAAGAGATCGGTCATGACGAACATGGAGGTGAGGGGGGTCTTTAGCTGGTGAGAGATATCAGAGAGGGCGTCGGCCAGATTGCCCTTCTCTTCCCGCAGGGCGGCGGCCTGCTCCCGCAGCATCACCGTCACCTTGTAAATCTCGCTTTTTAGAATCGAGAGCTCCCCTTCGGCGCTATCCCGGATGTCCAGCCCGTAATCCCCTTCCACCACTCGCAGCAGGTAGGCGGCCAGCCGCTCCAGTTCCCGGTAGCGCCGCCAAGTATAAATCATAAAGACGGCCACGAGAGCCAGGGCAAAGGCCCCGACAATCCCCGCCGCCGCCGGCGAAATCACCAGACCGGCGCCGGCAGCCGCCAGGGCCAGAACCAGCATGACCCCAAGCATCTTCCAAATCTCCCGGTTTCGCAATAAGCGCATCACAGTCCGCTCCCCCGGTAGCCCAGTCCCCGCACCGTCTGGATCAGTTGGGGCTCTTGGGGGTCGTCTTCGATTTTTTCCCGCAACCGCTTGATATACACCGTCAAAGTGTTATCGTTGACAAAATCCCCCGCCACGTCCCAAATCCCTTCCAGGAGCTGGGCCCGGGAAAGGACCTGGCCCGGGTTGTTGGCAAAGGTTAGGAGCAAGCGGTACTCCAGGGCCGTGAGAAAAACCTCCCTGCTCTCTTTATAGACCTTGGCCTGGGCGGTGTTGATGCGCACTTTCCCCAGGACCAGCTCTCCCCGGCCCTCTCCGGCCCGGCGGCAGCGGCGCAGCACCGTCTTGATCCGGGAGACCAGCTCCCGGATACGGAAGGGCTTGGTGATGTAATCGTCGGCCCCCAGGTCCAACCCCATCACCACGTTCACCTCTTCATCAAAGGCGGTGAGAAAAATGACGGGGACATCAGAATAAGCCTTCACCCGGCGGCAGATGTCGTAGCCGCTGCCGTCGGGAAGCGCTAAGTCGAGGATCAC
>DGZR01000055.1:3898-4076 GCA_002397155.1 Firmicutes bacterium UBA4975 | reverse complement strand
AGCCCTCCTGGCCCAGTGAGTATTCCAAGCCCAGGGCAATCGTCTTATCGTCTTCCACCAACAATATCTTCTCCACCGATATCACCTGCTTACTGTGTCAGGGGGACGGAGTTAGTGACACACTCCTGGATTAACCTGTCCTCGTGTTACTCTCCGTCTTTAGAATCATTATATCACT
>DGZR01000055.1:0-3533 GCA_002397155.1 Firmicutes bacterium UBA4975 | reverse complement strand
GAACTGGCCAGGGCCCTGGCCGTCTCCCGCCAGACCATCGGATCGTTGGAAAATGGACGGTACAATCCGTCCATTACTCTGGCTTTTAAAATTGCCCGCTATTTCAATTTGGCTATTGAAAAGGTATTCATTTACGAGGAGGAGAACTGAAGATGAAAAAACAGCCCAAGTCCTACATCTTTTACCTGGGCATCGCGCTTTTCGCCTTGGGACTGCTGTTGACGGCCCTGCTTGCGGAAAGGGAAGGAGCCCTCGCCGTCCTGCCCCATGTTTTAGTGGGGTTCGGTGCCGGGATTACCGGCGTCGGCGTGGTCAATCTGTTTAGGCTGAAGTTAATCATGAAAGACCCGGAAAAAGCCCGGCAGCTTGAAATTGAAGAAAAGGACGAACGGAACATCCGCCTGCGGGAAAAAGCGGGGTACGCCACCTGGTACCTAACCTTATTTACCTTGGCCGCCCTGTCCCTGACCCTGCTTATCCTGGACTATAAAACAGCATGCCTGCTCGCCTTTGGCGTATTACTCACCCACGCCGCCGCCCTGTTCATCTGGATTTATGTATACAATGAAAGGCTTTAGGAAGGGACGGAGTTACTGACCCAGTTTTGTCAGTAACTCCGTCCCCCTGACACACTAGCTCTTTTGCATCAGGCAGGCGAAAAATTTTACGGCGGTCTCGATCTTGGCCAGGGGAATCCGCTCATCGGTGCCGTGGATCATCCGCCGCTCAGCCGCCGACAGCTCCATGCCGGCGAAGCGGAAGACGTTTTCGCAGATAGCGGTGTATTGGCGGGAGTCGCTGGCCGCCACCATCAGGTAGGGGGAGACGGGGATGCCGGGCCAGACTGCCCTGATCGCTTCCTCCAGGCGCTGCCAGGCTTCGCCGCCCATTTCGGAAAAGGGCGCGACCGGGATTACCCCCAGGGCCTCTATCTTAACTTCTTTATTGTCAATTCTCTTTTTCAGGCCCGCCAGGACCGACTCTTTCGTGCTGCCCTCCATCAGGCGCACGTCGGCCTCGACGCTGGCGGCGGGGGGAAACACGTTCACCGCCTCGCTGGCCTGCATCTTGGTAAAGGCCACCGTGGTGCGGACCAGGGCGTTTACTTCCCCGCCCAGCATCCTGCCCGCCAAGCCGAGCAAGGGGGCAAAAAGGTCCAGGTTGGCATACAAGAGCTTCAGGGCAAACCCGGCGTGACGGCCCAGGACGTCAAACATCTGGGCCACCGGTTTGGCCAGGCGAAAGGCGAAGGGCTTTTTCTCCACCCGGACCACGGCCCGGGCCAGAACCCCCACGGGGGAGCGGGGCGGCGGCGAGGAAGCGTGACCGCCCCGGCTTTGGACGCTGAGGCGCAGGTGCAATTTACCCTTTTCTCCCGTCCCCACCAAGGCGTACTTCCCCGGCACTCCCGGGATGTCCTTCTCCACGATGGCCCCGCCTTCATCCAGGACCAGGTGGGGCTTTACTCCCCGCTCCCGTAAAAACTCGACAATGCCTGCCGCTCCGGTCCCGTCCACCTCTTCATCGCCGCCAAAGGACAGGTAGATGTCGTTTTCGGGGACAAAACCCTGGCCAATCAGGAGTTCGGCCCCCTCCAGGATGGCGCAGAGGGTCCCCTTAGTATCCAAGGTCCCCCGCCCCCAAAGACAGTCCTGGTCGATGACCCCGGCAAAGGGCGGATGCTGCCAGTCCTGGGCAGCGGCGGGAACGACGTCGTAATGGGCCATGAAGACCGTGGGTTTTTCCCCCCTCTTTCCCGGCCAGCGGTAGAGGAGCCCGTTGGGCCCTACCCGCCAAAATTCACAGTGGGAATGGACCAGGGGGTAGTTTTCCGGCAGGAGCTGCCGGAATTTCTCAAACTCCCCTTCCTCGGCCCGGCCCTCTTCCTTGGAAGAAACGGTCCGGCACTGCACCATTTTGGCCAAGTTCGCCACCGCCCGCTCCTTGTCCACGGCCAGGGTGCAGGCTGGAACCTCGGCCTGGGGATAGGGGCGAAAAAGAAAAGCGCGGATGGCCAGAATCAGGACAAATGCGGCCAGGATCCCTATAGCGTAGCCCATGCTAGCCCAGCAGTCCTTTCTTGTACAGCAGCCTGGCCGCCCCCAGGGCGATGGCCGCCCCCACCGGGACCAGGATGCTGACGGAATTGGCCAGGGAGGGCACGGCAATAAAAAGTGCCAGCATGACCAAGAGGGGCGTGAGGGCGATCTTCCAATTCTTGGACACGAAGACCACCGCCAACGCGCCAAACAGGGCGGGCAGGATGTTGGCAAAAGCGGGGGCCAGGGCTTTGGATTCCAAGATGGGCTGCACCTGGGCCAGCAATAAGACTCCCAGGATGATGATTCCCGTGGTGACAATTGAGGAGACGGCGATTGAGATGGTGGACACCACTTCCCCCTCCTCGCTGCCCGGCTTCACCCGGGCCCCCTCCATGGCGTTGAGGGCGCAGGGCACTTTGAGGTTGGTCAGGTTTCCCGTGACAAAGCCCAGGTAGGACCCGCCGGCCCCCAACATAGGGGCAAAGGTAAAGGCCTCGATGGCGCCCACCGTCCAAAAGATGGGGGCCACCCCCAGCAACCCCTTTAATAGCTCTATACCCCTGGGCCAGGCCCGGTAGTAGATGCTCACCGCCAGGGGGAAGAGGATGAACATCCCCAGGGCCAAGATACCCCAGATCCGGCCCCAGACATGGATTCGCTCTTGATAATCCTTCATTTCACACCCTCCTATCCCAGCAACCTGGTTATGGGTATGGACAGGGCCATGGCGCCCAGCATGCTTATGGGCAGGGCGTAGTCCTCCATCCATTTCACTTTCAACACCCGGACAAAAAAGGCGCAGACCAGCATGATCAGGGACGAGGCCAGCATGACAAAGACGGGAATCCAACCCCTGATGCCGCTGGTGACATCGGCAAAGATCATGCCTAAAAAAGCGGAGATCATGCCCATGAAAATGGCAGTGAGAAAGATATCCCCCCACTTGGTGTCCCGCTTTTTCAGGCCCTCGATGCCCCCCTGGATCTTCTTTAAAAACAGGGTGATGATGAGCAGGCCGGAGAGTATCCCCAGGGTCATTACCCAGGCAATAGTGGAATAGACCCGGGGGTCCCTCACCCCTTCCGAGATGGATACTCCCAAGGTGGCGGCGGTGGAGGTGGCGGCCGGCAGCTCATAGGTCAGGGCCCCCAAGACGCTGAGGCGCAGCCAGGGCAGGGCCAGCCCCAAGAAACGGGACAGGGTTATTACCCCCAGGATGATTGCCACCGCCGGGGCGATGGTAAAAACAGCGCTGCTCCGCACCACCCGCCACAGCACCGAAGCCGTAAGCCCCAGCTCCCGGGCCCTGCGCCAGGCCTTGACCAGGAAAAACACCGACTGGGCGATGACAAAAGCGACAATCAGTCCCGCCACTGCGAACAGAAAAGGACTGTTCGGGTTAAAATTCAAGGACGACCACACCTTTCTCCTAAGGATGCTTTCACAATAATTACCTATTCTTCGCGAATCAGGGCAAATCCTTTTTAGAGC
>DGZR01000041.1:15664-18154 GCA_002397155.1 Firmicutes bacterium UBA4975 | reverse complement strand
AAGAACATCGAGGCCGACCCAGAAGGTTGGCACCTCGAGGTGGATACAATCGTCGGCAACGGTCCCTTTAAACTGGATAAGTGGGCCGATAATAAGATGGAATTTGTCCCCAACAAAAACTACTGGGACAATGGGGCAGTCAAGACCGACCGCCTGCTCTTCACCATGGTAGAAAACTCCAGCACCGAGTTAACTATGTTTGAAAACGGGGAACTGGACATGACCCACACCGTTCCCGGCCAGGAAATACCCCGGCTCAAGTCCAAGCCCGAACTGCACATATTCCCCTACCTGGGCACCTACTACTACATCTTCCACGTGGAAAAGGCGCCCTTTGATGATGTCCGGGTGCGCAAAGCCTTGGCTATGGCTATAGACCGCCAGGCCCTAATCGACAACGTCACCCAAGCCGGAGAGCTCCCCGCCTACGGCTTTGTACCGCCGGGGGTTCCAGAGCCCGATGGCAGTGACTTCCGTGAAGCCGGCGGCGACTTCTTTAAAGAAGACCTGGAAGAGGCAAAAAGACTGTTGGCAGAGGCCGGTTATCCCGACGGAGAAGGCTTCCCGCCCTTTGAAATCCTCTACAATACCCACGAGGGCCACAAGTTGATCGGCGAGGCCATCCAGGAAATGTGGAAAAAGAACCTGGGCATCCAGGGGATTACCCTCTCCAACCAAGAATGGGGCATCTACCTCCAGTCCCGGGACGACGGACTCTTTACCGTAGCCCGGGCCGGTTGGATCGGCGACTATAACGACCCCAACACTTTCCTTGACATGTGGACCACCGGCAACGGCAACAACAACAGCCGTTTCAGTAACGCAGAATATGACCGCCTGGTAGGCGAGTGCCTGATGGAAAAAGACACGAACGTGCGCAACCAAAAACTGCACCGGCTGGAAGAGATCCTCATGGAAGAGATGCCAATCCTCCCCATTTACTACTATACCCTCCCGGCCATGGTTTCAGAAAAACTTAAGGGCTACAGCTCCATCATCGTCGGCGGCGTAGACTTTAAAACAGCTTACATCACAGAATAAGCTGCAAGAGCGATGGAGGTATACCGAGCTTTACCTTGGTATACCTCCCATCTTTAATTAAAGGAGTTGCTGCTCATGTTTGGCTTTCTCGTCAAGCGCTTGCTGTCGGCGGTCCTGGCCATCTGGGTAGTGATCACGGTGACGTTCTTTGTCATGCACGCAATTCCGGGCGGGCCCTTCCAAAGAGATAAAGTTTTGCCGCCGGCGATCAGGGAAAACATCGAAAGAAGGTACAAATTAAACGATCCCCTCCTGACCCAGTACAAAGACTACCTGGCCAACTTAGTGAAGGGGGATTTGGGCCCTTCTTTTAAATATCGGGGGCAGACGGTAAACGGCATCATCGCCAAGCGGTTCCCGGTGTCGTTGGAGCTGGGCTTAGCGGCTTTTGCCATTGCCATCATCCTGGGCATCACCGCCGGGACCATCGCCGCCTTTAACCAGGGTACCTCGATAGACTACCTGATCATGTCTTTTAGCACATTGGGCGTGTCCATCCCCAGCTTTATCCTCGGGACATTGCTCATGCTGCTGCTGTCCTACAAGCTGGGGCTGTTGCCGGCGGCCACCTGGGGGACGCCGCTGCATGTCATCATGCCGGCCATATCCCTGGCGGCCCTGCCCACCGCTTACATCGCTCGCCTGACCCGCTCCAGCATGCTGGACGTACTCCATACCGACTACATGAAGACTGCCAAGGCCAAGGGGCTGCCGCCCAGGCGAATCATCTGGGTTCATGCCATCAAGAATGCCGTGCTGCCGGTTATCACCTATGCCGGGCCCCTCTTAGCCGGAATCATTACGGGCACTTTTGTGGTAGAAAACATCTTCGCCGTCCCCGGCCTGGGCAAGCACTTTGTCACCAGCATCTACAACCGGGACTACACCGTAATCCTGGGGACGACGGTCTTTTACAGCATCTTTTTAATCGGACTGAACATGCTGGTGGACATAGCCTATTCATTGCTCGACCCGAGAATTAAACTAGTGGAAAGGAAGGAGTAGGGTGATGGCACTGTCTCCCGACCTGTTCAAGCCGATCAACAAGGACGAAGTTCAACCCGATGAAGGACGGCCCATCATCACTTACTGGCAGGACGCCTGGCGGCGCCTGAAGAAAAATCCCTTGGCCATGGCCAGCCTGGTATTCATCGCCCTGCTGGTCCTCTTTGCCATCATCGGCCCTTACTTTTCCCCGTATTCTTATTCAGACCAAGATTTTACTCAGATCAACCTCACACCCTGCCGGGCTCACCCCTTGGGCACCGACAACTTGGGCCGGGACATGCTGGTGCGGACGATGTACGGAGCCCGCATCTCACTGGCGGTAGGCTTTGTCGCGGCAATCACCACCTTTATAATCGGGGTCCTCTACGGCGGTATCAGCGGCCTGGCGGGAGGATGGCTGGACAATTTAATGATGCGTTTTGTCGACGTCATGTACAGCAT
>DGZR01000041.1:14352-15391 GCA_002397155.1 Firmicutes bacterium UBA4975 | reverse complement strand
GCCCTGGGCATCGTCTACTGGCTGCCCATGGCCCGGATAGTCCGCGGCCAGATCTTGAGCCTCAAGGAACAGGAATTCATTCTCGCCGCCAACACCATCGGGGCCTCAAAAAGAAAAATCCTCTTGCAGCACCTGCTACCTAACGCCATGGGCCCGATTATCGTCACTGCCACCATCTCGATCCCGGAAGCGATTTTTACTGAATCCTTCCTCAGTTTCATCGGTTTGGGTGTCTCGGCGCCAATGGCCAGTTGGGGTATGCTAGCCTCCGATGCCCTGACGGCCCTCAAGTCCTTTCCCCATGTCCTGGTTTTTCCGGCCGTCTCGATCTGCATCACCCTTTTAGCCTTTAATTTTATCGGCGATGGTTTGCGCGACGTCTTAGATCCCAAGATGCGGAAGTAGGTGAGAAGATGAATACCCTCTTACAAGTAAGGGATTTGGAAGTTGAATTTCGGACCTACGCGGGAACTGTCAGGGCGGTGCGCAAAGTCAGTTTTGACCTGAATGCAGGTGAGGTCCTGGCCATAGTGGGGGAGTCGGGCTGCGGCAAAAGCGTCACCGCTCAGTCCATAATGCGCTTGATTCCCTCCCCTCCCGGCAAGATAACCGGGGGCTCAATCCTCTTTAACGACGAGGAAATCCTCACCATGAGCGAAGCCCAGATGCAAACGATCCGGGGAAATGACATCAGCGTCATCTTTCAGGATTCAATGACTTCCCTCAACCCCGTTCTCAGCGTGCGCACTCAGGTAACCGAAGTCCTGCGCCTGCACAAAAAAATGATGCAGTCCCAGGCAGACGCCCGGGCCATCGAACTGCTGTCCCTGGTGGGTATACCCGAGCCCAAGACCCGGCTCAAATCCTACCCCCACGAACTGAGCGGGGGCATGCGCCAGCGGGTCCTGATTGCCACGGCCCTGGCTTGCGATCCCAAGCTCCTCATCGCCGACGAACCCACCACCGCCCTGGATGTGACCATTCAGGCCCAGATCATCGAGGTTCTGAAAAACATCCGCCAGGAACTGAACACCGCCAT
>DGZR01000041.1:10019-14113 GCA_002397155.1 Firmicutes bacterium UBA4975 | reverse complement strand
CTGGTCATGTACGCCGGCAACCTGGTCGAACAGGGAACGGTGGATCAAGTGCTCTGCGAACCTCTCCACCCGTATACTTGGGGCCTATTGCGCTCCCTGCCCCGCCTCAACATGGGGCCGGAAGACAAATTGTTGCCTATCTGGGGCCAGCCGCCTGACCTCTTGCTGCCCCTGGATCGCTGCCCCTTCCTGCCCCGCTGCGAGCATGCCATGGCAATCTGCGCCGAGGAGGGGCCGCCGGCCTTTGACGGGGATTTAGAACACTCGGTCAACTGCTGGCTGCAACATCCCCTGGCGCCCCGAACCCGGCGGCCTAAGGAGGTGGGATAATGAACGACCCGATTTTAGCAGTAACCAATCTCCGCAAGTACTTTCCCCTGGGGGGCGGCACATTTAGAAAGCCCCAATTAGTCAGAGCGGTGGACGACATTTCATTCACCATGGATTCGGGCAAGACCCTGGGCCTGGTGGGAGAAAGCGGCTGCGGCAAGACCACCGTGGGCCGGACGGTAATAGGCCTGTACAGGCCCACGGCCGGGAAGATTTTCTTTGAGGGTTCCGATGTCTTCGCGACGACAAGGACCAACACTCAGATCCGCCGCCAGATGCAGATGATCTTTCAGGACCCCTACGCCTCCCTCAATCCGCGAATGACGGTGGGAGACACTGTGGGAGAACCCATGGACATTCACCGACTGGCCGGGAATAGAAGAGAACGCTTGGAAAAAGTCCAGCACCTCCTCGACTTGGTGGGTCTGAACCCCGACCACATCAACCGATACCCCCATGAGTTCAGCGGCGGCCAGCGGCAAAGGGTGGGAATTGCCCGGGCCCTGGCGGTAGAACCAAAATTCATCGTCTGTGATGAACCGATTTCCGCCGTTGACGTCTCGATACAGGCCCAGATTGTCAACACCCTGGAACAGCTCCAAGAAGATCTGCACTTGACCTTTCTCTTTATCGCCCACGACCTGTCCATGGTCAAGTATATTTCTCACCGGGTGGCAGTGATGTACTTGGGCAAGATTGTCGAAGTCAACTTGAGTTCCGAGCTCTACGCCCATCCCCTCCACCCCTATACCAAGGCCCTGCTCTCGGCGGTGCCCATCGCCGATCCCCCCTTGGAACGCAAGAGGCGGCGGATTCTCCTGGAAGGCGATGTCCCCAGTCCGATCAATCCTCCCCCGGGCTGCTGTTTCCACACCCGTTGCAACCGTGCCCTCCCCATCTGCCGAGAAGTGACGCCGGAGATGGAGGACCTGGGCAACGGCCACCTGGTGGCTTGCCACAACTACCAATAGACCGACCCCTAGTTTAAGGCCCTCCTTTTTCTGGAGGGCCAGGCGCTCTGCGGCCTGGACACCGGATGCCCGGTGTCTTTCTTTTTTAAAAAAGTCGGCGATTAATGACCTATCCCCGGGGAAAGGACTATAATAGCAAGAGGACGAAGGGGGGAAGAGAACTCATGAAAAAACACGGTCGGCGGCTGCTGGTCTTAGTCTTAGCAAGCCTGATCCTTTACTGGGCCTTTAGCTACGGCCTGGTAGTATGGACTATTGATTGGCAGAACCCGGCCCCCTTCATGGTCGGCGACGTAAAGAGCATAAGCTATGTTGAGGGCAAGCTGGTGGCTAATATACGGGAATACCGTATTGACTATGTGGAAATTGAGGAGCTGCCGGTTCACATCGGCCAAGCCTTTGTCGCCGTTGAGGACCACCGCTTTTACCGGCATGGGGGCATCGACTACCTGGGACTGGGCCGAGCCGCCCTCATCAACCTGCGGAGCCGGGACATCAGCCAAGGGGGCAGTTCCATCACCCAGCAGCTTGCCCGGAACATTTTCCTCAACTTGGAGCAAAACCTGCTGCGCAAACTGGCTGAGATGAGCATTGCCCTCCAACTGGAACGGAAGTACGACAAAGAAGATATCCTGGAGATGTACATCAATCAGGTGAATTTTGGCGCCGGAAACTGGGGGGTGGCCCGGGCCGCCTCGGCCTACTTTGACAAGGATCCGGCGGACTTGACCATCGGCGAAGCGGCCCTGCTGGCCGGCCTGGTCCAGGCCCCGAACTACCTGGCCCCGGTGCAGAACTGGGAACTGGCGGTAAGCCGCCAGCGCTACGTCCTGGACAGGATGGCGGAGTATGGATACATCTCCCGGGAGCAGGCGGCGGCAGAAGTTTACCAGCGGGATAACTAAAAGCCGGTTTATATGTTTAGCCGGTTTTTTTAGTATATAATGAGTGTTGGTGAAACTAAGGAGAGGTGGGTTGTGATGAACAGAGTAATAAACGTGGGGCCGGCCCCGGCCTGGGTCCGATTTATCCTGCCCCTGGTCGTCGTCCTCGTCGGCCTCGTCATCCTATCCCGGGGTTTTTACACCGTAGACTCCGGTGAAGAGGCGGTAGTGCTCAGATTTGGCCGTCATGTAGAGACAGTGAACACCTCGGGACTGAAGTGGAAAATTCCCCTGGTGGACCAGGTCTACAAAGCAAAGGTTTCTGAGGTCAAACGCCTGGAATTTGGTTTCCGCACCGTAAAAGAAGGGGCTGCGGCGGAATACCGGGACGTGCCGGTGGAGTCCTTGATGCTGACCGGGGATGAAAACCTGATCAACGTCGAGACCATCGTCCAATACAAGATCGTCGACATCGAAAAGTTCTTTTTTGAAGTCACCCAGGCCGAGCAAGCTTTGCGGGTGGCGGCAGAAGCCACAATCCGCCGGGTGGTGGCCAACCATCCCATGGACGCGGCCCTTACTGAGGACAAGCTCAGCATCCAGCAAGAAATCCGTGACGACCTGCAGTCGATCTGCGAGAGCTACCATCTGGGCATCTCGATTACGGCAGTGCAACTGCAAGATGTCTTTCCTCCCGACGAAGTGAACGATGCTTTTAAGGACGTGGCCAGCGCTCGGGAAGACCGGACCTCCTACATCAACCAAGCGGAAACCTATGCCAATGAAACAATCCCCCGGGCCAGGGGGAACGCTGCAGAAGCCCTGAACCAGGCCGAGGCGTTCAAAGAAAAACGAATTGCCGAAGCCACCGGGGATGTGGCGCTGTTCAACAGCATTTTGGCCGAATACAGGCAGGGCAAGGGCGTGACCCGGACCAGGATGTACCTGGAGACGATGGAAGAAATCCTGCCGGGTATCACCGTCTATATAGTTGACGAACAGGGCAACACCCTCAAGTGGTTGCCCATTCAAGGGGGGGCAGGCAATTGAAAAAGTCGATAAAGACCTGGGTAATCGTGGCTGCCTCCGCCCTGGGGATTTACATCCTCTTTAACCTCTTTACCTTCCCCGTCGCCATGACCGAGCACGCCATCGTCACCCGCTTTGGCGAGATTCACAAGATAATTGTCAACGATGCCAGCGCCCTGCAGGGCACCCTGGCGGATTCCCGCTTTAAGAACTTGAACATCGTGGAAGGAAACGGACTCTTTTTCAAGGTGCCCTTCCTGGACAAAGTGGATTACTACAACAGCCGCCTCATCACCTACGACGTAGAAGCCCGGGAAGTCACCACCAAGGACAAGAAAAAAGTCATCCTGGACAACTACGCCCAGTGGAAGATCATCAACCCCGCTCTGTTCAGGGTCACCATGCGCACCGAGGCCAGCGCCTATGTCCGCCTGGAGGACATTATCTATTCCCATCTCAACCAGCAGATAGGCAAAATAAATGCGGAAATTCTCATCGCCGATAAGGACTACGTCAAAACCATGCTCAGTGAGATAGTCCGCCAGTCCAATGTGGATGTGGGGGATTACGGCATTCAGATCCTGGACGTGCGCATCAAACGCACTGATCTGCCCAGCGAAAACAACGCCAATATCTTCAACCGCATGCGGACGGAAAGGGAGAGGATGGCCATGCAGTACCGCTCCGAGGGGCAGGAAGAAGCCCAGAAAATTCGGTCGGGCGCCGACCGAGAGGCCACGATCATCGAGGCCCGGGCTTATGCCGAAGCAGAAAGGATTCGGGGCGAGGGCGAAGCAGAAGCGCTGAAGATATACGCCCAGGCCTACGGCCAGGACCCGGAATTCTACGAATTTTTCCGCACCCTCCAGACTTACCAGGC